>NZ_JNXR01000004.1:0-363557 GCF_000725475.1 Streptomyces durhamensis
ACTCGTACCAGGAGCCGAACAGCGCGCGTTCCCGCTCCACCAGCAGCGGCATCGGATCCGAGGCGGTGACCAATTCCCGCAACGGGTACCGGGCCAGGAGCGTCTCAACCTCGGGGGACAGGGCCGCCTTCAGGCGCTCGTGCACCGCGAGGGAGTCGTCGCCGAGAGCCCGGGCGGCGGCGAGGACGTCGTCACGCTCGGTACCCTTCGGCACTCCGGCGGCCGCACGCTCGTACAGCGCCGCGCCCTCCTCCAGCACCAGCCCGATGTCGATCCCGGCCGGCACCTTGACCGAGGCGGTGTGCCGCCAGGTCGCCAGCGGATGACTCCACGCCTCCACCCGGAAGGTCCAGCGGCCCGTGGTGTCCGGAGTGATCTCCGCGCCCCAGCGGTCGCTGCCGGGGGACAGCTCGTGCATCGGTGTCCATGGGCCGCGGCGGCCCTGGGGATCGCGCAGGACCACGTTGGCGCCCACGGCGTCATGCCCTTCACGGAACACGGTGGCCGACACCTGGAACGTCTCCCCGGCCACCGCTTTCGCCGGGCGCCTGCCGCACTCCACGGCCGGCCGGACGTCGCGTACCGGTACACGGCCGATGGCCGGGGTCCTGCGCATGTATCTCACCTCCGCCGTGCGCAAAGCCGGGCACCCGGCCCGGCTTCGCGCTCCGAGACGGGCCGACCGACGTCGGTCCCGTGGGGAACGCCTTGTACGGTGCCAGCTCAGGGGCTTGGCGCCGTGGAACGCCGCTCCGGTGGCGACGCTCTTCTGGCCGCCCGGCGCGACCGCGGCCGTCCGTCCTGCTCGCGCAGGTAGGTGACCAGGTTGGTGCGCAGATACCGCTCGGCGGCGTCCGCGGCCTCGCGGGCGCACCGTTTGCCCATCAGCACGCACAGCGTGTAGCCCGAGTCCTCGAAGGTGCCCCGGACCGTGCGGTCGTGGGGCGAGGCGAGCATCACGCGCTCCCACGCCCGGTAACGCCGCAACGCCCGGGCCACTTCGGCCTTGGCGGGTAGCAGCATTGCCCTCTTCACCCTCCACGCTCTCGACTGGGCGCGTTCCCGACGGTCGGGTGGTGTCCGCGCGCGGAAGGGCACGGCACCGTTACGGCGATCGAGGCTTTCACTTATGGTGCACGCACGACGACGCAGCGTCTTGTTGGACCTTCAACCATGAGTGGTGTCGGGTGCTCATGTTGCACGAATGGCGTAGTGCCCGCACTGTGGATGTGACTCTGAAGCGATCAAGCGCTCACGCTGTGTGTCCGGGTTCTTCTCGGACGAGCATCCGGGATCCCTCCCGGACGGGCGAGGGGAGCGGGAGCTTCGCCGGTGAGGAGCAAGCGACGATGAAGACCGCAGTGCCCTGCTACTACCACCTCGACGTGGAAGTCAGCCCGGAACGGGTGGGACAGGTCAGCCGCATCCTGGCCGCCCACCTCCACTACTGGGACCTGGAGAACCTCACGGCCCCTGTCTGCCGCGGCGCCGAACTGCTGCTGCACGCGATCGACCAGCACGCCACCGACAAACGCACGTCCATCGAGATGTGGTGGAACGGCCAGCACCTCATCACCGCGTTCGGGGACGACGACCCGGATCTGCGCCCCGACCAGGACCTGCGTGCCTGTCTCGCCGACATCGCCGCCATGAGCGACGGCTGGGGCTGCTGCGCCACCGAGAGCGGGAGCAAGATCATCTGGTTCTCGCAGCGTGCCCGCGCCGGCCAGCGCGTCCCCCTGGTGCCGACCGCCCCCGCGCCGACGCTGCGCACGGGCCTCCAAGTACCGCGCACCGAACCGGCCCTGGCGCTGGCCGCGCCGGCGCCCGCCGCCGACGGCGCCCTGGAAGGCAGCCGGTGACCGCCCGCAGACGCAGGAAAGGGCTGCCCGTGTGGAGCGGGCAGCCTTACCCGTTGGGTGCCGCGTTCGACGGTCAGGGCACCAACTTCGCCCTGTTCAGCGAGGTGGCTGAGCGGGTCGAGCTGATCCTCGTCGACGACGCCGGCACCGCGACCCCTGTCCGGCTGCACGAGGTCGACGGCTTCGTCTGGCACGCCTACCTGCCCGGCATCGCGCCCGGCCAGCGCTACGGCTACCGGGTGCGCGGCCCGTGGCAGCCCTCGCTCGGTCACCGGTGCAACCCGGCGAAGCTGCTGCTCGACCCGTACGCCCGGGCCGTGGACGGCCAGATCGACAACCACGCCTCGCTCTACGAGCGGGCCCCGGACGGCCCCGCCCCCGCCGACAGCGCCGGCCACTCCATGCTGGGTGTGGTCACCGACCCGTACTTCGACTGGGGCGACGACCGGCCGCCGCGGACGCCCTACTCGGACTCGGTGATCTACGAGGCCCATGTACGCGGCCTGACCCGCACCCACCCCGAGGTCCCCGAGCGCCTGCGCGGCACCTACGCCGCTCTCGCGCACCCCGCCGTGACCGAGCACCTGACCTCCCTCGGCGTGACGGCGGTGGAGCTGATGCCGGTGCACCAGTTCGTGCAGGACGGTGTGCTCCAGGACCGGGGTCTGTCCAACTACTGGGGTTACAACACGATCGGCTTCTTCGCCCCGCACAACGCCTACGCCGCCTTCGGCACCCGCGGCCAGCAGGTCAACGAGTTCAAGGCCATGGTGAAGGCGCTGCACGCGGCCGGTCTCGAAGTCATCCTCGACGTGGTCTACAACCACACCGCCGAGGGCAACGAGCTGGGCCCGACCCTGTCCTTCCGGGGCATCGACAACGCCTCCTACTACCGTCTGGTCGACGGCGACTGGGCGCACTACTACGACACCACGGGCACCGGCAACAGCCTGCTGATGAGGCATCCGTACGTGCTGCAGCTCATCATGGACTCACTGCGGTACTGGGTCACCGAGATGCACGTCGACGGCTTCCGTTTCGACCTCGCGGCCACGCTGGCCCGGCAGTTCCACGAGGTGGACCGGCTGTCGGCGTTCTTCGACCTGATCCAGCAGGACCCGGTGATCAGCCGCGTCAAGCTGATCGCCGAACCGTGGGACGTGGGGGAGGGCGGCTACCAGGTCGGCAACTTCCCGCCGCTGTGGTCGGAGTGGAACGGCAAGTACCGGGACGCCGTCCGGGACTTCTGGCGGGGCGAGCCCGGCTCGCTCGGTGAGTTCGCCTCCCGGCTGACCGGCTCCTCGGACCTGTACCAGCACAGCAGGCGCCGCCCGCGCGCGAGCGTCAACTTCGTCACCGCGCACGACGGCTTCACGCTGCGCGACCTCGTGTCGTACAACGACAAGCACAACGCGGCCAACGGGGAGGACGACCGGGACGGGGAGAGCCACAACCGGTCCTGGAACTGCGGCGTGGAGGGCGACACCGAGGACCCGGCCGTTCTGGAACTGCGCGCCCGCCAGCAGCGCAACCTGCTGGCCACACTGCTGCTCTCGCAGGGCATCCCGATGCTCTGCCACGGCGACGAACTCGGCCGCAGCCAGCGCGGCAACAACAACGCCTACTGTCAGGACAACGAACTCTCCTGGATCGACTGGGAGCTGACGAATGAACAGCGGGCCCTCACCGACTTCACCCGGCGCCTGATCGCCCTGCGCGCCGCGCACCCCGTCCTGCGCCGCCGCCGCTTCTTCCGCGGCGAGACCGTGACCAACGCCGAACAGCCGCTGCCCGATCTGATGTGGCTCAGGCCCGACGCCCGCGAGATGACCGACCGGGACTGGCAGCGCGACGACGCGCACTCGATGGGCGTGTTCCTCAACGGCGACGCCATCGCCGAGCGCGACCCCTACGGGCGCCGCATGGTCGACGACTCCTTCCTGCTGCTCGTCAACGGCTACTGGGAACCGGTCGACTTCCGCCTGCCCGACCGCTCCTTCGGCGACCGCTGGACGACGCTGATCGACACCGCCGACCCCGACGGCATCCCCGACGAACGCGAACGGAAGGCCGGCACGAGGCTCCGCGCGGAGGCCCGCAGTCTGGTCCTGCTGTCACGTCCGTCGGTGGCGAACCAGCCGTCGCCGGCCCACACGGCACCCCGTCGGCGCGGCTGAGCCCCCTCCGCCGGCTCACCGCCCCCGGCGGGAGGTCACCGTGAACTGCGCGCCGTCGGCATCCCGCAGGATCGCCTCCGTCTCGTCCTCGCTCAGCACGCTGCCCCCGTGCTTCTCCGCCGCCCGGGCACATCCCGGCACATCGCTCACCGCGAAGTGGATCTGCCAGTGCGGCCGTACGGACGGATCCGGTGCCGCCTCCACCGCGCCCGAGTCGATCCGCGCCACGATGTCCCCCTGGCTGCGCAGTACCACCTCGCCGGCCTCGTACTCCACCTCGCAGCAGCCCGGCAGCCCGGACGCCCAGCCGAGGATCTCGCCGTAGAAGATCGCGGAATCGAAGGCGTTGCGGGTGTGCAGCCGCACAAAGGTCGGTGCCGCCCGCCGCCACGCCTCCCAGTTGCCGACCAGTTCCCCCTGCCAGATGCCGAACGTGGCCCCGTCGCGGTCGGCGAGCAGCGCGGCCCGGCCCGGCGGGAAGGACAGCGGTCCGACGGCCGCCGTACCGCCGCGCTCGCGCGCCCGGGCCACCGCCACGTCGGCGTCCGGCACGGCAAAGTACGGCGTCCAGGCGACCGCCATCTGCCACATGGCGGCGACGGCGGCGATCCCCGCCACCGGCACGCCGTCCGCCAGCGCGATACGGAAGTGCTCGCCCAGCTTGGCGCCGCGCCAGCGCCAGCCGAGGACGGCCGAGTAGAAGTCCTGGGTGGCCTCGAGATCCCGGCTGGTCAGGCTCACCCAGCACGGGGCACCGAAGACGGAGTGCGTGGAGACGACGTCTCGCCTGCGCGGTCCACCGCTGACGGGGGCGTTGTGGTTCATGGCAGTCGCGTCCTGCTCTCGGGGCCGGGCGGCCACCGTTCTGGGACCAGTGTCCAACCCGAAGGGGGTGGGGTGCCTGTCGAGTACCCCCACTGGCATCGGGCCAGGCCACCGAGGACGATGGGGGCATGGGAGCGAGCGAGCCGGAACGGATCGTCGAGCTGCAGGCGCAGGTCGACCAGCTGAAGGAGGCCGTGGCCTCCCACGCGGTCGTCGACCAGGCCATCGGGATGATGGTGGCCCTGGGCAGGGTGACCCCGGACGAGGGCTGGGAGGTGCTGAAGGACGTCTCCCAGCACACCAACATCAAGCTGCGCAACGTCGCGGAGCTGATCCTCATCTGGGGCCGGCGCGGGGACATCCCGCCCGAGATCCGCGTCGCGCTGGAGGACGCCCTGGACCGGTACGGCCCCACCCAGGTGCCCGGGGCCTGGGAGCGATGAGTCACGGGTGGGGGCCGAGGCCCCGGGAGTCCCGGGCGGCGGCCGCGGAGACGGTGGCCCCCGTGGGGCCGGCGGGACTCAGCGCACCTCGGCGAGCAGTTCCTCGCGCATCCGCTCGAAGCAGGCACTGAGCAGCCGCGAGACGTGCATCTGCGAGATGCCGAGCTGCTCGGCGATCCGACTCTGTGTCATCCCGCGGAAGAACCGCAGGTACAGGATGGTGCGCTCGCGTTCCGGCAGGGCCTCCAGACACGGCTTGACGGCGGCCCGGTCGACCACGAGGTCGAAGCCGGGGTCGGGCCCGCCGAGCGAGTCACCGAGGGCATAGCCGTCGGTGCCCGCCACCTCGGCGTCCAGGGACAGCGCGGAGAAGCACTCCAGCGCCTCCATGCCGGCGCGCACCTCGTCCTCGCTGAGCCGGGTGTAGGCGGCGATCTCCGCTACGGAGGGCGGGCGGCCTGAGGTGCTCTGGGCGAGCTCCTTCGTGGCCGTGCGGACGCGGTTGCGCAGGTCCTGCACCCGGCGGGGCACGTGCAGGGTCCACATGTGGTCGCGGAAGTGGCGCTTGATCTCACCGGTGATGGTCGGTACCGCGTAGGCCTCGAAGGCGCGACCGCGCTCCGGGTCGTAGTGGTCGACGGCCTTCACCAGGCCGAGGGCAGCCACCTGGTACAGATCCTCCAGGGCCTCCCCACGGCCGCGGAACCGCACGGCGATCCGCTCGGCCATGGGCAGCCACAGCCGGACCAGTTCGTCACGCAGCGCCCGCCGCTCGGGGCCGTCGGGCAGCCGGGCGAGGCGCTCGAAGGACTCCGCCGTGTCGGGAGCGTCATCGTGAGGATGGGGGGACGTGCTGGCGGTGACACGCATCGTGCGCACCCTCTCTCAGGTGCTGGATGGACAGACACCGTGGGAGGGCGCTCGGACCAGGAGGGGAGACCGGGGCCTCCGGCTGTGCCGGTTCCCACGGGATGTGCCTTCTGTCCGAAGCACTGGAGTTCATCTTCCCACTCATGGACATCACAAAACAATTAGGTGCAAATCGGAATGCACGGTGGTGTGACATGTCCGCCGACAGCGGGCTCACCGGCCGGGAGGACGTCGCCGCCCTGCCCACCCTGGAGGACGTCTTCCGCGATGCCGGCGGCAGCGGCCTCGACGACCACTCCGGAGGAGGTTTCCGCGATGTCCGCAGCACCCGCCGTACCGCGCGCCGCGTCGGCTGACGACACCCCGGGCAGCGGCACCCACCTGCTGCTCAGCCCGTCCTGTGGCTGCTGATCTTCGGTCAGACCATCACCCGGATCCGCGCGATACCCCCCGGCGGCATCCCCGGCATCATCGCCCGGTCCGCGATGTTCATCGCGATCTTCTACGGCCTCGTCATCGTCATCGCCGCCCTGCTCGGCGTGGCCCTCCGGTCTCGGTGATGCCGGGCCGGCTGCAGGCCCTCAGCAAGGTCAACCCGCTGAGCGATCGGTCGACGCGCTGTGCGGGCTGCTGCTCGGCCGGCTGGCCCGGTGATCTTGCCGCGGACGTGATGTGCGGCACGCACGCGTCCCCCCGCCGAAGGCGCCGTGAACGGATTCTTCCTGGGCAGCGCTTGATCACCGATCAAAGCGGGCGAACACCCTGGCCACAGCGCATTCTGCTCATTTGACACTGCACTCGGCGCACAGATAGACAGCAGCTCTCGAAGGTCGAGAGGGGCACTGTGTACGAGCCGAACGTGGTCGGGGACTGGCACGAGTACGACGAGCATGCCGGTCTGCGGGTCCGCGTCCACCGTCTGGAGGCGGCCGAGCCGCCTCGCGGACGAGACGACGCCGCCGCCGGGCTGACGTACTTCAGTGTCCGCGTGACGGTCGAGAACCGCGGCGCGCGGCCCCTGGGCATCCACCTGGAGGACGGCCAGATCGACGTCCGGGTCGGCCCCGACGGCGAGGGCGCCTTCATCGACTGGCGCAACTCCCAGTTCATCGAGGGCTTCGACGTCTACCCGCTGCGCCGGGCCACCGCCGTGCTCTACGCCGCCGCCCCCGAGGCCGCCCTGGCCCACGTGGATGTGCAGGTACAGCTGCGGGTGGACGAGGAGTGGGCCGACCGCCGGCTGTGGACCGGCGGTATCGGCGTCCTGGAGGCGACCCCGGCGGCCGCCCCCACGGCCGCCGGACAGGGCAGCCTGGCCCACCAGGTCAGCGCCTTCCTGAAGGACCAGACGGAGCCCGGCACCGCCTGACGCGCGCGGCGGCGCGGCCGTACGGTCAGGGCGCGGCCGTACGGTCAGTGCGGGATGCCGTCGATGATCTCCCGGGCGCCCTGCCGCAGCAGCGCCACCGCGACCGAGGTGCCGAGGGTGGCCGGATCGAGGCGGCCCGCCCACTCGTGGGCGTTCAGCCGGGTCTTGCCGTCCGGCGTGAACACGCAGGCCCGCAGGGACAGTTCCCCGCTGCGGTCCACGCGCGCGTAGCCGGCGATCGGGCTGTTGCAGTGGCCCTGCAGCACATGCAGGAACATCCGCTCGGCCGTCGCCTCCCGGTAGGTGTCCGGGTCGCCGAGCCCGCTGACGGCGTCGATGAGGGCGGCGTCGTCCTCCCGGCACTGCAGGGCCAGGATGCCCGCGCCGATCGGCGGCGTCATCACGTCCGTCGACAGCACCTCGCTGATCACGTCCGTCCGGCCGATCCGCTCCAGACCGGACACCGCCAGCAGCAGTGCGTCCGCCTCCCCGGCGGCCAGCTTCTCCAGCCGGCGGTTGGCGTTCCCGCGGAACGGTACGCACTGAAGGTGCGGGTGCGTGGCGGCCAGCTGGGCCACCCGGCGCACCGAGGAGGTGCCGATCCGGGTGCCGGCGGGCAGCTCGTCCAGGGTGAGCCCGTCCGGGTGCACCAGCGCGTCCCGGATGTCGTCCCGCTTCAGGAACGCGGCGAACACGGTACCGGCGGGCAGTGGCCGGTCGGCGGGCACGTCCTTGACGCAGTGCACCGCGAGATCTGCCTCCCCGGCCAGCAGCGCCGCGTCCACCTCCTTGGTGAACGCCCCCTTGCCCTCGACCTTGGACAGATCGCCGAGCCACTTGTCGCCGGTGGTCTTCACCGGCACCACCTCGGTGCGCACACCCGGGTGCAGCGCGGTCAACTCGGCGCGGACCCGCTCCACTTGGGCCAGGGCCATGGGGGAGTCGCGGGAGACGATACGGATCAGTTCGGGAACCGGCATGCGCACACGATAGACCCACGCGCCCGAGCCGGACTCGACCGCCCGGCCTCAGCCGAGGCCCTCGGGCAGGTCCGCCGCCGACTCCTCGGGCGTCAGATCGGGGCGCAGCCGCAGCCACGAGGGCTGGCGCAGCAGCCCGGCGCGGGTACGGGTGCTGTAGTTGACCTCGCCCACCCACCGCGGCCGTACCCAGCGGGCGCCCGGGACCCGGGGCGCCGGGTCGAAGGGACACCGGCTGCTCGCGGCGTCGCCCAGCAGCCGGGCCAGCTCCCTGCGCTCCGCCTCGCTCCAGCCGGTGCCCACCCCGCCCACGTACCGCAGCCGGCCGGCCGTGTCGCGCTGACCGACCAGCACCGCGCCGGGCAGCCCGCTCAGCCGGCCCTTGCCGGGCAGCCAGCCGCCGACGATCACGTCCTCGGCACGCATGTTCCGGATCTTGATCCAGGCGCGGGAGCGCACCCCGGGCTCGTACACCGAGTCCAGCCGCTTGCACACCAGACCCTCCAGACCGTGCTCCCGGGTCGCCGCGAGCGCCTCGGCACCGTGCCCTGTCACCGCACCCGGCGTCGACCAGTACGGTCCCGCGGGCGCGAGTTCCTCCAGCCGCGCCCGCCGCCGTACGTACGGCAGCCGCACCAGGGATTCCTCCAGGTACGGCACGTCGAACAGCACCAGGTGCACCGGCACCTGCGCGGCCCGGCGGGCCGCCCGCGCGGGGGCGTGCGCGAGGCCCATCCGGCTCTGCAGCAACTGGAAGTCGGCCCGCCCCCGGTCGTCCAGGGCCAGCACCTCGCCGTCCAGCACGACGGGTGTGGTGCCCAGCGCGCCGCCGAGCGGCCGCAGTTCCGGATAGGCGGCCGTGATGTCCTCGCCGGAGCGGGCGCGCAGCAGCACGCTGCCGTCACCGGGCAGATAGACCATCACCCGCTGGCCGTCCTGCTTGGTCTCGTACGCCCACCGCTCGTCCTGGGCGGCGGGCGGCAGGGTGCCGGGGGAGGCGAGCATCGGCGCGATGAGCGGCAGGGGCACGGCGGTCACGGCTGAAGGTCTCGACCGCCCACGGCGGCCTCACGCGCCTTCGGCCGCCGGTTCCCCTGAACGGGCTCCGGTCGGCGGGGCGGTCACGGGTGGCGCAGATGGGCGGGACGGCTGGGCGCGCACCCCCGCGCCGGAGCCGCGCGTCGATGGGCCCCCGCGAACCTGGGCCGGCCCGTGCTCCCGGGCCGGGCCGGCCGGATCGCGGTCCGCGCGCCCCTCGGCCGGCTCCTTGCTCAGGTTCGCGTCGTCGCGATGCTCACCGCGTTGGCCAGCACCACCGCCCCGATGCCCGACCACTCCGCGCCGCCCAGACTCTGCCCGAGCACCACCCAGCCGACCATCGCGGCCAGGACCGGGTTGACGCTCATGAAGAGGCCGAAGGTCTGCGCGGGTACATGGCGCAGCGTCAGCAGGTCGGCGAGGTAGGGCACGGCGGAGGACAGGAGACCGGCCGTCACCGCGCACAGCACCGCACCGGCCGTGGGCGTATGGCGCAGCGCGACGGCGAGGCCCACGGGCAGGAAGGCCAGCGCGGAGACCGTCGCGGCCGCCGCCGCACCCTGCGCCCCGGGGATGCGCCGCCCCACAAGGCGGTTGAGCAGGATGTACGACGCCCAGCAGCACGCGGCGACCAGGCCGAGGGCCATCCCGGTGTAGTCGGCGGCGGGACGCGGCCGCATCAGGACCACGACTCCGGCCGCGGCGAGCAGCGCGCACGCCGCGTCCAGCCGGCGCCTCGACGCGGCCAGCGCGACGGCGAGCGGCCCGAGGAACTCCAGGGTCACCGCGAGGCCCAGACCGATCCGGTCGACGGCGCTGTACAGGGTGAGGTTCATCGTGCCGAACACCCCGGCCAGCAGCAGGACGGGCCACCACTGCCGCCAGGTGAAGCTCCGCAGCCGGGGCCGGCCCACGGCCAGCAGGGTGAGCGCGGCGACGTACTGACGTACCGCCACCACGCCGAGGGGACCGAGGACCGGGAAGGCCAGCGCCCCCACGGCGGCGCCGGTCTGGTTGGACAGTCCGCTGCCGACCATGGCGGCCACCCCGGCTAGCCGCCGGGCCGGGGGCAGAGGAGGGTCCGCGGGCACGGCCGCGGCCGTGCGTTCGAGAGCGCGTCGCATGCCCGCATGGTGTGCCGCCTGCCCTCTTGCGTAAAATGCATACACCATTCGATCTATACGCTTAGCGTATGGATGACATCGACCTGCGGCAGCTGCGCTGTCTCGTCGCCATCGTCGACGAGGGCACCTTCACCGACGCCGCGATCGCCCTGGGTGTCTCCCAGGCCGCCGTCTCCCGTACTCTCGCCTCCCTCGAACGATCCCTGGGCGTACGGCTGTTGCGGCGCTCCTCGCGCGAGGTGACACCGACCGCGACCGGGCTGCGGGTGGTGGTGCAGGCCCGGCGGGTACTGGCGGACGTCGCCGCCCTGGTCCAGGAGGCCGCCTCGGGGCACACCCGGCTGCGGATCGGCTACGCATGGTCGGCGGTCGGCCGCCACACCGTCGCCTTCCAGCGGCGTTGGACCGCCGCCCACCCCGGGGTAGATCTGCATCTCGTCCGTGTCAACACGGCGTCGGCCGGTCTCGGTGAGGGCACCTGCGATCTCGCGGTGGTGCGCCGGCCGCTGGAGGACCGGCGGTTCGACACGGCCATCGTGGGCCTGGAACGCCGGCTGTGCGCGATGGCCGCCGACGATCCGCTGGCCCGGCGCCGGTCCGTACGGCTGGCCGACCTCACCGGGCGGGTCCTCCTCGTGGACCGGCGTACCGGCACCACCACCCCGGAGTTGTGGCCGGCGGACGCCCGTCCCGCCATCGAGGAGACGCACGACGTGGACGACTGGCTCACCGTCATCGCCGCCGGACGCGGCATCGGCGTCACCGCTGAGTCGACCGCCAACCAGTACCCGCGGCCCGGGGTCGTCTACCGCCCGGTGCGCGACGCCGAACCCGTCGCCGTACGGCTCGCCTGGTGGCGTGACGACCCGCCCCCGGCCCTCCAGGCGGTCCTCGAACTGCTCAGTGAGCTGTACCGGACGGCCTGAGCGGCGCGTTCCGCAGCGGCGCGCAAAGCGTGGGGCTTCACCGCCTTCGCCCTGGCCGGAGTGACGTCCATGGTGTGCGTCGGCATCACCGCCCTGCGCTCGGCCCGGTGTCCCGAACGCAGCGGCACCGGGCAGAGGCTTGTCGCCACCGGCTGACCCGCGCCGCGAGCGGCGCCCCACCCTGCCCCCGGGTGCGGTGCGCCGTGCGCGACGGGGAGCCGTCACCCCTGCGCGTCCGGCTCCGCCTCCAGGCCCGTGCACGCCAGCTCCTCGTCCACCTCGGCGCACGCCTCCACGCCCCGCGGCGAGGACACCGAGAGCATGGGGCTGCTGTTCCCGGCGGGGTCGTCCGGCGGGTAGCGGGCCGACAGGACGTCCTGGCCGGCCCGCACCGACACCTCGCGCGCCTTGGCCGACCGCAGCCGCACCTGGGACCAGACGGTGCCGCAGGCCGGCGAGTAGCGCAGCAGGACGGTGTAGGCCGGGCCGCTGACCATGCTCGTGGTCCGCGCGTCCCGCGCGCACGCCGACGCGTCGGGCAACGCACCCTGGCAGGACCGGCCGTGACAGCGCGGCACCGTCGGCAGGTGCTGTGCGGCGGGCGCGCCCCCCGGGCGTTCGGACAGCGTGACGGCGGCGGTCACCGCCGTCGCCGCCCCGAACAGCGCGAGCGCGGACAGCGGCAGCCAGGGCGCGCGCCACGCCGGCAGCCACCCGAACAGCCGCCCGCGGCGCGGCGTTTCGGGCGTGGCCGTGGGCGGGGGCACGTCCGCGGCTTCCCAGAGGGCCAGTACGGCGGCGGGATCGGTGCCGGCGAGGCGGCATAGCGCCTCCACGGCGGGTCTGGGCGGCGGTGCGCCGCCGGACAGATAGCGGTGCCACGCGGACTTGCTGTACGGGGTGCGCGCGGCCAGCGCCGCCAGGCTCAGCCCCGTACGGTCCTTCAGTTCGCGCAGGCCCGCCACCAGTGGCTCGTCCGGCGTGGTCGCTGCTTGGGGGTGCCGCATCGTGCGTCCTCGACTCCCTTTCCGCTATGGGCGTTTTAGCCCCTGTTGCCGGAATGACTTCCCGGAGTGCGGTGACCGCAACACACGGTGAGGTAGGAGGAAGGTGAAGCGCGGACGTACCGAAGGCCCGTTCGGGGGTCGTCGAACGGGCCTTCGGTGATCTGTGGTGCGGTGCTGACGTACCGTCAGCACCAGGGGAGGGCGCGGTCGGCGCGGACGTAGCGCGCCGAGACGTAGCCCCGGTGGTGCGAGAGCCGGTACCAGGTGCGGTTCCCGTGCACCCAGGAGCCGCGCGTCCTGCAGGTGAGCGCCAGGCGCCGGCCCGGGTGCCGGTGGCCGATCACCCGGTAGCCGGTGCCGGGCCCGGAGCGGACGTTGAGCCGGACGTACCGGGTGGTGACGCGCCCGTTGGTGGGTACGACGTGGCGGTACGGCACCCACTGCGCCACGAGGCGGTACCGCAGGCGGTAGGGCGCCGTGAACGGGGCGAAGCGGTAGGCCGAGGTCCGCGGGAGGGAACGGTACGCCACTCCCCGAGGAGTGAGGCGGTGCACGCGGCGCGTGTGGTGCCCGCGGAGTTGGGTGCGGTGGTGGAAGCGGTGTGTGATGTGTGCTCGGTGGTGGGCGTCGTGCTGGACGACGGCGCCGGGCACCGGGTGCTGGGTGGTGGCGTCGGCCGCGGTGGCCCCCGCCGCCGTGGGCAGGAGTGCGAGCACCGCGACCGCGGCCAGCAGCCCGCTCTTGAAGGTCCGTCGGATCATGGAAGCCTCCGGCTGTCGTTCTCGTGACCACGAGCAGTGATCACGACAGCCAGCGTTTCCGCGACCGGCCGCGGCGATGCCGTCCCGCCGTCCCCCGGGACGGCCGGGACGTCCCCTGGGACGGGCCCGCGCGACACAGGCGGCCCATCGGCTCCGCGGCGGGGAGGCGTCCCGCCGTCCGGTCCGTCTCTGCGTACGCCCGGGAATTTACTTGGCTTAAGCAACCAGATGTCAACTCGCGGTATGCCCACGGGATCGCTGTCCGGCATGCCTTGCGCGTCCCCGGAGGTCTATGTCCGGCATGCCTTGCGCGTCCCCGGAGGTCGCCGAGATCGAGCGCGCCCTGACGCGCGTCACCTACCTCAGTACCCGGGCCCGGCAGCACGAGTGGCTGATGGCGCTGGCCGGCGTACCGCTGGACCGGGCCGCGGTGGCCCTGCTGCGACAGATCGCCGACGCCGAACCGCTGCGGCCGGGCGAGCTGGCACAGCGCCTGGGTGGGGAGGCCTCCCACGTCACGCGGACCGTGCAGCAGCCGCAGCGGGCCGGACACGTCACGCGCCTCCCGGACCCCGTCGACCGCCGGGCCCAGCGGATCCAGCTGGCGGACGCGGGCCGGGAGGCCGTCGGCCGGGTGTGCGAGGCGGGGGCCAGGGGCATGCAGCGCGCCCTCGCCGGCTGGCGCTCCGAGGACCTGCGGCAGATGGCGGCTCTCTTCCACCGCATGGTCGACGACTTCCTCGCCTGCACGGTCGACGAGGACTTGGGCCAGGAGGCGGACGGCGCCGTCACCACTTCCTGACGGCCGATCTCCGGGGCGGCAGCGGCACCCCCGCGCCTACCGTCGAGTAATATCCGGCGGCAGGCCACCCCAGGAGGAACCGTGACCCGGTCCGAACGCTCACCCCTGCTGCTCGCCGGCCTGCTGGCCGCGGCCGGGGCCGCCCACTTCGCCGCCCCTCGCCCCTTCGACGCCACCATTCCCCGCCGGCTGCCGGGCCCGCCCAGGGCATGGACGTACGGCAGCGGAGTCCTGGAGCTGGCGCTGGCGGCCGGGATCGCCGTGCCCCGCACGCGCACGGTCGCCGCGAAGGCCGCCGCGGCCTTCTTCGTCGGGGTGTTCCCGGCGAACGTGCAGATGGCCGTGGACTGGCGGCACCGGCCCGCGCCGCTGCGGACGGCCGCCCTCGCCCGGCTGCCCCTGCAGGTACCACTGGTGCTGTGGGCGCGCGGAGTCGCCCGGAGCGAGGAGGGACGGTCATGACGGAACACATCGAGGTCGGGGACAAGGCCGAGGACTTCGCCCTGCCCGACGAGACCGGCACCACCCGCCGGCTCACCGAGCTGCTGACCGAGGGCCCGGTCGTGCTCTTCTTCTACCCGGCCGCGCTCACCCCCGGCTGCACCGCCGAGGCCTGCCACTTCCGCGACCTCGCCGCCGAATTCGCCGCCGTCGGCGCCCGGCCCGTCGGCATCAGCGGGGACAGTGTCGACAAGCAGCAGGAGTTCGCCGGCCGGCACGGCCTCGGCATGCCGCTGCTCTCCGACGCCGACGGCGCGGTCCGTGAGAGGTTCGGCGTCCGGCGCGGCTTCTCCCTCGCTCCCACCAAGCGCGTCACCTTCGTGATCGCCCAGGACCGCACGGTGCTCGAGATCGTCCGCAGCGAACTGCGGATGAACACCCACGCCGACCGGGCCCTCGCCGCTCTGCGCGCCCACAAGGGCTGACCGCTGCGGTCCGGGGCCGGACGCCCCGGGACCGCCCCGCGCTTGATGTGCCGGAGCAATCGGAACATCCTGGAGCATATGGAACATGGCGCCGTCGTGGCGTTCATCGACGCCCTGGGCACGGTGACCGGATGGAGCGAGGGCGCGCGGCGGCTCACCGGCCGCCCGGCCGGGGACGTCGTGGGCCGGCCCGCGGCCGAGCTGCTCGCCGGGCACCTCCCGCCGGACGCGCTCGCCGCGCGTACCGCAACCGTCCGACTGCGCCACCGCGACGGCCACCTCATCGAGGTGGCCCTCACCGCCTGCCCCGTCGCCGGAGCCGACGGGGAGAGCACCGGCTACGTCGTCTCGGCGGACCCGCCCGGCACCCCCCTGGCCGCCGAGGCCTTCGAGCAGGCCTCCATGTCCATGTCGGTCTTCGACCTCCAGCAGCGCTATCTGCGCGTCAACGAGACCGCCGGCAAGGTGATGGGAGTCCCCGAGACCGCACTCACCGGCCGGTTCTTCCCCGAGACCGTGCGGGAGACCGCATACAACCAGGGCTTCCTGAACCATCTCCGCGAGGTCGCCGAGACCGGCCGGCCCATCCGCTACGAGAGCTTCGCCGACGCCCCCGCGCTGAACCGGGAACATCTGTGGAGCATCGAGATGTGGCCGCTGCGCGCCGCCTCCGGCGAGTTGACCGGGGTCGCCATGGCGGCCTTCGACAACACCGAACAATACTGGGCCCGGCGCCGCCTCGCCCTGCTCAACGAGGCGGCGACCGGCATCGGCACCACCCTCGACGTGGTGCGCACCGCCGAGGAACTGATCGACCTCCTCGTCCCGCGGTACGCCGACTTCGCCAGCGTCGGCCTGCTCGACTGGGTGCTCGGCGCGGACGAGCCGCCGATGCTCCCGGCCGGCGGTGTCGTCCTGCACAGGGTCGCCCACGGCTCGACCCGCGAGGGCAACCCCGGCGCGGCCGTCCCCATCGGCGGAACGGATGTCTACGCCCCGGACTCCCCGCCCGCCCGCGCCCTGCGCGAGGGCCACGCCGTGCTCAGCCAGGCCGGAGAGCCCGAGTTCGTCGAATGGCTCCACGAACGCAACACACGCTCACCCGAGGGCCGCCCCTTCCGGCAGGGCGCCCACTCCCTGATCGCGATCCCCCTCCGGGCCCGCGGCACCACTCTGGGCGTCGCGGTCTGCGTCCGCATGGCCCACCCCGACGGCTACGGCCCCGACGACGCCGTCTTCGCCGAGGAACTCGGCAGCCGCGCCGCCGTCTGCATCGACAACGCCCGCCGATTCGCCCGCGAACGCACCACCGCGCTCGCCCTCCAGCACAGCCTGCTGCCGCGCGGCCTGCCCGGGCAGGCCGCGGTCGAAGTGGCCCACCGCTACCTGCCCTGCGGCTCGCTGGCCGGGATCGGCGGCGACTGGTTCGACGTCATCCCGCTCTCCGGCGGCCGGGTCGGACTGGTCGTCGGCGACGTGGTCGGCCACGGCATCCAGTCCTCGGCCACCATGGGCCGGCTGCGGACGGCCGTACGCACCCTCGCCGACGTCGACCTGCCCCCCGACGAACTCCTCACCCACCTGGACGACCTGGTCACCCACCTCACCTCCGACGACAGCGGCGAGGAGGTCGCCGAACTCGGCGCGACCTGCCTGTACGCCGTCTACGACCCCGTCTCCCGCCGGCTCGCCCTGGCCGCCGCCGGCCACCCCGCCCCGGCCGTCGTCCTGCCCGGCGGCACCGCGGAACCCGTCCCCATGACCGCCGGCCCGCCCCTCGGCGTCGGCGGGCTGCCGTTCGAGGCGACGGAACTGGAACTGCCCGAAGGCTCCGTCGTCGCGCTCTACACCGACGGACTCGTCGAGAACCGCGACCGCGACCCCGACGGTGCGCTCGACGAACTGCGCCGGGCCCTCAGCGCGCCCTCCGACTCCCTCGAAGCCCTGTGCGACAGCGTCCTCAAGGCTGTCCTGCCCGACCAGCACGCCGACGACGTCGCCCTGCTGCTGGCGCGCACCCGCGCCCTCGGCGCCGACCGCGTCGCGACCTGGGACGTCCCGCCCGACCCCGCCGAGGTCGCCGTCCTGCGGCAGGCGGCCGGTGCGCAGCTGACCGCGTGGGGGCTGGACGAGGCCGCCTTCGTCACCGAACTCGTCGTCAGCGAACTCGTCACCAACGCCATCCGCTACGGCGAACCGCCCATCCAGCTCCGGCTGATCCGCGACCGCGCGCTCATCTGCGAGGTCTCCGACGCCAGTTCCACCTCACCGCACCTGCGCCGGGCCCACGCCTACGACGAGGGCGGTCGCGGACTGCTCCTGGTCGCGCAGCTCACCCAGCGCTGGGGCAGCCGGCAGACGGGCCGGGGCAAGACGATCTGGGCCGAACAGGCACTGCCCGGCACCTGATCACGGGAACGGGCACCGGGTCCGGCGCGTACTCCGGGAACGGGAGCCGTGCGGCAGGACGCAGAGCACGCCGAGCACGAGCCGGGTACGGCGCAGGAGCGCACCCCGCGTCAGCGCGACGGCCGCTCGCGCACCACGTCCCGGGGCCGTTTGTCCTCGCGCAGCCCCAGGAAGCGCGGATGCCGCAGCATGCCGTCCCTGGTCCACTCGGTGAACGCGATCTGCGCGACCAGCTCCGGCTCCACCCAGCGGGCGCGCGCCTCGCGCACCGCACCCGTGAAGGGCGAGCCGTCCCGGCGCAGCCCGTCCAGCCGCTCCCGCGGCGCCAGCAGCGTCCGCCGGTCGAAACCGGTGCCGGCCTTCCCGGCCCAGCGCAGCAGGTCACCCTCGTAGTGACCGAGGAGCAGCGCCCCCAACCCCACCCGGCTGCCCGCCGGTCCGGTGAAGCCGCCGATCACGAACTCCTGCTCCTGTGCGCACTTGAGCTTCAGCCACTCCGTGGACCGGCTCGTCCGGTACGGCCCGTCGGCCCGCTTGGCGATCAGCCCCTCCCAGCCCCGGGCGCAGGCCCGGTCCAGCAGCTCGGCGCCGCCCGCGTCGCGATGCGGGGTCCGCCGCTGGGGGGTGCGGCAGGACTGCGCCCGGCGCAGCAGCGACTTGCGGACCCGCAACGGGAGGCGACGGGTGTCGGCGCCCTCCAGGCGCAGCAGGTCGAACACGTAGTACGTCATCGCGACCCCGGACGCCTCGATGTCCCGGCGCCGGGTCAGGCCCATCCGCCGCTGCAGCCGGGCGAATTCGGTACGCCCGCCGGTGAACGCGACCACCTCGCCGTCCACCGGGAAGTCGGCACACTCCTGCGCCGCGAGCGCCGCCACGATCTCCGGACAGGTCTCGTCCAGTCGCTGTCCCGTGCGCGACAGCAGCCGTACCCGCTCACCCTCACGCACCGCCAGCAGCCGGACGCCGTCCGGCTTCCGCTCGAACAGCCAGCCCTCGCCGAACTCCCGGCGGTCGCTGAGGGTGGCCGGTATCGGCGCCGCGGCGAGGTCCGGGCGGGGCGGGGCGCAGCAGACGCCGCCGGTCGTCCGGCAGCGTCTCCAGCAGGCCCGGCACCGCGGCTCACTCCCCGTCGGCCGCGACCTGGGCGAGGGTACGTCCGGTGCGCACCGAGCGGGCCCGGCGGGGATCCGGGGTGCCGTGCGCGTCCGACCGGGCCGGCCCCTTGCGCACCAGCAGCCAGGCCTCCTCCTCGTCGGCGCCGCTGCGGAACCGGGTCAGCGCGTACTCGCCGTGCAGTTTGGTCCCGTGCAGCCGGAAGGTGGCGTGCCCGCGTTCCAGGGACTCCGCGAACCCCACCGGGCGCCCCCGGCGGTCGTGGCTGAGCGGCTCGTAGGTGCCGCGGTCCCACACGATGACGGTGCCGCCGCCGTACTCGCCCTTCGGGATCACGCCCTCGAAGTCCTCGTAGTCCAGCGGGTGGTCCTCGGTCGGCACGGCCAGCCGCTTGTCGGCGGGGTCGCTGGACGGGCCCTTGGGGACGGACCAGGACTTCAGGACGTCGTCGACCTGGAGGCGGAAGTCGAAGTGCATCCGCCGCGCGTCGTGGATCTGCACCACGAACCGGGGCTCCTCGCTCCCGGCCCGGGGCTGGTGGCCCGAGGGTTCCCGGGTCCGCTCGAAGTCGCGCTTGCCGCGGTACGTCCGCAGCCGGTCCTCCGCTGCCACGTGCGGCTCCTTCCGTGTGTGCGCCTCCGGGCCCCGGGTACCCCGGGCCGGTCCGTTCAGCCCGCGATGCCGTTCAGCTCGGTGACCGCGTCGCCCGGGAGCACCAGGCCCGCCGCGGCGATGTTCTCGCGCAGGTGCTCCGGCGAGGAGGTGCCGGGGATCAGCGCGATGTTCGGCGACCGGCCCAGCAGCCAGGCCAGCGCGACCTGCTGCGGCGAGGCCCCCAGCCGGGCGGCGACCTTCGCCAGCGTCTCGGACTGCAGCGGGTCGAATCCGCCGAGCGGGAAGTAGGGCACGAAGGCGATGTTCGCGGCCGCCGTGCGCTCCACCAGGGCGTCGTCCTGCCGGTTGGCGAGGTTGTACAGGTTCTGCACGGTCACCACGGGCGCGATCGCGAGGGCCTCGTCCAGCTGCGCCGCGGTCACCGTGCTCAGCCCGAGGTGCCGGATCAGTCCCCGTTCCCGCAGTTCGGCCAGCGCCCCGAACTGCTCGGCCAGCGAGTCGTCGTTCGGCGAGTCCACGTCGCCCACACGCAGATTGACGACGTCCAGGGCCTCCACACCGAGGTTCCGCAGATTGTCGTACACCTGCGCCTTCAGGTCCTCGGGGTGTCGCGACAGGATCCAGCTGCCGTCGGCTCCCCGGCGGGCGCCGACCTTGGTGACGATGTGCAGATCCCCGGGGTAGGGGTGCAGGGCCTGCCGGATGATCTCGTTGACGACCACGGGACCGTAGAAGTCGGCGGTGTCGATGTGCGTGACACCCGCTTCCACGACCGCGCGGAGCACCGCCACCGCGCGGTCCCGGTCCTTCGGCGGGCCGAAGACGTGCGGCCCGGCCAGCTGCATGGCGCCGTAGCCGACCCGGGTCAGGGTCAGGCCGCCGGCCGGGGTGACGGTGCCGCCGAGCTGTGCAGTCATGTCGTACCTCTCAGAATGCTCGGGATGTCCGGGCCACCGCTGTCGGGTCCGGCGGCCTCGGTTCCCACCCTGCGCCGGTGACCCCCCGCCGTTGCAGTACCCCGGCGATCCTGGGAGTGACAGGGCCAGCCACCGCCGCACGGGCGGCCGTACGGTGGGGCCATGGACGGATCGAACGCGCTCGGTGACTTCCTGCGCGCCCGCCGGGCCCTGGTACGGCCGAAGGACGTGGGACTGCCCGGCGGCGGACTGCGCCGGGTGCCGGGACTGCGCCGCGAGGAGGTCGCGATGCTGGCCGGCATCAGCTCCGACTACTACCTCCGGCTGGAGCAGGGCCGCGACCGCAACCCGTCCGTGCAGGTCCTGGAGGCCATCGCCGGCGTGCTGCGGCTCGACGCCGACGCCACCGCCCATTTGGTGGGCCTCGCCCGGGAGCGGCCCGGCTCCCGCGCACGGCCCGGGCACCGCCCCGAGCAGGTCCCGGCGAGCCTGCTGCAGCTCATCGACGGCTGGCCGCGCAACCCCGCCTACATCCAGAACCGCTACACCGACTGCCTGGCCGCCAACGCCCTCGCCACCGCGCTCACCCCGAACTACCGGCCCGGCGTCACCCTCCTGCGTGCCGTCTTCCTCGACCCGGCCGAGCGCGAGCTGCGCCGGGACTGGGAGGACCTCACCGAGGAGGGCGTGGCCGCGCTGCGCTCCGAGGCCGGGGCCGACGCGGACGACCCGCGGCTGCGCGACCTGGTCGGCGAGCTGTCCCTGCGCAGCGAACGCTTCCGTGCCCTGTGGGCCCGGCACGAGGTACGGCCCCGGCGCGGCCGGGTGAGCCGGCTGAGCCATCCGCAGGTCGGCGATCTGGACCTGCAGTCCGACAAGCTGTCCGTGGACGGCACCGACGGACTCACCCTGGTCGTCTTCCACGCCGTGCCCGGCAGCCGCAGCGCCGAACTGCTGGACATCCTCGGCAGCCTCACCGCGCCGCCGAGCGAAGGCGACCGGCACGGGAGCGAGCGGGAACGGCGGGGACGGGCAGAGGAACAGTAGGGCCCAGGCAGGGCGGTCGCCTCAGAACTCCTCGTGCCGCTCCGGGTCCCCGCCCAGCCGGCGCGGCGCGCGGTGCGCTATCGCCGCCAGCTGGCCGGAGTCCAGCTCGAAGCCGAAGACGTCCAGGTTGGCGCGCTGCCGGCCCGGATCGGCCGACTTCGGGACGGGCAGCGCGCCCAGCTGGACGTGCCAGCGCAGCAGCACCTGCGCCGGTGTCACCCCGTGCGCCTCGGCGATCCGCGCCACCGCGGGGTCGTCCAGCAGGTCGCTGCCCCGGCCCAGCGGGCTCCAGCTCTCGGTGACGATGCCCTGGTCCGCGTGGAAGCCGCGCAGCTCCTCCTGCGGGAACAGCGGATGCAGCTCGATCTGGTTCACCGAGGGCAGTACCCCGGTCTCCTTCTCCAGCCGGGTGATGTGCTCCGGGGTGAAGTTGGAAACGCCGATCGAGCGGACCAGCCCGTCCTCGCGCAGCCTGATCATCGCCTTCCAGGAGTCGACGTACCGGCCGACCCGGGGATTCGGCCAGTGGATCAGAAAGAGGTCCACGTACTCGAGGCCGAGCCGCCGACGGGACTCCTCGAAGGACGCGAGGGTCTCCTCGTAACCGTGGTGCCGGCCCGGCAGCTTGGTGGTGACGACCACCTCCTGGCGGGGCACACCGCTGCCCGCTATGCCGCGCCCGACACCCGTCTCGTTGCGGTAGTTCGCCGCGGTGTCCACCAGCCGGTAGCCCAGACCGAGCGCGGAGCGTACGGCCTGCTCGGCCGCCGTGTCGTCCAGCGGCCAGGTACCGAGGCCGATGGCGGGGATCGTCGTGCCGTCGTTGAGCGTGTACGCCGGAATACCGTTCACGATGGGACCTTCCCTCGACTGTGTCGTCCTCCCAGCCTCGCGGACAGGGTGAGCGGTGATCAACCGGACGGGGAGGGTGCCCGCCCAGCCCGCCGTCAGCACCGCCGACGGGTCCCGGGCCTCCCAGGACCAGCCCCACATCAGAGCCCGGTCGGCATCCTGGCGGACCGCGGGCGCGTAGAAGTCCCGGCCGTGGTCCAGCCGGCCGCCGGCCCGGGCCGTGAAGCACAACCCGTCCCGAGCCGCGGTGTCCAGACGGCCCGTCAGATATCCCGTGGAGCAGGGTGCGCCGTCCCACAGGGGACACCACCAGCACCTGCTCGCCGCCGCTCGTCCGGTACAGCTGCGGGCACTCCCAGCCGACCGCCTTGTCGCCCAACGCCTCCGCGGCGACCGGGTCGTGGCCGTCCAGCAGGACACCGGCGAACCGCCACCGGGTCAGCTCCTCGCAGTCGTACAGCAGGACCGACGGGGTGCCGTCGGCGTGGCCCGCGCCGAGCAGCGCCCAGCGCCGGCCGGCGTGGCGGAAGACGAACGGGTCGCGGAACATCACGACGTCCAGCCCGGCGGGCGGCGCCGCGACCACGGGATCGGGCAGCGGGCGCCACTCCACGAGCCGGTCGTCGTCCGGATCGGCCGCGCGGGCCAGGCAGACGGTGCCGAGACCGGCGTGGGCGTGGTCGACGCCCGTGTACACGGCCGTGGGGACGCCGTCGTCGTCCACCACACAGCCCGACCAGCAGCCCGCCTCGTCGGGGCCGCCCGGGGCCGGCGTCAGGGCGACGGGGTCGTGTTCCCAGTGGACCAGGTCAGGGCTGGAGACGTGCCCCCGGTGGACGTTCGTGTGCACCGGCGCGGCGGGGTTGTGCTGGTAGAAGAGGTGGTGGCGGTCGCGCCAGCGGAACGGCCCGTTGGGGTCGTTCATCCAGCCGGCGGGCGGACGGACCCGGAAGCGGGGGGCCGAGGGGTCCGGGGCGGGAGCTGCCAGGCTCAACGGTTGACTCCTGCGGAGGTGATGCCCTCCTGGGCGGACGCAGGCGGTTTCGTCAAGGACGGCATCGGAGTGCTCGAATGCCCCGACCTCTTCCGCATCACCGCCGACGACGGCACCCGGAAGTGGGTGCTGGGCGCGAGCGCGGACGGCACGGGGTCGGGGCAGCCGAACACGTACGCCTGCTGGACCGGCTCCTTCGACGGCAGCGCGTTCACCGCCGACTCCCCGGACCCGCAGTGGCTCGATCACGGCTGGGACTGGTACGCGGCGGTCACCTTCGAGAAGCGGCGCACGGACGGCTCACCGGACCCCGCCGTGCGCTACGCCCTGGGCTGGCTCAACAACTGGGCCTACGCGCACACCACCCCCCACGATCGACGCGGACGGCTTCAACGGCACCGACTCGATCGTCCGCGAGATCACGCTCAAGAAGTCCGTCTCCGGCGGCTACCACCTCGCCTCCGCGCCGGTCGGCGCGCTCGACTCCTACGTCTCCCGCACGGTGCACCTCGGCGACTTGACCGTCGACGGCTCCCGCGTCCTCGACCACACCGGAATCTCCTACGAGCTGACCACCGAGATCACCTGGTCCCAACTCACCGGAGCGGGTGTCCAGTTGCGCCGCTCACCCCACGGCGGGCGGCACATCGACGCCGGGGTCTGGGGGGACTACGCCTTCCTCAACCAGCGCGGCACCGTCAACCCCGACACCAGCGGCGACTGGCAGGAGAGCCGCAGTCCGTTCGACCCGGGTGCCGGCCGGGTGAGGCTGCGCATCCTCGTGGACCGCACCTGTGTCGAGATGTTCGTGGACGACGGCCGGTACGTGCACTCCAGTGAGGTGTTCCCGTACCTGGTGGAGGACCGGCTGGCGCTCTTCGCGGCCGGCGGTACGGCGGTGTTCCGGAACACGGTCGTCCGGGAGTTCGCCGTGTGAGGGCCGGGGTGTCACGATCTTCCGTGGAGGCGGGTTCGGACGAGCACGGGAGCGCGCATGACGACGCACAGGACCACCGCGGATCAGGGGGAGCGGGGCGAGGGAGCGGAGGTGATGGTTCCAGGCGTGGAGGTGAGGCCGGTCGCCGGGCACATCGGCGCCGAGATCACCGGTGTCGATCTGGCCGAGCCGCTGGAAGACGCCGTGGTGGCCCTGATCCGGCAGGCCGTGCTCCGCTGGAAGGTGGTGTTCTTCCGCGGGCAGGAACTGGACCACGCCCGGCATGCCGCCTTCGCCCGCCGCTTCGGTGAGCCGGTCGTGCTGCCGCGCCGCGGTCCGCACTCGCCGCCGGACTTCCCGGAGATCGAGACGACGGCCGACCGGCTGGAACTGGCCGGACGCTACGGCATGGAGCGCGACGAGTGGCTGCACCGCCGTCGGCACACCCTGCTGCGCGGCTGGCACTGCGACTACGGGACCCGCATCGACCCGCCGGCCGCGACCATCCTGCGCGCCGAAACCGTCCCGCCCTACGGCGGCGACACCACCTGGGCCAACCTGGCCGCCGCCTACGCCGGTCTGTCGGCGCCGGTGCGGGCCTTCGTGGACGGACTGCGCGCCGAACACCGGCTGGGCGTGGGCTACCAGGCCCGGCCCGGAGACGACGCCTACGCGCGCCATCTCCTGGACCACCAGGTCGTCTCCGAGCACCCCCTGGTGCGGGTGCACCCGGAGACGGGCGAGCGGGTGCTGTTCGTCAACGGCTACTACGTGGAGGAGATCATCGGCCTCTCCCGTCCGGAGAGCACGGCGATCCTGGAGATGCTGGTGGAGCAGGCGGTACGGCCCGAGTACACCGTCCGCTTCCGCTGGGAGCCGGGCAGCGTCGCCTTCTGGGACAACCGGGCCACCATCCACCTGGCCCCGAGCGACCACACCCATGTCGGCTCGCCCCGGATCATGCACCGGGTGATGCTCGCGGGGGACGTGCCTGTGGGGGTGGACGGCAGGAGGTCCCAGGCCCTCGTGGGCACGCAGGCCGGTCGCTGGTGAGCCGGGCGGAGCTCACGGCGACGGGTAGTCCAGTTCCCAGCGCCGGTACGTCGCATGGCGCCGCCCCTCCTCGGTGCTCCCGTCCATGTTCCGGGGCGGGCAGTAGCCGGAGACCAGCAGTGTCCGGTGGTCCGGGGAGAAGGACGTGGTGAAGCCCGCGGGAGGCCTGGGCTTCACCGCCGACGGGCAGACGGCCGGGAAGGGCAGGGGAACGGCGGTCAGGATCCGGCCGGTGGCAGGCTCCCAGAAGGAGAGCCGTGCGTTCTGCAGGACCGCGGCGACACGGCCGTCGTCGGCCACCGGCTGGATGGGGCTCCGCCGGGTGCTCACGGTCTTGTCGGCGATGACATCGCTGAGTGTCGGATGCGGCTGCCCCGGTGCGGCCTCGGCGCTGGGCAGCGGGCTGGTGTGGCGGTAGTCCAGCAGCAGCGCGTGCTGGAACGAGCCGTAGAGGATGCGGCCGTGGCCGAGCAGGGCGTTGCCCGTGCCGGGGAAGTACACCTGGCGCTCCAGGCGCAGGGTGGCGGTGTTCCACACGTTCGCGCAGGAGTCGAACGAGGCGATCAGCTCGGGGCCGTCGAAGGCCAGGTCGCGGGCGCCGGAGCAGTCGTAGGTGCCTTCGAGCCAGTGCGGTGGGCCGCTGCCGCGCAGGTCGTAGACGCCGATCTCGTCCGTCTGCGCGGCGACCAGGCGGCCGGTGCGATCGATGGCGAGCTGGTCGGGCACGATCCCGGCGACCAGGGGACTGCCGGTCACGATCGTGCGCCGGACGGCGGGAGCGGAGGGATGGGCGGTGTCGACGACGGCGAGTTCGCTGTGGGCGCCGACGGCCGCGAGCCAGCGTCCGCCGGGGTCGAGGGCGAGCTTCGCCACGCGGCTGCCGAGGTGCGTGAGCCGCCGGGGCCCGGAGTGCGCCGACGTGACGTAGACGTCGCCGTTCTGCGTCCCGTAGACCACGCTGCCGGTGCCGGCCGCCACCGCGGTGACCTGTTCCCCGGCCACCGTCCCGGGAAGCGGGCGCAGACGCGGGGCGCTCACCGGTCGGGGTGGCCCGGCGGAACCGGAGCCGTGCGCCGGGCCGTCCCGGCCCAGCCGGAGCACCACCAGACAGAGGAGTACCCCTACGGCCACCGCCGCGGTCAGCACAAGAGCGAGCGCCCGTCCGCTCACGGCGCGCCGAGGGGCCCGCGCCGTCATGACACCCCGCTCGGCTGTCCCGCCGAGCCGTCCCCGCCGGCCGGCCTGTTCCAGCCCCCGCCGTGCGGATCCAGCTCCCAGACGGTCGGGTGGGCGGGGCGGGTCACCGTGGTGAACGGCCGTCCGTCGTCGTCGACGACGATCGTGCGTTTGTGGCCGTCCTCCACGAGGTCGACGGCCAGTTTCCAGTGCGCCGCGCCGTGGCCGATCCGGGCCGTCACGAGGAAGGTCTCCAGGTCTCCGGCGGCCACGGTGAAGTCGGGCGGAAGGCTCTTGCCGTCCTTGTCGTACAGGCCTTGGGGCTGCGGCTGGTCAAGGTCGATGTGCACTGCGTACACCTTCGCCTCGCCCTGGGTGCGGCACTCGGTCTCGACCACGTGGGAGACGGGTCCACGCGACGTCACCTGGGCCCGCATGCCGGTGATCAGCACGGTGCTGGAGCCGCTGTTGGTCACCGTCAGCTGCATGGCCGTCCGGTCCTCGTCCACTCCGCCCCGGGCGCGGGCCCAGCTCCAGAAGCCCGCGCAGCCGTCCTGCGGTTCGCTGTGGTCGAACCGTGCGGCGGGAACGAGCTGGATGAGGTCGCCCTCGGCGTCGAGGCGCATGGGGTCGGTCTCCACCGACAGGGACACCTTCGACTGCGAAGACGCCGGCCACAGGTGCAGCGCGCCCGTGAAGAGGGCGGTGGCCGCCGCGGCTGCCAGGGTGGTGACGGCGGTGGAGGCGGCCAGTCCCGGTACCGTGCGCAGCCAGCCCGCCATGCGTGCGCGGGCCGTCGCCGGTGGTGTTTCGTCGTCGGGCGCGGTCACGGGGGCATCGGGTGTCGGACCGGGCGTCTGATCGGGTGGCTGGACGTCGCCGTCGGTGTCGCCCCCGTCGGATGCGGGTGCCACGGCGTGGTCATCGGGTGGTGGCGCGGCGTCCGGGAGGTCCGGTTCGGCGTCCGGACGACGGTCGCCGTCCTCTCCGGAGCCGCTTCCCCTGTGCGTGTCGTGCTGTCCGGATGTGCCGCCCTCGCCCGCAGCAGCCGGTAATCCTGCCGCCACTCGACCACCCCCTGTGCTGTTCTCCTGATCCGGGCTCACATGCTGCCCGCCTTCCCGTACTTCACTCCCCACTCATACCAGGAAGCGCGGCAGGCCGCCGACCGGATCAGCCGGCCGGCCGCCACCCCAGCGCCGGGCCCAGCTTCGTCGCCATGTCCGTCAGGATCTGCACGTAGTCCTCGTGCTCGAAGGTGAACGGCAGCGCGAACGCCACCTCGTCCACCTCCCGGAACGCGGCGTGCGCGCGCAGCCGTTCGGCGATCTGCTCCGAGCCGCCGACCAGGTCCGGGGCGAACAGCAGCCGGCCCGGACCCTGCGGGGAGGTCGTGCGGGGCAGGCGCTCGTCCGCGTACGCCTCGTACTTGGCGCGCTGCTCCGGGCTCGCGGAGTCGGTGGGGATCACGACCAGGCCCTGCGAGACCCGGGCCGCCTCCCCGTCGGGGTGATGGGCGCGGAACTCCCTGACGAGGGACAGCTGGATCTCGGCGAAGTCCCAGGGGCCGTCCGGCTGTTCCGCCCTGACCACGCTGCTGGTCAGGAAGTTCATGCCGTGCTCGCCCGCCCAGCGTGCGGAGCCGGGACTGCCACCGCCGTACCACATGCGCCTGCCCAGGCCGGGGGAGTGCGGCTGGACCACATCGCTGGTGTATTCGATATGCGGCTGCCGCCGCGTGGCGTCGAATCCCTCGGCCCCGCTGAAGTCGCTCGCGGGCTTGCCGCGCACCAGGTCCAGCAGCCGCCGCACCCGCTCGTAGCCGAACTCCTCCGACTCGGCCGTGTCCGGGTAGAGGGCGCCCTTGACCTGCTCGAAGTGCATCGGCGGGCCCACGCTGACGCCCGGGTTCAGCCGGCCGCCGGACAGGACGTCGACCGTCGCCAGGTCCTCGGCGAGCCGCAGCGGATTCTCCCAGCCGAGCGGCGTCACCGCGGTGCCCAGCTCGATCCGGCGGGTCCGCTGGGAGGCGGCGGCGAGGACGGCGACCGGGGAGGAGATGCCGTACTGCAGATGACGGTGCCTCAGCCACGCGCTGTCGAAGCCGAGCCGCTCGCCCAGCTCGATGATCTCCAGCGTCGACTCGTGGCCCCGCGCCGGATCCGCCGGGTCGAACAGACCGATGGTGAGGAAACCCAGCTTGCGCAGCGGGCGGGCGGTGGACGGCACGGGCTCCTCCAGCGGTCGTACGTCAGTTCCGTCTCCGATTCTGGCAGCCGAGTGTGACAACCGTGTGATCACTTCGGCGGCACGGTGATCTCGTCCATGGCTCCTGCCCGGCGCACCGGCCCGTATAGGGAAAACCCTTGAATGCCCGCACGTGACTGACATGTTCGAGTCAAGGCTGGAATCCTTCCCCCACACCGCACATCCCCGGTGCGTTCACGGATCACGGTTCCGCACAGCTCAGCTCGCCCGGGCAGAAGACCCGTCTGCCCGTCTGTCACCGGTCGCGTCCCGGCGGCCGCAGCAGGAGGAGTACGAGTGAGACGCCTACCCCACAGACCCCTTTCCCCCAGAGGTCACCAGCGCGCCACGGTCGGAGCCGCCCTGGTCTCCACCGCGGCGTTCCTCGCCATCGGCATCCAGGCCACCCCGGCGGCCGCCAAGCCCGCCGCTCCCCACCCCAGCCCGCTGCGCACGGGCGCCCTGGAGACCAAGCTCAGCCCGGCCCAGCACCAGGCGCTGATCAAGAGCGCCCAGCAGAAGACCGCCGCGACCGCCCGCACGCTCGGCCTCGGCGCCAAGGAGAAGCTGGTCGTCAAGGACGTCGTCAAGGACAACGACGGCACCCTGCACACACGGTACGAGCGGACCTACGCCGGGCTCCCCGTCCTCGGCGGCGACCTCGTCGTGCACACCCCGCCCGCCTCCCTGGCCGCGGGCACCGTGAGCACCACCTACAACAACAAGCACCGGATCAAGGTCGCCTCCACCACCGCGGCCTTCACCAAGTCGGCCGCCGAGTCCAAGGCCCTGAAGGCCGCCGAGTCCCTCTCCGCGAAGAAGCCCGCCGCCGACAGCGCCCGCAAGGTGATCTGGGCCGGCACCGGCACCCCGAAGCTCGCCTGGGAGACGGTGATCGGCGGCTTCCAGGACGACGGCACGCCCAGCCGGCTGCACGTCATCACCGACGCCATGACCGGCAAGGAGCTGTACCGGTACCAGGCGATCGAGACCGGCGTCGGCAACACCCGGTACAGCGGCCAGGTGAACCTGACCACGACCCAGTCGGGGTCGACGTACACGCTGACCGACGGGGCGCGCGGCGGTCACAAGACGTACAACCTGAACCACGGCACCTCGGGTACCGGGACGTTGTTCTCGCAGAGCAACGACACCTGGGGCGACGGCACCAACTCCAACGCCGCCACCGCGGGTGCGGACGCCCACTACGGCGCGCAGGAGACCTGGGACTTCTACAAGAACACCTTCGGCCGCAGCGGCATCAAGAACGACGGTGTCGGCGCCTACTCCCGCGTGCACTACGGCAACTCGTACGTGAACGCGTTCTGGGACGACGGCTGCTTCTGCATGACCTACGGCGACGGGTCCGGCAACCGGCTCCGCCGACAGCTGGTACTCGGGCGTCGGCGGCCTGGACGTCCACTACTCGTCGGGTCCGGCGAACCACATGTTCTACCTGCTGTCCGAGGGCAGCGGTACCAAGGTCATCAACGGCGTGACCTACAACAGCCCGACCTCCGACGGTGTCGCCGTCGCCGGCATCGGCCGCGCCGCCGCGCTGCAGATCTGGTACAAGGCGCTGACGTCGTACATGACGTCGAGCACCAACTACGCGGCCGCCCGCACCGCCGCCCTGAACGCGGCGACCGCGCTGTACGGCGCCAACTCGGCCCAGTACGCGGGAGTGGCCAACGCCTTCGCCGGCATCAACGTCGGCAGCCATGTCACCCCGCCCGGCAACGGGGTGACGGTCACCAACCCGGGCAACCAGACCTCCACCGTCGGCACCGCCGTCAGCCTCCAGGTCCAGGCGAGCAGCACCAACAGCGGCGCGCTGACGTACAGCGCCTCCGGGCTGCCGGCCGGCCTGTCCATCAACGGCTCCACCGGTCTGATCACCGGCACACCGACCACGGCGGGGACGTCCAACACCACCGTCACGGTGACCGACTCCACCGGTGCGACCGGCACCGCGAACTTCACCTGGACCGTCAACCCCGGTGGCGGCGGCGGTTGCCCCTCGACGCAGCTGCTGAGCAACCCCGGCTTCGAGTCCGGCAGCTCCGGCTGGACCGCCACCAGCGGCGTCATCACCACCGACAGCGGTGAGGCGGCCCACGGCGGCTCGTACAAGGCCTGGCTGGACGGCTACGGGACCTCGCACACCGACACGCTGTCCCAGTCGGTGGCGATCCCCGCCGGCTGCAAGGCGACCCTGACCTTCTACCTGCACATCGACACCGCGGAGACCACCACCAGCACGCAGTACGACAAGCTGACGGTCACCGCCGGTTCGAAGACCCTGGCGACGTACTCGAACCTCAACAAGGCCTCCGGCTACAGCCAGAAGTCCTTCGACCTGTCCTCGCTGGCGGGTCAGACCGTCACGCTGAAGTTCAACGGCGTGGAGGACGTCTCGCTGCAGACCAGCTTCGTCGTGGACGACACCGCCCTGACGACCAGCTGAGCCACCCCGCTCCGCGGCCCCGCACCCGAGCGGTGCGGGGCCGCGGCATGTCAGCCCATCGGATCCAGCGTCAGATACGCCTGCTGCGGACTGCCGTCGTGGACCAGCGACTCCTGGTTGCCGACGTCGTCGAAGGCGAAGGCGTAGGCCTTGCCGTCGGCCATCTGGGCGTGAACGGCCCGCGCGTACTGGTTCGTCACCCGGTCCTGGTAGAAGCCGGTCGTCGTGCCGTCCGGCTGGCTGGTGTTGATCAGCAGCGTCGAGCGGTTGAAACCGGCGCACAGGGTGCGGGAGATGGGTCCGCGGACGTTGTCGTTGGGCGCGTCGAGCAGCTTGTGACAGCCGAAGACGCTATCGGCGTCGGGCTTCTGGAAGCTGGTGACGACCGCGCCGGAGCCGTTGGTGAAGTTCATGACGTTGCCCGAGACCCGCCCGTAGTACTTGGTGTCGGGCTGGTCGGCGAACGGCGTGACCGTCAGCGTGGACGTCGTGTACTTCTGCCAGACCCGGTTGACGTAGTCGTCCATCACGTTCGCCGGCAGGGCGCCCGTCTCCACGCCGTACAACGGCGACAGCGCGCGCAGCACCGTGCCGTCCGAGCGGGTCTGGACCAGCCCGGCCCAGCCGCCCGACTGGCTCCGCAGGGCGTTGAAGAAGCCCGTGTAGCCACCGGACTTCAGATGCCCGGTGCTGCCCACGCTGCCGTCGGAGCGCTGCACCCCGACCGCGTACGGCGCCGAGAACATGTCCACCTGGGTGCTGTTCAGCCACAGCCCTGAGTCGTTGAGGGTGTACTCGGACCAGTTGAACAGGATGTTCCGGTTGGGGTCGGAGGGGTTCTGCACGGCCGGCTGCACCAGACCGCCCGTGGTCAGCCGGAAGTCGAGCTTCTGGCCGTAGGAGAAGTAGATGCGGCCGGAGAACTTCGGTATCCGGATCGTCTTCGACTGCCCTGGGGCCGGGCCGTCGATCGCCGCGTCCGGAGCGGGCGTCGGGGGGTTGCCGCCCGCCGGCCAGGCGTGGAAGCCGCCGTTCGCGTCGGCCCAGCCCTGCCGCCCGGAGGACAGCTGGGTGCCGAGGTCGTATAGGTAGACCGGTTGGGAACGGCCCGAGTTGTTGGTGATCTTCAGGGGGAGGGTGTCCGGTACGGCTGCACCGGCGCGGTCCGGGGCGCCCACGGCGAGCACACCGCCGACCAGGGCAGCGGCGGCGGCCAAGGGCAGCGCGGGACGGGTGAGTTGATGCGGCACTCTCTTGCCTCCGTGTGGGGTCGGGGTCGTACGGCATTGGTCCGTACCGGGTTGAGAGCGCTCTCAGACTCGCGCCGAGACGCGTGCATGTCAATGAGATGAACGGGATGAGGCGGCACGGGCAGCTCCGGCGCCCGCGGGGAGTTCGACTCGTGCGGGCGCCGGACCCGGCTCAGAAGGTGCGCTCCAGCAGGCCGAGCAGGGCCGCCCAGTGCCGCTCGTCCGCCTCGCGGTCGTACGCGGGGGTGTCCGCCTGGGTGTATCCGTGCTGGGCGCCCGGGTAGACCTCGCAGGTGTGCCGGACCCCGGCCTCGGTCAGAGCCTTCTCGAAACGCTCGATCTGCTCCGGCGGCAGCGAGTGGTCGTTGTCCGCATGGCCGAAGTACAGCTCCGCGGTGACCCGCGGGGCGCCCAGGTGCGGGCTGGTCGGATCGTCGGTGGCGAGCGCACCGCCATGGAACCCGGCCGCGGCCGCCACCCGGTCCGGATGCGCCGCCGCCGTCCAAAGGGAGAGCCGCGCACCCATGCAGTAGCCGGTGATGCCGACCGGGCCGTCCGCGATCAGCGGGCTGTCGGCCATCCAGCGCAGAAAGGCGGCGGAGTCCCGCCCGGCCATGTCCGGGGTCATCGAGAACACGGCCGGGCCGAGCCGCTCCCAGATGGTCGGGTCGGTGCTCGGGTCGATGAACTCGGGCAGGTCGAAGACCGGGGCCCGGCCCAGACGGTAGAACACGTTCGGCACGAGGACCGTGTAGCCGGCCGCTGCCAGCCGGTCGGCCATCGCCTTCAGGTGCGGACGCAACCCGTAGGCGTCCTGGTAGAACAGCACACCCGGACGGGGGCGCCCGTCGGCGGGATGAACGAGGTAGGCGTCGGCGACGCCGTCCTCGGTCGTGATGTCGAGATCGCTTCCCTGGACATCGGTCATGGTGGGCAGGCCCTCCCTCGGGGAATCGGCGTCGGACGGGGGACCGGCTTCGACGCCACGGCTGCGCCCCATGCTGTCATGCAAGATCGACAACGCCGCACCCGGTGTCCGGCGTGCTCATTCGAACCGGCTGGTGTCCCCCGCGCCGCGCCGCACGATCTCCGCCTCGCCGCCGGAGAAGTCCACGACCGTCGTCGGCTCGGTGCCGCACTCGCCGGAGTCGACCACCGCGTCCACCACGTGGTCGAGCCGGTCCTTGATCTCCCAGCCCTGCGTCAGCGGCTCCTCCTCGTCCGGCAGCAGGAGGGTGCTGGACAGCAGCGGCTCGCCCAGCTCCGCCAGCAGTGCCTGGGTGACCACGTGGTCGGGGATACGCACGCCCACGGTCTTCTTCTTCGGGTGCAGCAGCTTGCGCGGCACCTCACGAGTGGCCGGGAGGATGAAGGTGTAGCTGCCGGGCGTGGACGCCTTCACCGCCCGGAACACGTCGTTGTCCACCCGGACGAACTGGCCGAGCTGCGCGAAGTCCCGGCACATCAGGGTGAAGTGGTGCCGGTCGTCCAGATGACGGATGGAGCGGATCCGGTCCATGCCGTCCCGGCTGCCCAGTCGGCAGCCCAGCGCGTAACAGGAGTCGGTCGGGTATGCGATGAGAGCTTCCGAGCGCACCGCGTCGGCGATCTGGCCGATGCTGCGCGGCTGCGGATTCTCGGGGTGCACGTCGAAGTACTTCGCCACCCGTCGAGCTTATGCCGTCCCCGCACGCCACACCCACATCCCCACGCACCCATGCACCGCGCGGGCGATACCCGCGCCGCGCGGCGGGGCGGCCGAACCGGCCGGGCGCCCGCCGGCGAGACGGAGGCGGGCTGCCTTCCGGCCGGCCGCCCGGAAATTGACACGCGTACTTCCCAGCTTCCGGGGCATGCGACCGGTGAGCCGTCCCGGCCCTCCCCCCGGCCCGGGACGCGACGTCTCCGCCGGCGGCCCATCCCCCCGGGCCGCCGGCGGAGCCATGCCCCGCGCGCGAGCGCGGCCTCTGCGGTACCGTGCGGCGCGCAAGCCCAGGTGAACACGGAGATGAGGAGAGGGGCACGTGGCCGGACGACCGGACGACGGGCCGGCGCTCCCGCAGCCGTACGGCGGTGACAGCGCCTGGTCCCGGGAGCTGTTGGACCATCTGCGGCCGGCCGGACGCGATCCCCGCCGGCTCGTCGCCTGGCTCGCCCGGACCGCCGGCGCGGCGGTGTGCCTCCAGGACGCCCGCGGCGGCCTGCTCGCCGGTGAGCGCCTGCCGCTCGACGACGTCGTCGTCGCCGACGTCGCCTCCGGCCGGGTCTCCGCCGCGGCCCTGCAGGACGGCGAACGGCATCTGCGCCTGGTCGGCCTGCGGCAGCCGGGGCCCGGCCCGGCGGCCCGGGCCGTCCTCGCCGTGGCCCGCCCGGCGCCCTTCGACCGGCGCACCGCCGAGATCCTCGGCCACACCGCGGGCGTGCTGGAACTGCTGCTCCGGGAACAGGAGTCGGCGGAATCCGGGCGACGGCTGCGGCGGGCCACCGCCGATCTGCGGCTGGCGATCCTGCAACTGCTCATGGTGGAGGACACCGTCTCCGCCCGCCGGGTCGCCGCCGGACTGTGGCCGGGCCTGCTGGAGGAGGACACCGCGCACGTGTACGTCCTCGAAAGCGCCGCCACCACCCGCGACCGGCTCGCCGACGCGTGCGTGGACGCCACAGCCGGGCGGGCGCTCGTCGTGCGCTGTCCCGCGGTGGACGAACACGTCATCGTCGTCGGCCCGTCCGGCGAGGTGGGGCAGCGGCTGCGGTCCCTCGTCGCCGACCGGCCCGGCACCTACCTCGGCGGCAGCCCGCGCCAGCGCCTCGCGCTGACCGCCACCGCCTACGGGCAGGCCGTCACCGCCCTCGCCGTGGCCCGCTTCCACCCCGACCGCGCCGCCGTGTACGCCGCCCGCACCCGCCCCGCCCAGCTCATGGACCCCGCCGCCCTGCGGGCCTGGGCCACCGTCGTGCTGCGCCCGCTCGACGCGCTGGCGCACCATGTGCGCGCCGAGCTGCTCGCCACCACCCGGCTGGGCCTGGAGTTCACCGCCGTGAACGCGGCCAAGGTACTGGGTGTCGGCCGCAACACGGTCCGCGCCCGGATGGACCGGGTGGCCGCGCTGCTCGGCGCCGACCTCTCCCGGCTGGCCGTCCGCGCCGTCGCCCACGCCGCCCTCGACACCGAGGCCGCCCACGGCCCCTACGACCCCCGCGGCGGCGCATCCGGCCCGCCGGCCGGGACCGGGCTCGCCGCACTGCTCGGCACCGGTGCGCTGCGCTCCTGGGCCGAAGGGCTCCTCGGCCGCCTCGACGCGGACGGCCGCGACCTGCGCGGCACCCTGCGTGCCTGGACCGGCGCCGACGCGCACGCCGAACGCGCCGCCCAGGCGCTCGGCGTACACGCCCAGACCGTACGCGAACACGTCCGGGCGGCCGAACCCGTCCTGGAACGCCGGCTGACGGCCGGCGGCACCGACCTGTACGAGGTGGTCCTCGCCCAGCTCGTCACCGGCGAGCTGCCCGTTCCCACCCTCGGCGCGGCGAACCAGGACCAACCGGACTCGCCCGTGCACCGGTGAGTGCCGCGCGGGCCGCGCCGGGCACCGGTGCACTGTCCCGCGACCGGCGGCGAGCCGTAGGTTCGGCAGACCGCGGGGCACGACCGGCACGGGGGACCGGTCGCGGCCCCGCGCCCCGGCTCAGGCTTCCAGGAGGACCGGGATCTCCTGCCAGCCGTGCGCGATGAAGGACGGCACGTGCCGCAGTTCGCCGGCGTCCACCGCGAGCCGCACGTCCGGGAAGCGGGCGAACAACGCGGGCAGCGCCGTGAGCGCCTCCAGCCGGGCCAGCGGAGCGCCGATGCAGCGGTGCACACCGATCCCGAACGCCAGATGGTCCTCGGCGTCCCGGGCCGCGTCGAAGACGGCCGCGTCCGCACCGTAGTGCGCCGAGTCCAGGCCCGCGGCCGCGTACGTCGTGATGATCGCGTCACCGGCCGGGATCGTCACGCCCCCCACCTTCAGATCCTCGACCGCGAACCGCAGCGGCAGCGCCGCGATCGACGGATGCACCCGCAGTGTCTCGTCGACCACCGCGCCCCAGGTCACCGCCCCGCAGCGCACCGCCGCAAGCTGCGCCGGACCGCTCAGCAGCGCGACCACCGCGTTGCCGATGAGATTCACGGTGGTCTCGAACCCGGCCCCGACCACCAGCAGCAGCGTGTGCAGCAACTCCGCGTCCGAGAGCCGGTCGCCGTCCTCGTCCCGGACCCGGATCAGCTCCGTGGTGACGTCGTCGCCCGGATGCGTCCGCCGGTGCTCGATCAACGCGCCGAACACCGAGCCGATCCGCTCCTGCACGGACGCGGCGACCTCGGGGCTCGGGTCGGAGGTGTCCATGATGTCGGCGATCAGCCGCGCCGCGTCGGGCCGCAACTCCTCGGGCACGCCCAGCAGTTCGCAGATGATCCGCATCGGCAGCGGATGCGCCAGCCCGGCCCGCAGGTCGACCACGCGGCCGTCGGCCCCCTCGGCCGCCAGCGCCTCCAGCAGTTCCGTGGTCAGGGCCGCCACGCGCGGCCGCATCGCCTCGGTGCGCCGGTGGGTGAAGCTCGGCGCGACCAGCTTGCGCAGCCGGGCGTGGTCGGCGCCGTAGGTGGAGAGCATGTTGACCACCCCCACCCAGGTCGCCATCCAGCTCCAGGACGGATGCCGTGGCAGCTCCGGCCACAGCCGCCAGTGCAGGCGCGCGTCCTTGCTGACCCGGGGGTCGAGGATCAGCTCCTTGAGGGAGTCGTAGCCGGTGGGGGCCCAGGCGGGGATGCCGCCGGGCAGTTCGACGGGAACGACGGGACCGAGCGCGCGCAGCCGGGCGCTCTGCGCGACGATGTCCGAGCCGAAGGGGTCGAGGGCGGTGCGGTCGGTGACGGTCACGTGTGATCTCCTGGGCGAGGGGGCTCACTTGCGAGGCGGGCGCCCTCAGTAGACGACGTCATCGCCGGCGAGCACACCGTACGCGCTCACCGGGGGAGGAAACCAGCCGTTCCTGCGCCTCAACCGGTGCGCGAGACTGGCAGGTTGTAGACGTTCGCCGGGGAGATGATCTTCGTGATCGCCTCGCCGAGCACCGTGCTCGGCTCCTGGGAGCGGTAGTCGGTGTCGCTGTTGAGGAGCGCCACGAGCGTCGTCCGCGACGACGGCAGGTAGATGGTCAGCGACTCATAGCCGGGCAGCGAGCCGTTGTGGCCGACCCATCCGTACACGTCGAAGATGCCGAGACCGTATCCGGCGCCCTTGACCGAGCTGGTCTGCGGCGTGATCAGACGCTGCTTCTGGGCGGCGGTACTGACCATCCGCGTCCCGTCCGGGAACTCGCCCGTGGCGACCGTACGCGCCCAGGTGTGCAGATCGCCGAGCGTCGAGATCATCGCGCCGGCCGCCCAGCCCCAGGACGGATTCCAGTCGGCCGAGTCGGCCTCCTTGCCGTTCGCCGTCTGCAGGGTGTACCCGTGCGCGTGCGGGGCGGGGAACTCGTCGCCCGTCGGGAACAGCGTGTGCTTCATGCCGGCCGGGTCGAGGATGTGCCGCGTGATGTAGTCCCCGAGGCGCTGCCCGCTCTGCTTCTCCACCACCAGACCGAGCAGGATGAGGTTGGTGTTGCAGTAGAAGAACCGCTGTCCCGGCTGGAACATCACCGGGTGCTTGAAGGAGTAGGCCAGCAACTGCTGGGGCGTGAAGGGCCGTCGCGGGTCGGAGGTGAAGGCCTTGAAGAAGCCCGGGTCCTCGGAGTAGTTGAACAGCCCGCTGCGCATCTCGGCGAGCTGACGCAGCGTGATCTTGTCCCCGTTGGGTACGCCGTCGACGTACTTGCCGATCGGGTCGTCCAGACCGGCCTTCTTCTGGTCCACCAGCTGCAGCAGCGCGGTCACGGTGAACGTCTTGGTCTCGCTGCCGATGCGCATGTACAGGTCCGTTGTCATCTTCTGGCCCGTGCTCTTGTCGGCGACCCCGAACGAGCGCACGTAGTCCGGCTGTCCCGGGGTCCAGATCCCGACGGCCGCACCGGGCACGATCGCCTTGCGCAGCACCGTCCGTACGGCGGCGTCGAGTTGGCGTGCCACGCGCGGGGTGAGGTCACGGACGGCCGGTCCGGACGGCGTCGGGCCGGGCTGCCCGGTGGCGAGGGCGGCCGGCACGGAGACCGGTGACGCCCAGACGGGTCCGGCGGCCGACGGCGCCACCAGCGTCCCCACCGCGACGGCGACCGCGGCCCCCCTCGGGAGACGGCGGGATTGCGGCATGGTCTGACTCCAAGCACGTGAGAGCCGAACGCGCGGTGAGCGGGGCGTCGGGGCCCGGACTTTCCCAGCATAGGAGCGCCCATCCGGCCCCGCCCATCGGAGGGAGGGCCGGGGCGGCCGGGGTGGTCCGGGTTCGAGTGGGCCTCGTTCGGCGGGGTCTGGATCTGGTTTCGGGATTGGCCCGGGTGGTCTGGGTTTGAGGGGGCTTCGCGGGACGGGGTCTGGATCCGGTTGCGACACCGGCCCGGGTGGACCGGATTCGAGCGGGACCCGTGCGACCGGGGCCGGAACCGGCTCCGGGACCGGCCCGGGTGGACCGGATTCGAGTGGGGCCCGTGCGACCGGAGCCGGACCCGGTTCCGGATGCGACCGGGGTGGACCGGATTCGAGTGGACCTCATCCGACCGGACCTGGACCCGGTTCCGGATCCGACCGGGGTGGACCGGATTCGAGTGGGCCCGTGCGACCGGGGCCCGACCCGCCTGGACCCGACCCGACTGGGCCCGGACCGATCGGACCCGGATCGATCGGACCCGGATCGACCGGACCCCGATCGACCGGACCCAGCTCCGGACTGACCGGAGCCGACCCGAGCCCGCCCCGACCGGCCTGGCCCGCCTGAGCGGCCGGTCAGGGTCGGCGTGGCCCCGGCCGGCACCACGGCATCGGCCGTCCGGACCTGGCGAAGCGCTTGGACCGGCCCGGCCGGACCGAGTGCGTGGAGGGGATGCGCTGTGTGGGCCGGGTCGAGTGCGGGGCTGGGATCAGTCGCTCGGGCTGGGCCGCAGGTGTGGACGGGACCGGTCGCGGGGACCGGGACCGGAGCAGGCGCCTGGACCGGGCCATGTCCTGGATTGGATCATGCGACTGGATCGGATCACGCGCCTGCGCTGGATCTGGCGCCTGGGACGGATCGACTCCCTGGAACGGGTGCTGGGCCAGTCGGCCGGCCCGCGTGGACGGATCGGGTCGGGGAACCGCCCCGCGTTCGCGTCGTCGCCGAGTGCCGGGACGCGCGGAAGCTCCGTGCCCGCGCGCCACGGGCCGTTCGCCCCCGGCGGTCGCTCCGGGTGCGTGCGGTCCCCGCCCGGTCCTCACTGCCCGCCCAGCGGTCCGAGGACGGCGAGAGAGCCGTTCGCCTGCCGCAGCGCGTCCTCGAGTGCGCCGGGCGAGTGGAGCCTGCCGGTCCCGTCGGGCGGCACGAGCCACTCCAGGAAGCGCGTGGGCCGGTACGGCGGCGGAACGGCGACCCAGGCCCCCTTGGTCGCGTACCGCAGACCGGCCCCCACCCAGCCCCCGCAGGGGTCCGGCGGCAGGAAGAACCCGACCCGGCCCACCGCCGTGTCGACCAGTGTCGGCCCCGGCGCGGGCACCCCGGGCCGCCACAGCAGGTCCAGTGTGAGCAGACCCAGCCGGTCGGGGACACTCAGCAGATCCCAGAAGCGGCCGGCCTCCAGCAGCGCGACGCCCTCGCCGTGATCCCACTCCCGTTTGCAGGAGCGCGGGTCCGCCGCGGCCGCGGCCAGCCACTCCACGCCCCGCATCCACATCGTGTTCGTCATGCACTGCTCCGGGTCTCCTCGCGCGCCCGCGCTCGACGCGGGAAACGGCCGTGACCGGGCACTCCGTGCGCCTGCACACCAACCCGGCATATGCATGCTCGTAGATATTTCTACGTGGCGGAAGGGGTGGCGCACCCTGGCGTTTGAGCTGGGACGTTCGAACTCCGATGGTGGGTTCGCCGGTTGGGGTGAGGCAGGGGAGGCGGGGTACGTGTGCCCCGCCGGATCGCCGTACCCGGTGCGCCGCCTCGCTAGGCGGCCGGCGGAGCGGGTGCCAGCACCAGCATCGTGACGTCGTCCCGCACCGTGTAGCGCAGCTGTACGAGGTCCGCCCAGACCGCTCCGGGCAGCTCGGCGGGCGGTGTGCGGGCCAGGGCGGCGAGGCGCGCGGGCAGCGGGTAGAAGGTGTCGTCGGCGTCCCGTGCCTCCCACACCCCGTCCGAGGCCAGGAACAGCCGGTCGTCCGGACCGAGCGGCACCGTGACCTCCTTCGGCGGGTCGACGCCGACGAGCCCGAGTCCCAGCGGGGGTCCGGGCGCCACCGTCAGCTCCCGGGCGTGCTCCCCGTGCAGCAGGACGGGCGCCGGATGACCGCAGGCCACCACCCGCACGACACGTCTGTCGGGGGAGAACTCCAGCAGCACCCCGGTGGCGAACAGTTCCGCATGCCGCACGCCCGCCGAGTCCACCGCCAGCCTGCGGTCCATCCGCGCGGCCACCGCCTCCAGGTCCGGCTGGTCCAGCACCGCCTCCCGGAAGGCGCCCAGCAGTGACACCACCGTCGCGAGCGCCGACAGCCCGTGCCCCTGTACGTCGCCCACCACCGCACGCACCCCGTACGGCCCGTCGCGCACGTCGAAGAAGTCCCCGCCCACCAGCGTCCCGTCCTGCGCCGCCCGGTAGAAACCCGTGCACCCCACGCCCGCGACCCGCTTCGGAAGCGGCGGCATCACGGCACGCTGCACGGCCTCGCCGATCGCCCGCTCCGTGTCCAGCTGGGCGTCCCGGCGACTGCGCACATACGACACGAACACGCTCAGCGCGGCCACGAACACGATGGTGAGCAGATCGGTGTTGCCGGGGCGGTTCAGATGCGTGGCGGGCACGTTCAGCACCACGATGACCGCGAGGCCGAGGAGCGCGGTGGCCAGAGGGCCGTACGACAGCACGGCCAGCGGCGGGATGGCCCCGAGCAGGAAGCCGAGATCGCGCGCATGCGGGGTGAGCAGCGTGGCCGTGCTGACGGCGACGAGCAGCAGCACGGGCAGCACCCGCACCCACCACGGCGGCGGCGCGCCCCGCAGCCAGCCGCGATCCTCCCGGTCCCCGCGCGACGACACGCCGCGCACCCATCGCACACCCCCAAGCTACGCCGCCCTTCCCGCCGGGGCCTCCGGCCCCTGCGGCACCGGGGTCCCACCGGGCCTCGCGCCCGCCACGGCACCGGGCCGCGCCGTGGTCCTGCCCCCTCGCGCGGTGCCTCCGGGCGGGCCGCCGGCCACCGGCGCTGCGATAACCGGTGGACGCCCCGGACGCGGCACTCCTAGGCTGTGCCGGCACGCCCGAGACGGACGGAAGGAGGCGAGCGTCATGGCCACTGTCATCCCGCGCTCCCCCCTCCCCGTCACCCGGGTGTGCCACGCCTGACCGGGAGCGCGTCCACGCCGTACCGCGGCACGCACCCCGGAGGAATCCATGACCACCCCGGTCATTCGTACGCTCGACGAGAGCAGCGCGCACCTCTTCGACACCATGCCCGACCCGCTGGGGTTCCGGGACAGGCACCGGCAGACCCGCTACCGCCCCGACTGGCAGCGCATCGCCGTCCGCGACGGCCGTACCGTGGCCCGCGCCGCCTGGTGGGGCCGGCCCGAGGACCCCGAGCCGCTCCTGATCAACTGGTTCGACGTGGCCGAGGGCGAGGAGGAGGCCGGCGCCGCACTCCTGCGCACGGCGCCCTGGCCGACCGACGAACTCGAACTGGACCTGCCCGCCGGCTGGCGCTCCGAGGCCCGGCAGCGGGCCGCCACCGACGTCCGCGCCGCCGCCGCCCGCGCGGCCGGATACACCCCTCTGGTGGAGCGTTTCGTGTACCGCTGGACCGCGGACCGGGGCGTGCCCGAGCGGCCCGGGCGCCTTCTCTTCACCGCCGAGCCGGACGACACGGTCTTCTTCGACCTGCTGCGCCGAATCCACTCCGTCACCCTCGACGCACACGCCCGCCGGGCCATCGAGCAGGGCGGACCGGACCGGGCGGCACAGCAGGAACTGGACGTCTTCCACTGGTTCCCGTCCCCGCGCGCGTGGTGGCAGATCGCCCGCACGCCCGAGGGCGAGACGGTCGGCGTCCACATCCCCGCACACAATCCGTCCGGGCCCTGTGTCGGTTTCATCGGCGTCGTGCCCGAACAGCGCGGTCGCGGCTACGCCTACGACCTGCTCGCGGAATGTACCCACTTCCTGGTGGCGCAGGGCGCCGAGTTCATCGCCGCCGCCACCGACCGGACCAACCTCCCCATGGCCGCCCACTTCACCGCGGCCGGCTACCCCGTCGTACGGGAGCGCATCAACTTCTGGTCCGGCGGCGGTGTCAGTGCCGGGTGAGGGTTGACAGGGCCCACCGTTCGGAGCCGCGACCGCCCTGCCGGTGGATCGTCGACTCCAGCCCCCTGCCCGCGCCGCCACCGAAGGGAACCGGGGCCGCGCGGGCAGGGGCGGGTGGGGGCCGGGGTCAGTCCCTGGCGGCTGTGAGGCGGGACTCCGCCGTGGCGAGGATCTCGGTGACGCGGAGGCCGAACGCGGCGTCGCAGGCGTGCGGGCGGCCCGTGCGGGCGGCCCGGAGCAGGGCGTCGGTGGCGCGCGTGAGCGCGGGGATCGCTCCCTCGGAACTCCCCGGCATCAGCGCCACGCCCTCCTCGCCCCGCAGTTCCACTTCGGCCCCGGCAGCCGCGGGCGGCGCCGTCAGGCTCAGCGTGAGCGTGCTCGACGCGCCGGTGGCGTGGTCGAGGACGAGGTGGACGGTGTCCGCCGGGCCGTGTGCCGCCGCCACCACGTGCCGTACGTCGCCGAGGACGGGCAGCAGGACCGACAGCGCGTGCGGGCCGACGTCCCACAGCGCGCCCTTCTCCCGCCGCCACGGCGAGGCCGCGAACGGGCTGGCGGAGGTGAAGACCGCCCCCAGCCACTGCGCACGGGCCGTGAACCAGCCCGCCACGGCCGCCTGTTCGTCGATCCAGGCCTCCGGTTCCTTCTGGAAACGCGCGGTGAGGAACACCACCGAGGCCACCCCGGCCCGCTCCGCCGCGGTCACGACGGCGCGCCCCTGGTCGACCGACACGGCGAGCGGCTTGTCCAGCAGCAGATGCCGGGCCGCCCGTGCCGCACGCACCGCCAACTCGGCCTGCACCGACGGCGGCAGGGCCACGGCCACCGCGTCCACGTCGGCCAGCAGCGCGTCCACGTCGTCGTACACGGGGACGTCGTACGGCTCGGCCAGCGTCGCGGCCGCCTCCGGCCGGCGCCCCCACACCCCGGCGAACTCCACGCCGGGGTGCCCGGCGAGTGCGGGGGCGTATGCCGCCTGGGCCCACGGGCCCGTTCCCAGCAGTCCGATACGCATGTGGCGTTCCTTTCTCCGAGCCGCTCCCCGCACCCTCAAGAGGCTGCGCTCCGGTCGTCCTCCGCACACCCGCGGTCCCGGTCCCCGCCCCCGGCGAGCCACCTGGCGATCGTGGCGGCGATGGGCTGACCTGTGTCCATCTCGACGAAACCGAACTGGCCCGACTGGTTGCACTCCAGGAACCACCAGATCCCGTCGGCGTCCTCGGCGAAGTCGAATGCGCCGTAGGCCAGTTCCGCGCCCCGCATGTACCGCCGTACGCCCTCGGCGACGCGCGGCGGCACCTCCGCGGGCAGCCAGGGGGAGACCGACGGGGCGAACCGGACGTCCACGTCGTCCGGGTGGGCGTCGGGGTCGGTGGGTTTGCGCGCGGCCAGCAGCGTGTCGCCGACGGCGGTGAGCCGGATGTCGGCCCGCTTGCCGACCCGCCGCTGCAGCAGCGTCGGACCGAAGGCCACCGCGGAGAAGTCGGTGTCCGGCGCGACCCGGCTGGTCGGTACCGCACGCGGCGGCTCCTGCGGATGCGCGCCGGACACCGGTTTGACCACCAGGTCCGGGAAGCGCGCCGCGAACTCCCGGGCCGCCTGCGGGAACGTCGTGATCAGCGTGGCCGGCACCGCGAGGCCGCTGTTCTGGGCGAGGCGCAGCTGCCAGGGCTTGTGACGGGCGCGCCGGGCCGCGTCCGGATGGTTCATCCAGCGCGCGTCGGTGGTGCGCAGCATGCCGTACAGCGCCTGCGACGACTCCTCCGTCAGCCAGGCCGACGGGTGGGCGGCGCGGGCGGCGGCATCCCCGGGTCTGCGCACCCAGATGGAGCGCAGGCCGTTCATACTCACCAGGCGCCCGCCGGCGGACAGATGCCCGCGACAGGCGCCCTGGACGTACTCGCCCGACAGCGCCACCCCGTTGGTGAGGTCGGCGGGGTCCAGCCGGACGACGGGCACGCCGGCCTCGCCCAGTCGCAGGACCACCATGTCGGCCGTCACGTCTTCTTCACTGGTCAGGATGAGCACGGTCATCTTCCAGGGCCCGCGGCTCAGTCGTCGAAGTGCGTCTTGGAACCGGCGGTCGACGTCGTGGTCCCGAGTGCCCTGAGAGTCGCGTGGTCGGTGGCGGCGATCCGCCCGTCCGGGAGGACGTTCAACTGCAGTCCGGAGTCGTACGCGTACGGAGTGGTGACGTCCAACTGCACAGCAGGGCGTGCGTAGTTGAGCGTGAACGGTTGCATGGTCTCTCCCTGATTCGGCTTTCACGTCCTTATACGATTCGAACGGGTGATTGGTTTCCTTACGCTGCGTAACCGCAGGTGGGGCAGGCAGGCCGGAAAGGCCTTCTGGCATGGGAGGTTGGGGAAGAGGCGGGCGGGCGGAGTGAGCGGGACCACACCGCCGCGACGGTCGGATCGGCGCCCGGGGCGCGGGGGAGTGGCGGGCGGCACCTCTGTGTGCTTCGGGCCGGTCGCCTCCCCCGCAGGAATTCTCCCCCAGGGACGGCGTGCGGTTCATAAGCTTTTGGGATGCGGGACGATGCGCTCGTCGGCCCGGTGCCGGCCTGGACTCGGCAGGAGTCGCTGGCATACCTGGCACCGGTGACCGGGATCATGGAACTTCGCGAAGCGGAGGAACTGGCCGCCGAACTCGCGGATTCACCCCCTGCCCTTCGACTGGCCCGGGCCTGCCTGGAGAGGCGTCAGCTTCCGCTCGGCGCCTATCTCCGGCGGGTCCGCAAGGGCCCGAAGCGTCCGAACCGCCTGGTGACCGGGATCGTCTACCGCGACCGTGCGACCAGAGCCGTGCTGCGTGCGGCCGTGCCCGCCCAGGTGGTACCGGTGGCGGCGGCACTGTCCGCCATGAAGGGCGAACTGCTGGCCCGGCCCGGCGCATACGGGCTGATGAGCCTGTTGGCGTTCCTCGCCCCCGCGCGGCTCGACCTGCGGCTGCTGTTCGGCCACGACATGGACCTGGGCTTCCTGCCGCCATCGCTGCGCGATCCGGACGGGTACGCCACGGCCGGCGCCGCCCTAGCCGAGTTCGGGCTGGTCAAGATCGCGCCAGACGGATCCGAGCTCAGAATGCACTCCGTGGTGCAGGCTGCGGCCCGCACCCTGGTGATGCGGCCGTACTGGGCCGGTGCGGCCCTGCTCGTGTGTGCCGAGGCACTCGACGCGGTCGGCCTCCCCTCCGACGCCGACCGGCTCGCGAGCCACGCCGAGCACGCCGTCGCGCACGTGCGCGAAATGAATCGGCTGCAGCCGCTCTGCGTGCGGGTGCTGCGCGACCTGGGCATGGCCGCGGGCCGGCGGGGACGGACCGAGCAGGCGAAACGGCTGCTGAGGGACTCCCTGGAAATCTCGCGCTCGATCCGGCGCGGCGACCGGGCCGACTTGGCGGAGGCGTACTACCAGTACGGCCATGCCCTCTCGGAGGACGGCGACCCGGCCGAGGGACGTGCCCGGATCGACCAGGCGATCGCCCTGGCGACGGAAGTCCGCGGACCGGACGCCCCGCAGGTCGCGCGCTACCGGCACACGCTGTCGGCGGTCCTGCGCGAGCTCGGCGAGCCCGCGGCCGCCAAGGCGGAGCTGCTGGCCGCCCTGGCGATCGGGGAGAGGCGTCTCGAAGCGGGCAGCCCGGACCTCGCCGTCGGCCGGCAGTCACTGGGCGTGTTCCTGCACGAGGAAGGAGACCTGAGCGGTGCCCGGCGCGAGATGGAACAGGCCCTGGCCCGGCTGCTGGCCTCGGTGGGGGAGAACGACCACAGGGTGACCGCCTGCCGGTCCACGCTCTCCCGGGTGCTGCGCGATCTGGGTGAGCTGGAGGAGGCACGGAACCAGCTGGCCGCGGCGGTGGCCGCCGGAGAGGCCATCGACGGCCCGGCTCACCCCCACGTGGTCGCGGACCGCTCGGACCTGGAGCGGGTCGAGCGCGAACTCGCCGGGAACGCCGAAGAGGAGGAGTCGGCCGCCGTCGAGGAGGCACCTTTCCCTCCACTGGATCCGTCCCGTCTGATCCTCTCGGCGGACGCCGTTTCCGACGCCGCCGCCCCGGTCGAATGGACCTGGAGGCTGACCCGGGCCGACGGAACCGTGCTGGCCGAGCACGAGGTGCGGCTCGACCCCGCGGACGCGTCCTTCGCCGCCTTCTGCGACCTGCACGCCTGGCTGCGCTGGCGGACCTCACCGGACCGGCGCCGCAGCGACGAGCTCCGGCTGATGGACGGGCTCGGCCGGTGGATCGGCGCGGAGGTCCTCGGCCCCGTCGGCGGGATCCTCGGCGAGGACCGCGCCGAACCCGCAGTCGTGCGCGTCCAGGTTCCCCAGGGCGCGGCCTGGCTCCTCGACCGACCGTGGGAGCTGGCCCGGCTCGGCGACGGCGTCCGCCTCGCGGAGAGACCGGTGAGCCTGGTCTTCGAGACCGCGGCGGCCGCGACGGGCAAGACGAAGCCGTCGACGGCCCTGCGGATCCTCGCGGTGTTCAGCCTGCCGTCCGACGCCGCCGCGCTGGGGCTACGGCGCGAGTTGATGGCCCTTGAGCGGATCGTCAAGGAGGTCTCGGACGGCGGCCGTGCCATCGAGCTGCACGTCCTGCACTACGGAGTCACACGACAGCGCCTGAGTGAGCGGCTCCCCGACCCCGAAGGCTGGGACATCGTGCACCTGGCCGGGCACGGACGCCCCGGAGAGCTGTTCACCGACGACGGCCACGGGCGGAGCGAGACCGTGACGGCCGACGAGATCACCGGGATGCTGAACCCGTCGGCACGGCGACTGAAGCTGATCGTGCTGTCCTGGTGCGATTCCGGCGGGGACGCCACGGCCGACTGGGACGAGGAGGAGGACCTCGAGCCGGCGCCCGCGCTGCCGATCCGGCTGGCCTCGACGATGAGCTGCGCGGTCCTGGCCATGCGCTACCCCCTCGCCGACGAGTTCGCCGTCGAGTTCACCCGGGAGTTCTATCTGCGCCTGCTGTCCGGCGGCGCGGTGTCCACCGCCGCTCGTGAGGCGATGACCGGCTTGAGGCGGCGCAGCGACGCCGCGGGACGGGCCTGGCGTCCGCTGTGGTCGGCGACACCGGTACTGCTCAGCGCGGGAACGGCCGACCTGATGCCGGTCATACCCCCGCCCGGCCCGAGGCCGAGCGTGCCGGGTGTCTCGGCGGAACTCCCGGAGCGGCCGCAGGTGTTCGTCGGCCGAGCCGCGCTGGTCGGCCGTCTGGCGGCAACCGGCCCGGTGCTGCTGACCGGGATGCCGGGCATCGGCAAGTCCACGACCGCCCTGGAGTTCGCACACGCCTACGCGGATGCCTACGACCGCGTCCTGTGGTGCCAAGGAGCAGTCCCCGCGACGACCGACGGCCTCGACGAGCGGACTCTGATCGTCCTGGACGGCATGGACGGCGTCTGGCACGACGAGCGGTGGCGGGAGCACGCGGAACGCACCGGCGGACCCAAGGTCGTCCTCACCTCGCGGCTCGTCCCGGCGGACCCGCCCGGGAACCTGAGGATCGAGCCGGTCCACCCGCTCTCGCCGGCGGACTGCGCGCTGCTCGCCCGCGAAGTCCCCGGCGTGGACGCCTCGCTGGTGCGCGGCGGTGAGAGGCACCCTCTGCTGCTGGCCGGGCGGACCGGTCACCGCGCCCTGATCGCCGCCTGGGCCGAGGACGCGGCCTCCGCCCTGCCGCAGGAGGCCCGGATCCTCTTCCGGTTCCTGTGTTCGCTGGAAGACGCGGACCGCGAGGCGGCGCCCGTCGTCACCTCCGTCTGGGAGGACGTGTGGGAGGCGTTCGGCGGGCAGGGCGAGGCGCCTGACGTGGATCCCGTGCTCGATGCCCTGGCCCGCTGCGGCCTGGCGGACGTCGTCCGCGATCCGGCGGTCGAGAACGCCGTCCGCTCCGTCCTGATGCATCCGATCACGGTCGAGGTGGGCCGCGGCCTGCTCACCGGCGAGGAGTACGCGGCGGTGACCGGTGTCGTCGCTGCGTTCTGGTGGTTCTGCATCCAGGAGAGCCGCCGCGAGGAGAACAGCCACATGGCCGTCTTCTACGCCGGCCGTGCCGTCCCGTACCTGCTGGCCCTGGAGCGCCCGCGCGAGGCCCTTGAGGTGCTCAGCGTGATCACCGGGCGCGACATGTCGGCCGAGACGATCGACGCCGTACACGCCTGGCTCGCCGAGCTGGACGAGCTCGCCCGAGGCACCGACGTCGAGCCGGACGTGGGCAAGCTCCGGACCGACCTGCTGGTCCGGAGCCGGAACGTCTCGGCCGGGGCCGAGCTGCGGACGTCCCTGGAGAGCGCGGTCGAGGCCGGGGACCACCAGGCCGCGGCGCTCGCCGGCGGCCATCTGGCCAATGTGCTGATCTTGATGGGCCGCGCGGAGGAGGCCCTGCACGTCGCCGAACTGGCGGAGGAGCACGCCCGTCGCGCGGGGCCGGATCCGTGGCGGCGGCTGACCGCGCAGCTGCAGGTGGTGCAGGCCCTGGTGGCCGCGGGGCGCTACGAGGACGCCCTTCCGCGCGTGCGGCGGCTGGCGCGCCGACTCGGGAAGCTGGGCGAGGACGAGTCAGGGGAACACGACCGGTGGCACGTCCTGGAGGTCCTGCTCAACGCGGGCTTGCGGGCGGCGATGAAGCTCCGCCGATGGGAGGAGGCCCTGGAGTTCGGCGACGGCATCATCGTGAGCATGGCGCGGCGCGGCGCACCAGAACTGGAGATCGCCCAGGCCGAGTACAACAACGCGTTCCTGCTGCGCGAGTTCGGCCAGTCGACCCGGGCCCGCGAGGTCCTGCGCCGCTGCCAGGCCGTCTTCGAGCGGGAGCGGGCCCTGGCCCGGCTCGCCGGCGTCCGGCAGTCGCTGGCCGAACTCGAGGCGCGCGAGGGGCGGTACACCGAGGCGGCCGAACTGATGCGGGACGCCCTGCGGTTGCTCTACGGCGTCCGGGACACCCTCGACCCGGAAGCGATCAGGGACGCCCACGCGACCCTCGCGGCGCATCTGACGAACGGCGGCACGATCGGCGCCGAGGCCTTCCACCACCTGCTCGCCGTGTCGATCACCGACCGGCTGACCGGCTCGCCCCGGCTTGAGGAGACCATCGACCGGCTGCGCTGGGTGGCGACTCGCTACGACGACCTGCCCGCCTCGCTCGACGACCTCATCGAGGCGGTCGACGCCGTGCCGGGAGTGCGCTTCACGGCGCTGCTCGCCGTGCTGCCCGGGGGAAGGACAGCCGCCGAGCACGTCCTCACGGAGCTTCGCCCGGTGGTGCGCTACGCGGCCGAGGCCCTGATGCTCGACCTCTTGGAAGCGGCCGGGCTCAAGGTGGGGACCATCGATCTCGATGCCGTCCCGGAGGAGCGGGGGCTAGGCGGACGCCTCGTCGACCGGTTCGGCCCCCTCGTCCGGGGGCGGAGTCTGAGGCGGGGCCGGAGCGGGTGACCGGCGGGCCGGGCGCTTGGGCGGCAGCGGCCTGCGCATCGGAGCCGCCTGCCAACCGCGGTGAGGGTCGTCGTCCCAGTCGGGCTCCCAGTCCTCGGGAGGATCGTCAGGCCGGGTCATCGGGATCCGCCTCCCTGCCGTCGAAGAACTCGATCGACACGATGGAACTTCCATTCAACCAAATCCCCCTGCTGCCGGGATACGGCTCGGCGAACCAGTCGTCCTCGTCCGTCCACCGCTGTTGCAGGTACAGGTCCCGGTGCGCGGGGTCGGACGAGGCGAACGAACGGTCGGCGTACAGCCCGTAGACGACCCGGCCCTCGGTGAGCCTGACCCGGACGTAGGCCGGGAACCCCCGGCTGAAGACCCAGTCCCAGGCCTCGGAGACCCTGGTCACCGAGGACAGGCCGATCCGGACCAGCAGCCGGTGCAGCCAGGCCGGGCGGCGGACGTCGGCGAGGAACGACAGCCCGGCTCCCAGGGCCACGGGGACGACCAGCAGGACGATCATCGTCCAGGCCGCGATCTGGCCGGCGTCCCGTCCCGGACCGTGCTGGACGACGTCGGAGGCGAGCGGGGCCGTCCACCACAACATCATGAGGTGCACCACGAGGGATCCGACGGCCACATGGGCGACGAACGCCCGTTCGCTGACGGCCGGGCCCTGCCGGCCGCGGTCCATGGTCGTGCCCAACAGGTAGCCCGGCATGAGGAACAGGACGGTCGCGCCGATCCCGGTCAGCAGGAACCCGATCACGTTCTTGGCCAGCTCGGTCGTCTCCACCGCCATGGGCCTCCTCCGCTCGTGCTCCCGCCGAGCGATGATTCCAGCGCGGCGGCCTTCGTGGACGAACTTCGGCGATTGGCCGACCGCGCCGCGTACCTCCGGCAACACGCGGTGCCCGGCGTACCAGCCGGGCCGGTCGGCGCCGGGTGTGTGGCGCATGGGGGGAGGCCGACGAACGCGTCCTCGGGGCCGTCGGGCGGTGGCGCTCCGAAATCCGAAGCACCCGAGGCATGCAGCGTGGCCGGGGCCTGGCCGAAATGCAGCGTTTCCATCAGGACAGGTCGCCCGGTGGGGACCCACTCCGCCGCCATCGACCGCTCGTCGCACCCGGGTACCGCCGGCCCCCGGACCGCGTCCGCGGCGGCCGGCCGGCGCCGTGCCGCCACTTCGGCGCGGAGCTCCCCGAGAGTATCGCCGCGCTTGGTCATCACCGCAGTTCAGCTGCCCAAGGTCACCTCGGCCGGCGGCCCGGCAGTCGTTGGGGCACCCGTGGCCGGGCGTCCGGTGAGCCGGCACTCCACCGGCCCCGGATGTCGACCACGGCCGGCGGTGTACAACCGCCAACCGGGAGTGGTAGCGCGGGCCTTCAACTATTGCTACGACTGTTTTCAGCCAAACCCCGGCGGTAACTACCCGTGCTGATTCCGTACGGCTAGCGTGAGGGCGCCGCGCAGCCACACCAGGGGCACAGGGCCCCGCCGGGACTAGCGCGCGGCGGAGGATTTCCCTCTTGACCACAGCATCCGTGCTGATGGCCGACGTCTTCGAAGTCCAGCCGTACACCTCCCACTGCGAAGTCATCCTGGGCGAGGGCGCCCATGCGGTGATCGGTGTGTCCCCGGGCAACAGTTACTTCTCCGCGCGTCGCCTGCACGACCTCGCCCGCTGGGGGCTGGACCACTTCGACCGGGTCGACTTCGTCTACACCGACCTGTACGTCGCCGAGATGTACGAGGCCTCCGGCTACCCTCCGGACGAGGCCCGGCGCAAGGCGGTGAAGAACCTGCGCGGGGTGCGCGCCAAGGTCCGTGACGCGGTGTCGGCGGCCGACCCGGACGGCCTGCGGCTTGACTGGCACCCGATGTCGGAGTTCCGCACCAACCCCGCGTACCAGGAAATCCACCGGCACCTGCAGGCGCGCCTGGCCTCCGACGGGGCCTTCCGGGCCGTGTGCGAGGCCTTGGTGAATCGTTTCCTCAGCGCCCGGGGTGAGGCACCGACCGAGCGGCAGCGCGCCGTGTGCCTGGAGTACGTCTGCGCCGAGGCCCCGCTCTTCCTGGACACCCCCGCCATCCTCAAAGTGCCCTCCTCCCTCAACTGCTACCACCAACTGCTGCCGATGGCCGAGCTGTTGTACTCCCGCGGCGCCGGCCTGCGCGCCTCCCGCAACCAGGGCCACGCCATCGTCACCCCCATCGCCCTGGAAGGAGCCGTGGCATGACCACCGCCCCCGACACCCGCACCGACCACCCGCCCCTGCTCGACTTCCCGTTCTCCTGGAACGGCACCGAGGTCCCCGCCGAGGTCGAGGAGCTACGCGCCGCCACCCCCGTACGGCGCGTGCGCACCCTCGCCGGTGACGAGGCCTGGCTGGTGTCGTCGTACGACCTGTGCGCACAGGTGCTGAAGGACGACCGGTTCTCCCTGAAGGACACCTCCGCCCCCGGAGCGCCCCGGCAGTACGCGCTCACGATCCCGCCCGAGGTCGTGAACAACATGGGCAACATCACCGGCGCCGGGCTGCGCAGGGCGGTGCTGAAGGCACTCAACCCGAAGTCCCCGGGTCTGCTGGAGTGGCTGCGCGAGGAGGCGCACCGGCTGGTGGACCGCATGGTGGCCGACGGCCCGACGGCCGACCTGCGCGACGCGTTCTGCGAGCCCTACTCGGCCGGCATGCACTGCCGTATCCTCGGCATCCCGCAGACCGAGGCCCCGGCCTTCCTGCGCAGCCTCGACATCGCCTTCATGAACTCGCCGTGCCCGATCACCGGCGCGAAGATCAACTGGGACCGGGACATCTCCCGGATGACGGCCCTGCTCGACGACCCGGCGACGCACGGCCTGATGGGCGAACTAGCCGCCCTGCGCGACGACCCCGACTACGCCCACCTCAGCGACGAGATGCTGGCCACGGTCGGTGTCACGATGTTCGGCGCGGGCGTCATCTCCACCGCGGGCTTCCTCGCCATGGCCCTGGTGTACCTGCTCACCCACCCCATCGCCCGCGACCTCCTGCGGGACAGGCCGGACTTGATCGGCCCGGGTGTGGAGGAGCTGCTGCGGGTCAACCTCTCCATCGGTGACGCCCTGCCCCGCCTCGCCCTGGAGGACGTCCGGCTCGGCGACGTCGACATCCGCGCGGGCGAGCTCGCCCTGGTGCTGGTGGAGGGTGCCAACCTCGACCCGGAGAAGTTCCCCGACCCGCACCGCTTCGACATCCACCGCGAGAACACGGCCGACCACCTCTCCTTCGGCGGCGGCGCCCACTACTGCCCCGCGACCGCGCTCGGCCGCGCGCACGCCCGGATCGCCCTGGAGGTCCTCCTCGACCGCCTCCCGGACCTCGCGCTCGCCGTACCGCCCGGCCAACTGGTGTGGCGCACGGGCTTCATGAAGCGGATCCCCGAGCGGCTCCCGGTCGCCTGGTAGCCCGCGGCACCCCGCCCTCCGCACGCGGTCCCCGCCCCGGCACCCCCGCCGGGGCACCGACGGGACCGACTGCTGGAGGGCGGGCGTCGGCGCCGGCATTCCCGGCCGGCCGGCGTCGGGTACCCCGGCGCGCCGGACCGGCACGGGCGGCTCTCCCGGAGTGCGGTCAGCGGGCGACGCGGGTCAGGCCCACCGGATTGCCCGGTGGCAGCAGGCCCGAACCCTCGACCGCGCGGGCCAGCGGGTTCAGCAACTCGGCGAGACGTGCGGTGCGCTCGGTGCCCAGCGCGGTCCACGGTCCTTCCGCCGCCGCGTCCGTCAGCGCCTCCACCTCGGCGCGGACGGCCATCCCGGCCGCGTCGAGCGAGCCGTCGGCGGCAAGCAGCCCGCGCTCGCGCAGCCGCGTCGTGGCCGCCTCCCAGTCGGACTGCTCCCACCTGCGCGTCTCCCGCAGCAGCGCCCCGTCGGACTCACCGGCCGCGGCCTTGAGCACCATGGCCTCGACGGGCCCGAGCCCCTGGCTCACCAGCACCGCGACATGCGAGTCGCCGCGGTGCTCGCGCAGGGTTGTCAGGGCCTGCCACAGCCGCGCGGTGGGGCGGCCAGGGCACTCCAGTGCCTGATTCGCGGCGGCCAGCACCCGGCCCGTGGTGTCCGCCGCCGCGGTGGCCTCCCAGGCGAGATCGGCGGTCTCGGCGAACTCGGCCGAGCGCACGGTGTCCGCTCCGAACAGGCCGTCCATCGCCGCGTCCAGGGCGTCCTGACGCGCGGCCAGCACCTCGGCGGGAGTCGCGTACGTCCAGGCGTCGGGCAGCGCCCGGGCCACCCGGTCAGCGTGGAAGACGTAGAAGCAGCTCGTCACGACGGACGGCGGAACGCTGCCGAGCGGTGCGGCGCGCAGCGCGAAGTACCCCATCCAGAACCCGCGCATCCCGAGCGCGTCCGTGGCCCGGCGCACCTCCGGCGCGAAGTACACGAGATCGTGCACCGGCTCGTAGCGCTCCCACAGCTGCCGTGCCATCCCGTCCGCCACCGCTTCCTCCCACCGCGTCGACGTGTGCCGTCGGGACCAGCCTGCTTTATGACGGCTGTCATAACAAGAGGGGCGGGTATCGGGAGCGCCGTTCGCCCGGCGCTGCCGGACCTCAGCCGGGCGGCGTCCGGACCCGGCCCACGGCGTTGCCGATCAGTTCGGTGAACCACACGGTCCGGTCGGGGCCCGTGGTCAGCCGGAAGGGCACTCGGGCGGCGCCGTCCGGCACCGGGAAGGTGGTGATCGCGCCCTCAGCGGTGATCCGGCCGATCCGGCCGGACCGGTCGGCGTACCAGACGTGCCCGTCGGGCCCGCGGGTGATGCCGCGCGGCCCGGCCCCCGGGCCCGGCAGCGCGAAACGGGTGACGTCGCCGTCGTAGCCGATGCGTTCGACCGCGTTCGAGCCCGAAGTGGTGAGCCACATTCCGCCGGGTCCGGCGGCGATGTCCTCAGGATGGCCGTCGGCGCGTGGCAGCGGATATTCCGTGATCCGGCCAGAGGGGGTGATCCGGCCGACCTTCCCGGTGGCCGGCTCGGTGAACCACAGCGCCCCGTCGTCACCCTGCGCGATGGAGTGCGGGGAGGCGCCCGCGGTGGGGAGCCGGTACTCGCTGATCCGTCCGGAGGCGGTGATCCGGCCGATCCCGTCCGTGTTCGCCTCGGTGAACCACAGGGCCCCGTCCGGCCCGAGCGCGATCCCGGCCGGTCCGCTGTCGGCCGTGGGGACCGGGAACTCCGTGAGACGGCCGGAGGTGGTGACGCGGCCGATCTTGTCGGCGCCGGTCTCCGCGAACCACAGGGCTCCGTCGGGCCCCTCGGTGATCGCGGTGGGACCGGTGTCCGGATCGGAGGTGGGGAAGTCGGTCATGGTGCCGTCGGGCGCGATCCGCCCGATCCTTCCGACACCGCTCTCCGTGAACCACATGGCCTGGTCCGGACCCGCGGCGATGCCGGAGGGAGCGCTGTAGGCGGCGGTGGTCACCGGAAACTCCGTCACATCCCCGCCGTCGGCCCGGGCGGGGACGGCGATCATGGCGACACCGGTCAGCGCACCCAGCGCCGCTGCGGACAGCCGGACGCCTCCTCGTCTCGACAGGTGGGTCCCGGCCATGGGGCGGCTCCTTCTCGGCGGGCCGGCGGCAGGGGAGCCGCCGGAAGGTGAGGGAGTGTCGGACTCAGGCTAGGAGCGCGCGCACCACCGTACGAGCCGGTCGATCCGCCGGGAGTACCCCCGCTCCGGCCGGAACCCGTGCGGCTGCGGGCCGGGAAGCGGGTTCCACGCGTTCCCCGACCGTTGCCGGGGTCGACCGCACGGCCTCCCTCCGAACGGTCCAGCGCACCGCCGACGGGGGGAGGCGTTCAGGGACGAGGGGGCCGCGGACAGGAACTTGCTTATCGCCTCTCTTCAACGAGAGCAAAATGTGCGCGACAGCTGTGGTCGCAGGGGGCCTGTCGAGTGGGACCACTGGGGCAGACGGGTGGCGCAGTGACACGGCTGGGCGGCCCGGATGGTGGGAGCCGGGGCCCTCACTGACGGTGGTTCATGTCGAGGCCGGGTCTGTCCAGCTGATGAGGTATCCGCTGCCCGACCCCGGCGGAAGGACATCACTATGCGTTCTGCACGCATGCTTCTGGCGACGGCTGCCGCCACGGCCGCCCTCGCCTTCGCCGCTCCCGGTGCCGCGTTCGCGGTGCCCGCGGCCGACGGCGGAGGCCGTGACGGCTCCTCGCACAGCCAGGGGCGCGACCATGACTCCGGCGACGACCACGGTCGCGACCAGGACGACTCGGGTCGCGGCCACGACAATGATCGCGGCGACGACCACGGCAGCGGCCGCGGACACGACGAGCCGCGCGGTGGAATGCACACGGGTGGCGGAGCGCTCGCCCTGGTGCAGGGCAACGACTGGGGCTCGGACTCGGGGAGTGACGACAGCCGGTTCGATCCAGAGAGCTACCGGGACGGGGGCAAGAGCGGCGACCGGGACGGCGGTCGCGGCGATGACGAGCGAGGCGACGAGGGGCGGGGCAACGACGAGCGCGGCGGCAACGACGAGCGGGGCGGCAACGACGAGCGGGGCGGCAACGACGAGCGCGGCGGCGAGCGGGGCGGCGGCGACGGCCGCGAAAAGCCGCGCGGCGGTATGCACACCGGCGGCGGCGCGCTTGCCACTCCGAGTGTCACCGCGGGCGGTCTCGCCGTGCTGGGCGTGGGCGCCGCCGGCATGTACGCGATGCGTCGCAAGAAGGCCGGCCAGCCGGCCGTCTGACCCGACGACTCGTCACCCGAGGCTGCGGCCGCCGCCGACGCGCGCACCGCGTCGGCGGCCCGCACTCGCGGCGGCCGGTCCGCGGCCCCGCCTGCGCGCCGGTGACCGCAGCGAACGCCCGTACGCCCCCCGACGACCGAGCCTGGCGCTCCGGCGCCCCGCTCGCTGACGCTCCTGGACGTCCCCCCCGCGCCGGGCATGTGCACCGGCACCCCTGTTCTGATCCCCGTGCTGCCGCGACCGAGTGAGGTGGTGTCCGATGGCAGCAGATCCCTCCTCCTCGCCCCCCGCCCAACCGCCGGCGGACGGGCAGAGTCCGGGCCGCGGCGGGCGGCTGACACTGTGGGGCGTGGCGCTCACGCTCCTCGCCGTCACCCTGTTCGGCGGACACCACGACTCCGACGACGCGTCACGGGCGTCCCGTGCCGCGGGCGCGAGCGCCGCCGCGGGGGCCGACCCCCAGCAGTCCGGGAAGGCGCTGCCCCGGTCCGCTCCGACCCGTCTGGTCATCCCGAAGATTTCCGTGGACGCCCCCTTCACCACGCTGGACATCGGCGCCTCCGGCCAGCTGGAGCCCCCGCCGGCGGGCGACACCAACCTCGTCGGCTGGTACGCCAAGGGAGTCTCGCCCGGTGAGCGGGGCACCGCCGTCATCGCCGGGCACGTCGACACGACGACCTCCGCCGCCGTCTTCGCCGGCCTCGACGACCTGCGGCGCGGTGACCGCTTCACCGTGCAGCGCGCCGACGGGAGCGACGCCGAGTTCGTCGTGGACAGTGCCGAGACCTTCGCCAAGGACGACTTCCCCAGCCAGCGGGTCTACGCAGACGCCCAGCGCCCCGAGGTCCGGCTGATCACCTGCGCGGGGGACTACGACCACGATGTGCGGGACTACACCGACAACCTCGTCGTCTTCGCCCACCTGGTGTGAGCCGGCCCGTACGGGTCAGGCGGCGGTGTCCGTGAAGGGGCCGCCCGGCGTGAACGCCAGCGCCGCGAACCGTTCGCCGATCCGGCGGTGGGCGGCGGCGTCCGGGTGGAGCCCGTCGGGCAGCGGCAGTTCGGCGGCGTCGGCCTCGCCGTACAGCTCACGGCCGTCGAGGTGGTGCAGATGCGGGTCGTCGGCCGACCGCTCGCGCACGATCCGGGAGAGTTCGTCCCGGATGACTCCGAGGGTGAGTTTCCCGCTCGCCCTCTCCGCCGGATCCCCGGCCGCACGGAACCGCAGCCGGCCCTCGCTCAGGGCGGAGAAGTCCGGGAGGCTGGGGCCGGGCGTGTCCTCGTGGATGGGGCACAGGATCGGCGAGACGACGAGCAGCGGGGTGTCCGGGTGACCGTCGCGCACGGTGTCGAGGAAGCCGTGGACGGCGGGGCCGAACGCGCGCAGCCGCATCAGATCGGTGTTCACGAGGTTGATGCCCAGTTTGACGCTGATCAGGCCGGCCGGCGTGTCGCGCAGCGTGCGCGCGGTGAAGGGGTCGAGCAGGGCGCTCCCGGCCAGCCCCAGGTTGATCAGGTCCACGCCGCCGAGGGACGCGGCGAGCGCGGGCCAGGTGGTGGTCGGGCTCGCGGCGTCCGAGCCGTGACTGATGGAACTGCCGTGGTGCAGCCACACCCTGCCGCCCTGGTCCGGTACGGGTTCGACGGGTGCGTCGGTGCGCAGCGCGACGAGTTCGGTCGTCTCGTTGTGCGGCAGCCAGATCTCCACGAGCTTGACGGTGCCGGGCAGTCCGGTGAAACGGAGGGTGCCGACGGGGCCCTGCCGGTGTTCGGCGGTCCCGGCGGCCATGTCGATCGTGAGGGTGCTGCCGCCGGCGACCCGGCCGCTGCCGGCCGGACGTCCGTCGACGAGCAGGTCGTACACGCCGTCCGGGCGGGGCGGTGCGCCGACGTAGACCCGCTTGGTCGGCAGGGTGTCCAGCTCGACCGTGGTCGCGCGGGTGCGGAAGACCAGCCGTACGCCGGAGGGCTGGGACTCCGCCACGGCCAGCTGGGGATCGGCGCACTGCGCACGCGCGCGGGCCGGCAGCCGGTGCGGCAGCAGCCCCTGGGCGGTGCGTTCCAGATCGAGGGCGCCGCGCAGGAGGTCGGGGGTGATCGGGATGGTGTCCATGGTGTCGCCCTGCGTTTCGGGGGAGTCGTAGGAGGCCGTCAGGCGTCGTGAGAGGGGGGAGCGGACGTGCGAGGTGCTGGGATCAGGCCGTGGGCCAGGCGCGCAGCAAGGAGTCGAGGGCGTCCAGGATGCGGGTCCAGGACTCCTGGGAGTCGGGGGCGCTGTGGCTGAACCCGCCGGCCGTCTCCAGGCTGACGTAGCCGTGGAAGACGCTGCCGAGGAGCCGGACCGCGTGGGTCTGTCCGGGCTCGGGCAGGTCGTAGCCGCGCAGGATCGCCCGGGTCATCTGCGCGTGCCGGCCGCCCGCGCTCGCGGCCGCCGACTCGGGGTCCAGCGGGTGCCGGGCCGCCGCGTAGCGGCCGGGGTGTGCGCGGGCGTAGTCGCGGTACACGTCGGCGAACGCGATGAGGGCGTCCTTGCCGGCCCGGCCGGCGAGCGCCTCGGCGGCGCGGTCGGCCAGCTCCTCCAGGGCGAGCAGCGCGATCCGGGTCTTGAGGTCCTGGGAGTTCTTCAGGTGCGAGTAGAGGCTCGCGGCCTTCACGTCGAACCGCCGGGCCAGCGCGGACACGGTCACCTGGTCGAAGCCGACCTCGTCGGCCAGCTCCGCACCCGCACGGACCAGCCGGTCGGTCGTCAGACCTGCGCGAACCATCAGCTCTCTCCCTCCCGCCATAAGTGATTATGTATTTGCCTAAACACTTTAGGCAAATGAAGGCGTGCTGTAGCCAAGTGAGGCCGGAGGAGTCCGGTCACGGGGCCGTGGACTCGCGGGGCACCAGGGAGAGGGGCCGACGAACTCCTCCTGGTCCACCGGCGGACCCGCGCTGCCCGGCCGGGCGAGGAGCAGGGCGACGGCCCGCTCGGCCATCAACACGCCGTCGAAGTCCGGCCCACCGGCCACCATCCCCCGTGCCTCCCGGGCCCCTGCCGCCATGGTGAGCGCCGGTACGCTCCGCACCAGCTCCGGATCCCCGGGCAGGCCGGCCACGGCGAGCGCCTGCCGGTAGCCGGTGTGCCGCAGGCCTGCGGCGTCCGCGGGGCGTCGACCATCCGGGGGCGCCGCTCGCGGGGGCCGATGCCGTCCTTCCAGTGGTACTCGTCGGCGAACAGCCGCCCGGCCAGCGCGGGTTGGGGACACCCACTTTTTTGTGCGTACTTGGCAGCCGCAGCACCCCCGGGAGAGGCTGTTTCACGAGGTCAGAGGCCAGCGCGACGATGCGGGAGGAGGTGACGGCGGTGGTGCGTCAGGACGCGGCCCCGCGTGCGCGAAGCCGTTCCAGGCGGCGGTGTCCCCAGTCGGACACGGGGCCCAGGGCCGCGGCCAGGTCGCGGCCGAAACCGGTCAGCGTGTACTCGGTCTTCGGCGGCAGCACGTCGTACACCTCCCGGTGCACCAGGCCGTCCTCCTCCATCTCGCGCAGCGCCTGAGTCAGTACCTTCTCGCTCAACCCCGGCAGCAGACGCCGTAGTTCCGCGGGCCGGCGCGGGCCGGACTCCAGGTGCCACAACAAGGACGTCTTCCACTTGCCGTCGATCACGGCGATCGCGGCGGTCACCCCGCAGACGTTCGGGTCCTGGGCGCGGCTGCGTGTCATCGGCGTCCTTTTCTGTCCCTCATCAGGCCGTACGGCCGTATTCCTTTATCTCTACGGGAGTTGAAACATGCCCACATCCACGAATCTTCCTGCCGTCACCGTGCTCGGTCTCGGCCCGATGGGCCGCTCGCTGGCCGGTGCGTTCCTGCGGGCCGGGCTGCGCACCACGGTCTGGAACCGCACACCCGGCCGGGACCGGGAGCTGGTCGAGCAGGGTGCGGCGAGCGCCGGATCGGCCGAGAAGGCCGTGGCCGCCGGTGACCTGACCGTCGTCTGCGTGGTGGACTACGACGCGGTCGACGCCCTCCTGCGGCCCGAGCCCGTCACCCGCGCGCTCAAGGCCCGAACCGTCGTGAACCTCACCGCCGACACCCCTGCCCGGGCCCGGGAGACGGCGGACTGGGCGGCGGCCCACGGCATCCGCTACCTGGACGGCGCGATCATGACCCCGGCGCCCAGCATCGGCACCCCGGAAGCCGTCTTCCTGCACAGCGGACCGCGGGAGCTGTACGAGGAGATCCGGCCCGCGCTGGAGGCACTGGGCGGCACGCACACCCACCTCGGCGAGGACCCCGGACGCGCCGCCACGTTCGACATCGCGCTGCTCGATCTCTTCTGGACGGCCATGGCGGGCTACGCGCACGCCGTTGCGATCGCCCGCGCGGAGGGCGTCACGGCCGGGGAACTGGCACCCTTCGCCCAGGGCATCGGCGCGATCCTGCCGCCGCTCTTCGCCCAGTTCGCGCAGGACGCCGACGACGGCACTTACTCCGGGGCGATCAACCCCCTCACCTCGGCTGCGTCGACCATGGCCCATGTCGTGGCCGTCTCCGAGGCGCACGGCATCGACGCGGGCGTGATCCGCGCGGTGGAGGGCATGGCCCGGCGCACCATCGGCCTCGGCCATGGCACGGACGGCTTCATCCGGGTCGCGGAGGTGCTCGGCCGCCACTGAGACCGGCCCGCCCGCAAGCGCTGCCACGAGGTCGGCGGGCCTGCGACTTGTGCCGGACGCGGCACAGTGCGACGCTTCGGTCCGCCGGCCACGACCACAGCCGGCGGTGGCTGTGAGCAGTGGTTTTCCCCGGGAGGCGGATGGATCCCCCGGGGCGGCCGTGGACGGAACGGGGAGTGGCGCGATGGAGCTGGAGCTGCGGCACCTGCGGGTGCTGTGTGCGATCGCCGACGCCGGCAGCGTGGGGCGCGCGGCGGCACAGCTCGGCTACTCGCAGCCGGCCGTGAGCACCCAGCTGCGGCGCATCGAGCGCCACCTCGGCGAGCCGCTCTTCGAGCGCGGCACGAGCGGGGTCCGGCCGACCCGCTACGGTGCCGAGGTCGTCGCCCAGGCCCGCGACGTGCTGGCCCGCGCCGACGCCATCGGCCACCGCCCGGCCGCCGCGCGAGCCCGCCGTACGCTGCGCGTGGCGGCCACCAACTCGCCCATGCTGTCCGGCACGGTCTCCCGCGTCCGCACCCGCCTGCCGGAACTGTCCCTCGCGGTCACCAGCGTCTACGCCTCCTCGCGGATCGTCGAGCTGCTGGAGGAGGGCGGGGTGGACGCGGCCATCGCCGCCGACTACCCGGGCATGGAGCTGAGCCACTCGGCCGCGGTGCGGCACCGCGGGATCGTCACCGAGCCCACGTTCGTGGCCCTGCCCTCCCGGCACCGGCTGCGCCAGTGCGCCCAGGTCCAGCTCGCCGATCTCGCCGAGGACGCGTGGTTCGTGACCCCGGACGACGGCGCCGGCTGGCCCGGGGTGTTCTACGACGCCTGTGCGGCGGCCGGGTTCACACCGGTCACCGTCCACGAGTTCCTCGGCGACCAGACCCAGCTGCAGAGCATGATCGCCGACGGCCTGGGGGTGTCCCTCGTGCAGCCGACGCTGCGCCCGATCCCGCACGTCGTGGTCAAGCCGCTGGTCGGCTCGCCGCTGTGGTGCCGGTATGTGCTGGCCTGGCGACCCGACACCGTCACCGAGGAGGTCGTGGACGCGCTGTCCCAGTCCGCCACGGCCGCCTACCGCGAGCTCGTCGCCCAGGCACCCCACCTGCGGGCCTGGGCCTCGCGGACGTGGAGCGTCGGGGCGTAGCGACCGGCGTCCGCGGACGGTCGCCGCGATCGCGGCACGTCACAGGCGTGCCGTGATGTTATGAGCGATCAGTGTCATGTGCTATGTCACACGGCATTGTTGGGGCGGGCGGCCCGCTGAGACAGTGCCTCACACGCCTCAACACCCCACCGAGGCGCATCCCTTCGTGGAGGAATCCCGATGCGCTATCGCTTCGCGCCGCCCAGACGCATGCCCGGCCGTCCCCACCCCCGTGCACGCGGACGCATGGCCGGTGCCGCGGCCGTCTGCGTCACCGTGGCCGGGCTGCTGTCCACGCCGGCGCTGGCGGCACCACAGCCGCACACCGCTGCCGCCGGCACTCCCCGCGGGCACACGTCCGTGCCCTCACCGACCGGCGCGTCCACCGCCGTCACCGAGCGTCCAGCACACCAGGCCCGGCGGCTCAGCCCCGCCCAGCTCCCGCCCCTGCAGCCGCTGGCGGGCAGGCCGGTCCGCAAGGCGGCGACGGCGGCCTCCTGCACCCCGGGTGACTTCGGCAGCCGTTCCGGCTCCGCCCTCGCCGCCTTCGTGAAAGCCTCGTCCACGGACTGCGTCAACACCCTGTTCTCGGTGACCGGCAAGGACGCGCACGACGTCTTCCGTCAGTCCCAGATGCTCAGCGTGGCGGCCGCGTACACCCGCACGGCCGGGCAGTACCGCGGTGACGACTCCGGCGGCCTGGAGCAACTGGTCCTCTTCCTGCGCGCCGGCTACTACGTGCAGTTCAACCACTCCGGGGACGTGGGCTCCTACAGCGCTCGTCTGACCAAGGCGGTCACGGCCGGCCTGGACGCGTTCTTCGCCCGGTCCCACTCGCGCGACGTGACGGCGGTGAACGGCGACATCCTCGGCGAGACCGTCATCCTCACCGACAGCGCCGACCAGCAGGGCCGCTATCTGTACGTCTACCGGCGGCTGCTGAACGCCTACGCCGGCTCGTACGACTCCGTCGACAGCATGGTCAGGGCCGTCAACGACGTCTACACCCCGTTGTGGCGCGGCAACTGGAACCCCGACTACGTGAAGGCGGTCGCGGACGACCCCCGGATCATCGACACCCTGTACGACTTCGCGCTCGCCCACACCGATCTGCTCGGCACCGACCGGGCGTTCCTGGACTCCAACGCCGGGATGAACCTGGCCCGTTACGTCGAGCACCCCGAACTGCGGGGCACCGTCCGCCCGTTGACCAGGGACCTGCTGGACGAGACCGCGATGACCGGCCCCACGGCCGGGCTCTGGGTCGCCGCCGCCACGCAGGCCAACGCCTATGACAGCGCCGACTGCGCGTACTACGACGTCTGCGACCTGCCCGGCAAGCTGACCAAGGCCGTCCTGCCGGTCAGCCGCCAGTGCGATGCGAACGTCACCGTCCTCGCCCAGTCGCTGACCGCCACCGACCTCGACGCCGCCTGCGCCAGCGTGCTCAACCAGAGCGACTACTTCCGCGGAGTCGTGAGGGCCGGGGGAGCGATACCGGGCCAGTACGTGTCCACCATCCAACTCGTGGTCTTCACCAGCCGCGCCGACTACCAGACCTACGCCGGCCCGATCTACGGTATCGACACCGACAACGGCGGCATGACCCTGGACGGCACCCCGTCCGACCCGGCCAACCACGTCACCTCGATCATGTACCAGAAGCCCACGGACGACGGTTTCACGGCCCGGATCTGGAACCTCAACCACGAGTACACGCACTTCCTCGACGGCCGCGACGACATGAAGGGCGCCTTCGACCAGCAGATCTCGGTGCCCGACGTGTGGTGGATCGAGGGCGTCGCCGAGTACGTGTCCTACAGCTACCGGGGCATCGCCGACGGCCAGGCGATCCAGGAGGCGGCCAAGCACACGTACAAGCTGAGCACCCTCTTCGAGAACACCTACGAGAACAGCGACGTCATCCGCACCTACCCGTGGGGCTATCTCGCCGTGCGCTACATGGCCGAGAAGCACCCCGACGACGTCCAGCGCATGCTCGACCGCTTCCGCGCCGGTGACTACGCCGGCGGATACGCCGTCTACCACGACGGCATCGGCACCCGCTACGACGCCGACTTCGACCAGTGGCTCACGGCGTGTGCCGCGGGCGCCTGTGCCGGTCCGGCCAAGGCCTGACCGTACGCGCCCCAGCGGGACGGCCGCCGACCGGAACCCGGTCGGCGGCCGTGGTCGTACCCCGGTACCGTCAGACGGCGGTCGCCGGGTACGTGGGGTACTCCACGCCCGACACGTGCTGGACGACGCGGACGACCTGGCAGGAGTAGCCGAACTCGTTGTCGTACCAGAGGTAGAGGATGGCGTTGTCGCCGTCGACCTTCAGGGCGCCGGCGTCCACGATCGAGGCGTGGCGCGAGCCGATGAAGTCGCTGGAGACCGCGTCGGGCGCCGTGATGAAGTCGATCTGCCGCTTGAGCGGCGAGGTCAGCGAGACCTCGCGCAGGTAGTCGTGGACCTCCTCGCGGGTGGCCTCGCGGGCCAGCTGCAGGTTCAGGATCGCGATCGAGACGTCCGGCACGGGGACGCGGATCGAGCTGCCGCTGATCTTCGCCTTGAGGTCCGGCAGCGCCTTGGCGACGGCGGACGCGGCACCGGTCTCGGTGATCACCATGTTCAGCGGCGCGGAGCGGCCCCGGCGCTCGGACTTGTGGTAGTTGTCCAGCAGGTTCTGGTCGTTGGTGAACGAGTGGACGGTCTCCACGTGGCCGCGCAGCACACCGTACTCGTCGTCCATCGCCTTCAGCGGCGGGACGATCGCGTTGGTGGTGCAGGAGGCGCAGGACAGGATCTGCTCGTCCGGCTTGATGGTGTCGTGGTTGACGCCGTGCACGATGTTCGGGACGTCGCCCTTGCCCGGCGCGGTGAGGACGACCTTCTCGATGCCCGGGCGCAGGTGCTTGGACAGGCCCTCGCGGTCGCGCCACTTGCCGGTGTTGTCGATGAGGATGGCGTCCCGGATGCCGTACTCGGTGTAGTCCACGGCCGACGGGTCGTCGGCGTAGATCACCTTGATGGCGTTGCCGTTGGCGACGATCGTGCTGCTGTCCTCGTCGACGGTGATGGTGCCCTGGAACTGGCCGTGGATGGAATCGCGGCGCAGCAGCGAGGCACGCTTCACGATGTCCTGGGCGCCGCCGCCGCGCACCACGATGGCACGCAGCATCAGGCCGTTGCCGGAGCCGGACTTCTCGATCAGCAGACGGGCGACGAGCCGGCCGATGCGGCCGAAGCCGTACAGCACCACGTCGCGCGGCTCACGGCGCTCGATCTTGTTGGCGCCGGTGGCGCCGGCGACGGCCTCCGCGGTGAACTCCGCGACGCTCAGCCCGCGTTCGTCGGCCTGGTACGTGGTGGCCAGCATGCCGAGGTCGATCTGGGAGGGCCCGAGGTCCAGCGAGGCCAGGGCCTCCAGGAACGGCATGGTCTCGGTGACCGACAGCTCCGCACCCGCGATCTGCCGGGCGAAACGGTGCGTCTTGAGAATGCTGACCACCGACTTGTTCACCAGGGAGCGGCTGTGCAGCAGGACGGTCACGTCCCGCTCGCGGTGCAGCTTCCCGATGAGCGGGATCATCGACTCCGCGATCTCCTCGCGGATCTTCCAGTTGGTGAACGAGTCGTCGTTGACAGTCACGGATCCATCTTTCGAGCTAGGCAGCGCTCATATGGTAACCGCACCCCTCAGGTGCTCCTTCCGAGGGGTCCGGTGTAAGGGATTTGCACCCATTCCTTGACTGATTCCTGAATAGGGGTGGAAGTGCGTAAGAAACCCGGGTCGCGCATTGCACGTCTTACCTGGCGTGCCCAAGGTCAACAGAGTGAGCACCTCTTCCGTACCGCGGCCGCCCGAGCCGGCCGCGCCTTCCGGTCCCCTCCGCCGCCCGGCCCTGCCGCGCATCGCCCGGCGCGGGACCCCCGAGGGCGTACTGCCCGCCCTCGCCCTGTTCGTGTCCGTCCGGCTCGCCGGGATCCTGGTGGTGATCCTCACCAACGCCGTCAGGGGCCACCCGCTCCTGCGGACCCTGGCCCACTCCTGGGATTCTCGCTGGTACCTGCACATCGCCGCCCACGGCTACGGCCACAAGATCTGGATCACCCCGCAGGGCGCCGTGCAGAGCGACTGGGCGTTCTTCCCGCTGTATCCGGGGCTCATCAGGGCGCTGACCACGGTCCTGCCGTTCACCCCCGGCCAGGCCGCGCTGCTCATCGCCTGGGCCGCGGCCGGCGTCGCGGCGTACGGCGTCTACGCCATCGGCCACCACCTCTACGGCCGCGGGGTCGCCACCGCGCTGGTCGCGCTGTGGGCCGCCCTGCCACACTCCGTCGAACTGACCATCGCCTACACCGAGTCGCTGTTCGCCGCGCTCGCGATCTGGTCCCTGTACTGCGTGCTCAGGGGGCGCTGGCTGTGGGCCGGGGCACTGGCCGCGCTGGCCGGGCTGTCCCGCCCGAGCGGCTTCGCGATCGCCGTGGCCGTCTCCCTCGCCGCCGGGTACGAGGCGCTGCGCCGGCGCGGCCGGGTCCCGGTGAGCCTGTGGGCCGGTGCCGTGCTGGCCCCGCTCGGCTGGCTCGGCTATGTGCTGTGGGTGGGAAGCCGGATAGGAGACGTGCTCGGCGGCTACTTCACGGTGCAGAGCGCCTGGGACTCCCGCTTCGACTTCGGCGTGGGTTCGGCACGCTTCCTCAAAGCCCTGCTGCTGCACGGCGGGGGTGTCGTCTACCCGGCCTCTCTGGTGATCGTCGCGGCCGGCGTGCTGCTCTTCGCCCTGCTGTGCCTGGAGCGTGCTCCGCTGGTCCTCGTGGTCTTCGCCGGCGTCCTGATCCTGCTCGTGGTCGGCGGCTCCGGCTCCTTCTCCTCCAAGCCGCGGTTCCTGCTGCCCGCCTTCCCGCTGCTCATCCCCATGGCCCGTGCGCTGGCGCGGAGTTGGCGGAACCGGCCGACCCACGCGATGGTCGTCTACGGTGCACTCACCGTCGTGTCCCTGCTGTTCGGCGCCTATGTGACGGCGGTGGCCCGCTCCCCGCTGTGAGCGACCCACCGGCTGCTTGGCAGCAGCCGGCGCCGGGCCGTCCGGCACCGGGCGATGATCGTGGCCGGGGCGGGCGTGCCGACAGCAGGACCACCGCCCGGAACGCCGAGCGCCCCCGGCAGTTGACCCGGCAGGCCCCTGGCGCGCACGCCCATCACACAGGGGGCGTGCCCGCCGGGGCGGCCCGGGCCCCCGGCGGCCGGCGCGACCATTCCGGTCGCCGCCGCGAGCGCCGGCGTCGGCCACGGCCGCGCGCACTCGGTTGGTCAGCGGCACGCCGAAGTATGAGGTGAGCGCCCCGACGGCAGGGGCGGCACGTCAGCGCCCGGACGCACGGGTTCGTCCGGCGCTGTGCGAACGCCGCGAATCGGGGTAGGCGGGGGGACGCCCGAGGAAAGGATCGTCATGACGACCTATGTGATCAGCGTCCCCGGCACCTTCACGGCGGACATCGGCACCGACACCCGCAGTCGCCTGGCCACGGCGCTCAGGCCCGCCGATCCGCACGGCACCCGGATGGGCAACGCCGAGGACCTGGACGTACTCAGCGTCAACGAGGACAACACCTTCACGCTCCGCCTGACCGTCGAGGCGGACACCGGCCCGCACGCCGAGCAGGAGGCCCGCCGGATCGCCGGCTCCGCCCTCCGGAACGCGGGACTGGACGAGGGGAGCGCGCCGCTGGGGCCCGCCGTGATCACGGGGATCGACTCCGAGGTGCGCTGAACGGGATCCGTACCGCGGCCCGCAGCGGAGGCGAGATCTCACGGTATGGGTAAAATCTAGGCGTTTGCCGAACATGCAGGCGGCCGGTCAGGGAAGGCCACCGCCCCGCCGGAAGTGATCGATGCCCCGCAAGCGCCCCCCGGACGAAGGCGACGAGCTGCTGGCCAGGCTCGGCTCGCTCACCGCCCAGGCACGGGAGCGCGCGGAGCTGCAGCGCACCCGGGTCGAGCTGGCCATCGCCCTGCAGCGCGGCATGCTGCCCCGGGACCTGCCCACCGCACCCGGCCTGCACCTCGCCGTCCGCTACACACCGGCCAACCTCGGTCTCAACGTGGGTGGCGACTGGTACGACGCGTTCGCCCTGCCCGACGGCCGGATCGGGCTGTCCATCGGCGACGTCCAGGGGCACAACATCGAGGCCACCGCCTTCATGGGCCAGGTGCGGGCCGGGCTGCGCGCCCTCGCCTCCGTCACCGGCGAGCCGGGCGAGCTCCTCGCCCGCACCAACGAGCTGCTGCTCTCGCTGGGCAGCGAACTGTTCGCCACCTGCACCTTCATGCGCCTCGACCCGGCCACCGGAGTGCTGGAGTGCGCACGGGCCGGCCACATCCCGTTCGTGTGGGCCACGGCGGACGGCAAGTCGGGCGTCGTCGACGAGGAGGGAGGGCCGCCGCTCGGCATCGAGCCGGGCATGGAGTTCCCGGTCAGCAGCCACCGGCTCACCACGGGCGGCGTGTTCGTACTGGTCACCGACGGCGTGGTGGAGGGACCCTCGCTGAACATCGAGGACGGCCTCGACCAGGTGGTGCGCCTCGCCGGTATCGCCGCCGTCGCCGGCCTGGAGGCGCATGCGCTGGCCGCCGCCGTGATCAAGTGTGCCGAGAGCGTCGGCCACGAGGACGACGCGGCCGTCCTGGTCGTCGGCCTGGACGGCATCCACGCATGACCCGGAACCGAACCCGGCGCCGCCCGGCCCGGCCGACCGCCCCCGCTCAGGCGGGCCGGGGGCGATGCCGTCCGTCTCCGCCGCCGATGTGACGGCGGTCCTCCGGTTCGGCCGGCGTCGGCGCAGGTGGTCCGGGGGTCGGCGGTGGCCCGTGCGGGGGCGGAGCCGGATCTGGAGCGGGCCGGGCCGGCCGGCGCCGGGTCGCCCGGGGATTCAGCCATAGGGCCGGACGGGATCGGCTCTCGCCTCGCCGTCGCGGGGCCGCCGGTGTGAGATGGCTGCTGTGGTGGGTTTCGAGGTGCTGCGCCGACCGGGCGGCTACGCCGTCCAGGTGCTCGCCGTCGCGGCCTGCTACTACGCCGCGGCCCGGCTCGGACTCCTGCGCGAACTCACCGTCGAGGGTGCCGTCGTCACCCCCGTCTGGCCGCCCACGGGCGTCGCCGTCGCCGCCCTGCTGATCCTCGGCCTGCGCTGCTGGCCCGGCATCACGATCGGTGCCTTTTTCGCCGTGCTGTCCGTCACCGACCTCCGCCCGGACGTGCTGATCACCGTCGCCGGCCAGACCGGCGCACCGGTGTGCGCGGCGCTCCTGCTGCGCCGCGCCCGCTTCCACACCGACATCGGCCGGTTGCGGGACGGCGTCGCCCTGGTCTTCCTGGGCGCACTGACCGCCACCCTGATCAGCGCGACGGTCGGCGTCGGCCTCCTCGTCGTCACGGACAAGCTGGACGCGGCCTCGTTCTGGCCCGTGTGGCTGGCCTGGTGGGTGGGCGACGCCATGGGCGTCCTGATCGTCACCCCGTTGCTGCTGATCGTGAACCGCGCGCGCTGGCCTCCGCCGCTGGCCCGCTGGAAGGAGGCGACCGCGCTGGTCGTCGTCGCCTGCTGTCTGGTTCCGGTGGCCGCCTACAGCTCGATCAGCGTGCTCTTCCTCGTCTACCCGCTGCTCATCTGGGCCGCCCTGCGCTTCCAGCTCCTGGGCAGTGTGCTGTGCGCCCTCCTGACGTCCGTGCTGGCCACCGTCGCCGCGACGGACGGCGTCGGCCCCTTCGCGGGGCTGAGCCGGATCGAGGTCATGGCGAAGCTCCAGGCGTTCAACGGATCCATGGCCCTGACCGCGCTCCTGCTGTCCGCGGTGATCACCGAGCAGCGCAACACCCGGCGCTCGGTGGAGAAGGCCTGCCAGGAACTGGTCGAGGTGCTGGAACACCTCACCGCCGACGAAGCCCCGCCGCCCCGGCCACAGCCGGACACCGGGTACGCGGACGGCCGACCCTGGCCGAACGGACCCCCGTGACGCCTGCCGCGTCACCGGCCGGAGCGGTTCACCGGTCCCTCGTCGTCGCTGCCCGGCTCCGCGGAACCCGTACGTGACGTCGTGTCCCGGGGCGCGGCGGCCGGCGGGTGCGTGGCGCCGGGCCGACCGCCGCCGGTCGTGCCGTAGCCGCACGGGATGCCCGGCGGCGCGTCCGCGGCGGCCTGGGCGTCGCTCATGCGGCGCCGGCCCCGGACCCCGGCCCAGCGCTCCGGGCGGGGGTGGTCGAACGGCTTTGCGGAGACACGCTCGCGCTCCGTCTCGCGCCGGCCGCGGGCGGCCTGCTCGGCGGCCGTGGCGCCCTCGCCCCGCCGGCGGCGGTCCCTGTCGTCGTGCCCGTGCCTACGGTCCTCGTCGCTCATGCGCGGCCGGGTACCCGGGCGGCGGCCGGCGCCACCCCCGTGCCCCGGCGTGTCGAACGGCCGGTCCGGGGCACTGGGAGACGATGGGCGCAGCCCGGACGGGCCCGGGCCGGACCGGAGGGACGGCGGCGGCATGGAGCAGCGGACGGCGAGAGCGGCGGACCAGCCGAGCGGCGCGGCCCGGCCCCGCTCCGGGTCCGCGCGACCGCACGACGGCCCGGCCGTACCGGTGCCGGACGCCGCCGACGCCCGCCGCGCCATCCCACGCACCGACCACCTGCTGTGCGACCCCCGGCTGTCCCCGGCCGTGGACCGGCTCGGCGCCGGCGTGGTCAAGACCGCCGTACGCGAGGCACAGCAGCGCGCCCGTGAGGGAGGCATCCCGCCCGAGCAGGTGCTGCAGACCGCCCTCGCCCTGCTGCCCGGGACCGCGAGCGGCCTGCGCCCGGTGCTCAACGCCACCGGGGTGCTGCTGCACACCAACCTCGGCCGGGCCCCGCTGTCCGCCGCCGCCCGGCAGGCCGTCCAGGAGGCCGCCGGGCCCACGGACGTCGAACTGGACCTCGCCACCGGCGTACGAGCCCGCCGCGGCCGCTCCGCCCTCGCCGCCCTGCGGGACCGGGTGCCGGCCGCGGGCGCGGCGCACGTCGTCAACAACGGCGCCGCCGCGCTGGTGCTCGCCGCCACCGCCCTCGCGGCCGGCAAGGAGATCGTGGTCAGCCGTGGCGAGATGGTGGAGATCGGGGACGGCTTCCGCCTGCCCGACCTGCTCGTCACGACCGGCGCCCGGCTCCGCGAGGTCGGTACGACCAACCGCACGACCGCCGCCGACTACGCCGCCGTGCTCGGCCCCGACACCGGGTTCGTGCTCAAGGTGCATCCGTCCAACTTCCGCATCACCGGCTTCACCCGCTCCGCCGAGACCGCCGAGCTCACCGGTCTGGGCGTGCCGGTCGTCGTCGACATCGGCTCCGGACTGCTCGCCCCGCACCCGGTGCTGCCCGAGGAACCCGACGCCGACACGCAGCTCCGCGCGGGCGCCGCCCTCGTCACCGCGAGCGGCGACAAACTGCTCGGCGGACCCCAGTGCGGACTGCTGCTCGGCGACCAGGACCTGGTCCGCGCCCTCGCCCGGCACCCGCTGGCCCGTGCCCTGCGTGTCGACAAGCTGACCCTGGCAGCGCTGGAGGCCACCCTCACCGGACCGCCCACCCCGACGGCCCTCGCCCTCACCGCCGACCCGGTCCGCCTGCGCGCCCGCGCCGACCGACTCGCCGGAACCCTCGCCGCCGACGGCCTCGACGTACGGGCCGTCGACTCCCGTGCCACCGTCGGCGGCGGAGGAGCACCCGGGGTCACCCTGCCCAGCGCGGCCCTCTCGCTGCCCGAGCCGTACGCCGCCGCCTTGCGCACCGGCCGCACCCCGGTCGTCGGACGCCTGGAGGCGGGCCGCTGCCTGCTGGACCTGCGGGCCGTGCCCGAGCAGGACGACGCGCGGCTGGCCGAAGCCGTGCGCGCGGCCGGGCCGGCCGGGAAGGGACGGGCATGATGCGCGTGCTCGCCACCGCCGGCCATGTCGACCACGGCAAGTCCGCCCTGGTGCGGGCCCTGACCGGCATGGAGCCCGACCGCTACGAGGAGGAACGCCGCCGGGGCCTCACCCTCGACCTGGGCTTCGTATGGACCCGGCTCGGCCCGGAGGGCGACCACCTCGCCTTCGTCGACGTCCCCGGGCACGAACGCTTCGTGCCCACCATGCTGGCCGGAGTCGGACCGGTGCCCGCCGTGCTGTTCGTGGTCGCCGCCGACCAGGGCTGGCAGCCGCAGTCGCAGGAGCACCTGGCGATCCTCGACGCGCTCGGCGTCCGGCACGCCGTCCTCGCGGTGACCCGCAGCGACCTCGCGGACCCAAAAGCCGTGCGCTGCGACGCCGTCGAGCGGCTGGCCGCGACCTCCCTCGGCAAGGTGCCCGCGGTCGCGGTGAGCGCGGTCACCGGTCGGGGACTGGACGAGCTGCGCGGTGAACTGGCGCGAATGGCGGACGAGTTGACGGACCCCGACCCCGACGCCGACGTACGTCTGTGGCTCGACCGGGCCTTCACCGTGCGCGGGCACGGCACCGTGGTGACCGGCACGCTCGGCGCCGGCACCCTGCGCGTCGGCGACCGCCTGGTCACCGGGGACGGCACCGCCGTGCTGCGGGTACGCGGGCTGCAGAGCCTGCACGAGGAGCGGGCGGAGGTCAGCGGGGTGGCCCGCGTCGCGGTCAACGTGCACGGCCAGGGGGACGGCATCCTGCGCCGCGGACACGTGCTGCTGACCCCGGACCGCTGGCTGAGCAGCGAGGTGATCGACGTCCGGGTCACCGGTGAGCCGGTCGCCGACCTGCCCCGTTCCGTCACCGTGCACATCGGCACCGCCGCCGTACCGGTGACGGTGCGCCCGCTCGGCGAGGACACCGCCCGCCTCACCCTCGCCCGGGGACTGCCCCTGCGCGTCGGCGACCGCGCCGTGCTGCGCGAACCCGGCGGCAGCCGCACACCCCGCGGCGCCACGGTCCTCGACGTACGTCCGCCCCGGCTGACCCGGCGCGGGGCCGGCCGGGCCCGCGCGGCGGAGCTCGCGAGCATGACCGGCCGCCCCGACGGCACCGCCGAACTGCGCCGCCGCAAACTGATCCGGCGCGCCGACCTGCGGGCGATGGGCGTCCCGCCGCCTTCCGCGCTTGAGGGGCAGGACCCGGTTGACACCGCCGGCACGGGGACCGGTGAGGCGCGCGTCCCCGCCCACGCCGCCGGGGACTGGCTGGCCGACCCGACGTACTGGAACGCTCTGCGGGACCGGCTGGCCGCCGAGGCCGGCCGGCACGCCCGCGCCCACCCGCTGGAACCCGGCCTGCCCGCCGAGGCGGCCCGCCGGCTGCTCGGCCTGCCCGACCGCGCCCTGGTCGACGCGCTGGCCGCAGCGACCCCCCGGCTCCAGGCCCGCGGCGGCCGGTTGTACCCCTCCGACAGCCTGCGCCCCGCCCTTCCCCCGCCCGTCCAGGCCGCCGTGGACGCGGTACGCGACGACCTCGCCCGGACGCCGTTCCATGCCCCCGAGGCCGGACGGCTCGCCGAACTCGGCCTGGACCGCAAGGCGTTGGCCGCCGCCGTCACCGCCGGAGCGCTGCTGCGGATCGCCGACGGGATCGTGCTGCTGCCCGGCGCCGACGCCGAGGCCGCCGCCGTACTGCGCGCCCTGCCCCAGCCGTTCACGCTCAGCGAGGCCCGGCGCGCGCTGGACACCACCCGTCGGGTGGCCGTACCGCTGCTGGAGTTCCTGGACGGCCGGGGGCACACCGAACGCGTCGACGACCAGCGCCGGCGCTGCCGCGCGGACGCGGTGGACGGAGGCGGACGGGAATCGAACCCGCCGGCCCGAGATCCTCGGACCCCTCGGTTTTGAAGACCGGGAGGGCCACCAGGCACCCACACGCCTCCACCGCTCGCCAGGCTACTGCCCCAGGAGACCGCCGGTATGACATCGACATCCCCACCGACCGGCCAGGCGCCCGTCCGGCTCACGCAGTACGCGCACGGCGGCGGATGCGCCTGCAAGATCCCGCCCGGAGAGCTGGAGGAGGTGGTCGCCGGGCTGACCGCCCCCCCGCTCACCGGCGGCGACACCCCGCTGCTCGTCGGGCTCGCCACCGGTGACGACGCCGCCGTGGTCACGCACCGCGGGACGGCGGTCGTCTGCACGGCGGACTTCTTCACCCCGGTCGTGGACGACCCGTACGACTGGGGGCGCATCGCCGCCGCGAACGCGCTGTCCGACGTGTACGCGATGGGCGGCCGGCCGGTGCTCGCCGTGAACCTGCTGGCCTGGCCGCGTGACCGGCTCCCCTTCGCGCTGGCCCGCGAGGTGCTGCGCGGCGGACTGGACATCGCCACCGAGGCCGGCTGCCATGTCGGCGGCGGGCACAGCGTCGACGACCCGGAACCGAAGTACGGCATGGCCGTCACCGGCCTCGCCGACCCCGAGCGGCTGCTGCGCAACGACGCCGGCCGGCCCGGGCTGCCGCTGTCGCTGACCAAGCCGCTGGGCGTGGGCGTCCTGAACAACCGGCACAAGGCCACCGGCGAGCGGTTCGAGCAGGCCGTCGCCACCATGACGGCGCTCAACCGGGACGCCGCGCAGGCCGCCCTCGCGGCCGGGGCCACCTGTGCCACCGACGTCACCGGGTTCGGTCTCCTCGGCCACCTGCACAAGCTGGCCCGCGCCTCCGGCGTGACCGCCGTGGTCGACACCGCCGCCGTCCCCTATCTGGACGGGGCGCGGGAGGCCGTCCGGGACGGATACGTCAGCGGCGGCACCCGGCGCAACCTCGAATGGGTCGCCCCGCACACCGACTTCGGGAGCACCGACGCAGACACCCGGCTGCTGCTGGCGGACGCCCAGACCTCCGGCGGGCTGCTCGTGGCCGGTGAGGTGCCCGGAGCACCGGTGGTGGGCGAGCTGGTGCCCCGCGGCGCGCACTCGATCGTCCTCCGGTAGGGGCCCTCACGGCTCCGTTCCGGTGTGGTCGTCGATGCCCGCCCGCGCCCGGTAGGCCCGCACCAGCTCCACGGACGCCGGGCCGCGCGGCCGGCGGCCCGGGCGGATGTCCACGGCGAACGCCTTCGACTCCTGGATGTGCGTGTTCGGATCCAGCGACAGATGCAGCAGCTCGTTGGCCGCGTCGCCGGTGCTGTAGCCGTTGGGACCCCAGTGGTACGGCAGGCCCACCTGGTGCAGTCGCCGTCCCTGTACCGTCAGCGGCGCCATCCGGTCCGTCACCAGCACCCGCGCCTCGATCACCCCGCGGGCGCTGACGATCGTCGCCCACCCGGTGTGCTCCAGGCCCCGCTCGGCCGCGAGCTCCGGGGAGACCTCGCAGAAGAACTCCGGCTGCAGCTCGGCCAGATACGGCTGCCAGCGGGACATGCCGCCCGCCGTGTGGTGCTCGGTCAGCCGGTAGGTGGTGGCCACGTACGGGAACACCTGGGAACCGGGCTCGTCACCGCTCGGCTGGTAGCGGTTGTCGCGGACCGTGGGCATCAAGTGCCGCACCGGGTTGCGCTGTTGGTCGTAGAGCAGGTTCGGGAACGGCGAGTCCTGCGGCTCGTAGTGGGCCGGCAGCGGGCCGTCGGTGAGCCCGGACGGCACATACAGCCAGGCCTTGCCGTCGGCCTGCATGATGAACGGGTCCGTGCCGGACAGCGCCTCCGGGCCGGTGGCGTCCTTCGGCGGCTCGTGATCGGGCGCCTTGTCCTTCTTGAAGTCGGGCACGTCGTGCCCGGTCCACTCGCCCTTCGCCGGGTCCCACCACACCAGCGCCTTCCGCTCGCTCCACGGCCTGCCCCCCGGATCGGCGGAGGCACGGTTGTACAGGATCCGCCGGTTGGCGGGCCAGGCCCACGCCCACTCGGCGGCCACCCAGTCCTGCTCCCCGCCGGGCTTGCGGCGGGCCGCCTGGTTGACGCCGTCGGCGTAGACCCCGCAGTAGATCCAGCAGCCGCAGGCGGTGGAGCCGTCGGGTTTCAGCTCCTCGTAGGAGGACAGCGGGCCGCCCTCGGCGTCCTGGCCGTTGATCTCGGCGAGGACCGCCTCGGCCTCCGGTTCGGCGATGCCGCCCTTCGTCGGGTAGTCCCAGGTCAGGTCGAGCAGCGGCCGGTCCATCTCGTCGGTGGACCCGGCGAGCTTCTCCCGGATGATCCGCCCCAGGTGGTAGGTGAACCACAGGTCGCTGCGCGCCTCGCCGGGCGGCTCGACCGCCTGGTGGTGCCACTGCAGCAGCCGCTGGGTGTTGGTGAAGCTGCCGTCCTTCTCGGTGTGCGCGGCGGCCGGCAGGAAGAACACCTCCGTGCGGATGTCCTCGGTGCGCAGCTCCCCGGTCTCGATCTCCGGGCCGTCCTTCCACCAGGTGGCCGACTCGATCAGCGAGAAGTCACGGACCACCAGCCAGTCCAGGTTCGCCATGCCGAGCCGCATCAGCTTGGAGTTGGCGTTGCCCACCGCCGGGTTCTCGCCGTACAGGAAATAGCCCTTGCAGGTGCCCTCCCGCTGGGCCATGGCCGTCTCGTACGCCGAGTGGGAGCCGGTGAGCCGGGGCAGGTAGTCGAAGCAGAAGTCGTTCTCCTCGGTCGCCGCCTCACCCCAGTACGCCTTGAGCAGACTCACCAGGTACGAGCGCATGTTGCCCCAGTAACCCTTGTGCGCCGCCTCCGCCTCGACGAAGGCGTTCAGGTCCTGGTCCTGGTGGGCGTGCGGCATCGGGATGTAGCCCGGCAGCAGGTTGAACAGCGTCGGGATGTCCGTGGAGCCCTGGATCGAGGCGTGCCCGCGCAGGGCCAGAATGCCGCCGCCCGGCCGGCCGATGTTGCCGAGCAGGGTCTGCAGCACGGCCGCCCCGCGGATGTACTGCACCCCGACCGTGTGCTGCGTCCAGCCGACCGCGTAGGCGAAGGCCGTGGTCCGCTCACGCCCGGAGTTCTCCGTGACCAGCTCGCACACCTGCCGGAACAGGTCCTGCGGCACGCCGCAGACCTGCTCGACCATCTCCGGGGTGTAGCGGGCGTAGTGGCGCTTGAGCACCTGGAAGACACAGCGCGGATGGGTGAGCGTCTCGTCCCGCTCCGGTTCGCCCTCGCCGATCACCGCGCCGCCGGAGCCGTGTGCCTCGCCGCGTGCCGCCTCGGTCACCGAACTGCCGCCGCCGGTGCGCTCCTCGTACTCCTGGTCGCGCTCCCCGGACGCCGCCTGGATCTCGGTGCCCTCGTACTGCCAGCTGCTGTTGTCGTAGGAACGGCTGTCGGCATCGAGACCGGAGAAGACACCCGCCAGGTCCTCGGTGTCGCGGAAGTCCTCCCGCAGGATCACCGGGGCGTTGCTGTACGCCACGACGTAGTCCCGGAAGTACTTCTCGTGCTCCAGAACGTAGTGGACGATCCCGCCGAGGAACGCGATGTCCGTCCCCGCGCGCAGCGGCACGTGCACGTCGGCGAGGGCGCTGGTGCGGGTGAACCGCGGGTCGACATGGATCACCTTCGCACCCCGCGCCTTGGCCTCCATCACCCACTGGAACCCGACCGGATGGCACTCGGCCATGTTCGAGCCCTCGATGACGATGCAGTCCGCGTTCTGCAGGTCCTGCTGGAAGGTGGTCGCGCCGCCGCGTCCGAACGAGGTTCCCAGACTGGGAACGGTGGAGGAGTGTCAAACACGCGCCTGGTTCTCGATCTGGATCGCTCCGAGCGCCGTGAACAACTTCTTGATCAGGTAGTTCTCTTCGTTGTCGAGCGTGGCCCCGCCGAGGCTCGCGATGCCGAGCGTGCGCCGGGTGCGGGTCTCGTCGACCTCCCACTCCCAGCCGGCCCGGCGCGCCTCGATCACCCGGTCGGCGATCATGTCCATCGCCGTGTCGAGGTCCAGCCGCTCCCACCCGGTGCCGTACGGGCGCCGGTAGAGGACGTGGTGCTCGCGGGCGTCCCCGGTCGTCAGCTGCAGGCTCGCCGCACCCTTGGGGCACAGCCTGCCGCGCGAGACGGGGGAGTCCGGGTCACCCTCGATCTGGGTGACCTTCTCGTCCTGGACGTACACGTTCTGGCCACAGCCCACCGCGCAGTACGGGCAGACGGACTTCACCACCCGGTCGGCGGTGGCCACCCGGGGCTGCAGCCGCTCACTGCGCCCGCTCTTGGCCGCGGAGCCGCGGCCCAGCGGGTCCGTGCCCGTCAGCTGGCGGTAGACCGGCCAGGAGTCGATCCAGGTGCGTACGCCCACGGCCACTCCTCCCGCTCGGTCTCCTGATTTTCCCGCACCCGCGCGGCCACTGCATCTCTCCCTGGTGGGCCGCGGAGTACCCCCGTCGGACGGGGCCAAACAGAGGCGCCGGGGAGCCGGGAGGCCCCGCCGCTGGTGTGTCGGCGCACGGCCCCCCACCTGGTGCCGGTAATGTCCGGTTGGCACCGCCGTCGCGAGCCCGTCGGGCAGTCCCGGGTATCCGGGAGGAACGCGAGGCCCAGGCGCTCGCCCTCCCCGCGCCCGGAGGTGACCCCCCTTGCCCGCTGTCCGCCGCCCCTACGTCGTGCTGTTCGACGTGAACGAGACACTCACCGACATGGCTCCGCTCGCCGCCCGCCTGGAGCGCGTCGGTGTGCCCGGGCATCTTCTCACCGCCTGGTTCGCCGGCGTGCTGCGCGACGGCGTGGCCCTCACCCTGGCCGGCGGCCACGCCTCCTTCGCGGCCGTCGCCGGGGAAGGACTGCGGGCGCTGGCGGCCGCCGAAGAGGGCGCCGGCGACCCGGAACAGGCCGCGGCGTACGTCCTCGCCGGGCTGCCCGAACTGCCCCTGCACCCGGACGTGCCCCGAGGTGTACGCGCCCTGCACGCGGCCGGATACCGACTGGCCACCCTGACGAACGGCTCGGCCGACACCACCCGTGCCGTGCTGGACCGGGCCGGACTGGCCGACTGCTTCACCACCCACCTGGACGTGGCGGGCCCCGGCCGCTGGAAGCCCGCGCGGGAGACCTACGCGTACGCCCTGGACACCGTGGGAGTGGCCGCCGACGAGGCCCTGCTGGTCTCCGTGCACCCCTGGGACGTCGACGGCGCCGGCCGCGCCGGCCTGACCACCGCCTGGCTGCGCCGGACATCGCACCCCTACCCCTCGGTGGCCCGCCCCGCCGACCTGACCGCCACCTCGCTGCCGGACCTGGCGGCCCGGCTCGGCGCCGAGTAGCTTCAACGCCCGCGCGTGGCGAGCCGTTCCCGCTGCGGTACGACCGTGTACTTCGGGTCCTCGGCGGACGCCACCCCTGCGTGGAACACGCCGAAGCGCAGCGCCGCCGAGCCGGTCAGCAGGGCGGCCCCGGACGCCAGGGCGAGCCGCCGGTCCCGTCCGCCGAACAGGGCGAGGGCCGCGCCGCCCGCCGTCAGGAGCTCCGCCGCCCGCAGCAACAGGTGCGGCCTGCCCCGGTCGAAGGGCTCGGCGGCCAGGCCCATGCGCCGCTTCATCGTCCGGAACGCACCCAGTTCCAGGGCGGCCCCGAGGACGGCCGTCCGACGGGCGGGGCCCGCCTCGGCGGCCGGAGCCGCGGCCAGGGCCAGACCGGAAGCGGCGGTGGCCGCGGAGCCCGCGAAGACGAACGGCAGTTCCCGGTAGCCCTCGTGCCAGGCGGGCACCGCCGTGTCCGAGAGCAGCACCGCGGTGTACGTCGCCACCGCTGGCCCGAGCACGGCGGAAGCCGCCGTCGCGGCCGAACCCAGCGGCCGCCAGCGGCCCGCCACCTCGGTGGCCGCCGCGGTCAGCGTCAGCGGCGCGTACCCCGCCAGCAGCCATGAGCCCACGCTCATCGGGGAGGTCGGCTTGAGGACCCGCAGCATGTTCAGGAAGCGGGCCGGGCGGCCCAGGTCGTGCACCAGCGCGGCCAGCGAGAGCGAGATCGCCCCGGCCGCCCCGAGCTTCGCCGGTGCCGCGAGCCCCGGCCGGCCGGTGACCTGGCCTCCGGCCGCGAGCAGCGAGGAAGCCCCGGCCAGGCCGCCCAGGTAGAGATAGCCCGCGATGTCCAGGGGCTTCCACGTCGGCTTGTTCAGCACCGGCTTGCCGTAGTACGACGAGAACGTGGCGTCCGGCACCATGGGCTGCTCGCCCCGCCCGCGCCGCCGCCGACGGTGACCCGCGCGCGTGCCTGTCGGCGCCTCCCGGCCGGGCCGCGTGCCCTGGACGCCGTGGCGCGTGACGTCCGACTCGCTCATCGCGGCCTCCGCACGAAACCGCCGAGGGCGAGGGCGGCCAGGGAGGCGGCGGCCAGGGCCGCGTGCCGCCACATGTCGGGCAGGTCCCGGGTGGTGACCACCGGGTCCGGGGGCAGGCCGTAGACCTCCGGGTCGTCCAGCAGCAGGAAGAACGCCCCGTCGCCGCCGACCCCGTCCTCGGGGTTCTCGCCGTACAGCCGGGCGTCGGCCACGCCGGCCGCGCGCAGCTGCGCCACCCGGTCCCGGGCCCGCTCGCGCAGTTCCTCCAGCGGGCCGAACTGGATGGAGTCCGTGGGGCAGGACTTGGCGCAGGCGGGCTCCATGCCGACGCCGAGCCGGTCGTAGCACAGCGTGCACTTCCACACCCGGCCGTCGTCCTTGCGCTGGTCGATGACGCCGTACGGGCAGGCGGGCACGCAGTAGCCGCAGCCGTTGCAGACGTCCTCCTGGACGACGACCGTGCCGAACTCGGTGCGGAACAGCGCCCCGGTCGGGCAGACGTCCAGGCAGGCGGCGTGCGTGCAGTGCTTGCACACGTCCGAGGCCATCAGCCAGCGCAGCTCGGTGCGGCCGTCGGGCGACAGGGGCGAGATCTGCCCGGCGGGCGCGCCCTCGGGGGCCGGGCCGGGCGGGGGGGCGGTGGCGCCGGGACCGGGGGAGGCCGCGTCGGTGCCGAGGCGCCCTGCGGCGGCGAACACGTCGACGTCCTCGTGCGCCACCCCGGGCTCCTGCCCGCCGAACGGTTTGCGCTGCTCGATGAAGGCCACGTGCCGCCAGGTGTCGGCGCCGAGGCTCTGCGTGTTGTCGTAGGACATACCGGTCAGTTCGAGACCGTCCTCCGGGATGGCGTTCCACTCCTTGCAGGCCACCTCGCACGCCTTGCAGCCGATGCACACGGACGTGTCCGTGAAGAAGCCCATCCGCGGCGGGGCGTCCGGGTAGCCGGAGGCGCCGGCCACGTCCGGCAGTGGGCCGTACAGCAGATTTCCGTGGACCTCGGTGCCCTCGCTCATCGCCGTACCTCCTCGCTCATCCCTCCTCGGCCACCACGCCCGGCGCAGCTGCGCCGTCGTCTCGCCGCCCGGCAGCCGCCGGTCCGCCGACTGCGGGCCCGGACGGCGCCTGGCGGCGTAGTACGTCGGGAACGGCGCCACGAAGGGCCCTGCGGGCCGGCTGGTTGCGCGGCCGGTCGCACGGGTGCTGCTCTGTTGAGCGTGGCACGGGTGCCCTCGCTCCGCTCGCCCGAAACGGCACGGCTGGACGGCGTACCCGGTGCCGTCGTCCGCTTGCCGGGACCGGCGCGTGGCCACCCGGCGCCCGGACAGGCGTGCGGGTGTGCGGAGGTCGGCGTGGTGGGCCTGGCCGAGATGGTCGCCGCCCGGCTGCGGGCCCGGGGGCGGAGCAGGTCTTCGGCGTGCCGGCGGTGGAGGTCGCCCCGCTGGTCGGCGCCCTCGACGGCGGGCCGGAGGCGCCGTGGTTCGTGCAGGCGCGCGGCGAGGCGGCCCCCGCCCTCATGGCGTGCGCCGACGCCCGGTCCACCGCCCCTCGGCCGCAGCCCCGTTCCGCCGGGCGCGGGCGCGTTGCGGCTGCTGGGCGGGCTGTGCGACGCGGCGGCGGACGGGGCTCCGGTACGCGCCGTCGTGCGGGACGCGACGAGCGTCCGGCGTCCCGGCGGGCGGATCGTGCGCCCTCTTGCGGAGGTGCGCGTCTTCCGCGAGGAGGACTCCGCGCCGGAGCTGAGGGGCGTGCCCTGAACCGGTCCGTGCGGGCCGCGCCGACCGACCGGGGGCGCCGCGGCCTCGTCATACCGCCATGTCCTCGCGGGCCGGGCCCCCGACGGGAGCTTTCCGGGCGGCTGCCCCACCGGGCCGTCGTCACCGATTCGGGAACCCTTGCCGGACTGGCTGCGTGCTGGACGACGGGGACCTGAAGCGGCTGACCTGGCAGCGCCGCGCCGTGCCGGCGATCCGCTGATCCCGCTGTCCGCCGAGCACATCGCCTTCGGCGGGCCCTTGGCCAAACTCCTTCGGGTACCCCGCCCGTCCGGTCTCAATCCTGCTTGCCCCAGGTGAATTTCAAGATCGCTGCAGGTTGGCCGAGTGCTTTGTCCGTGCTGCCGAAGGTGGGTTAACCTGCGGCGTATTTTCTCATCGAGTACTTCCGTGAACTGCGGAAATGCACATGCCAGTCGCCGGGTCAGGCCGTGTGCCCGGCAATGGTTCCGAGTCCTCCGCGCGAGGGCTCTTGGGGAGCGGAACGAGGGTGCGCATGGCCGGCAAGGCTACCGGGACGACCGACGCGGTCCCGGGGGACGAGGAACTGAGAAGACTGCTCGCGGGGTTGACCGCGGTGCGGGACGGAGACTTCGGCACCCGGTTGCCGGACGACTCCACCGGGCTCATGGGGGACATCGCCACCGTCTTCAACGGCATGGTCGACCAGTTGTCGGTGTTCACCTCCGAAGTCACCCGGGTGGCCCGCGAGGTGGGCACCGAGGGCACCCTCGGCGGCCAGGCGCGGGTACCGGGAGTCTCCGGTACCTGGGCCGATCTGACCGACTCCGTCAACGCGATGGCGGGCAACCTCACCACTCAGGTCCGGGACATCGCCCAGGTCGCCACGGCCGTGGCCAAGGGCGACCTGTCCCAGAAGATCGACGTCGACGCACGCGGCGAGATCCTTCAGCTGAAGGAGACCGTCAACACGATGGTCGATCAGCTTTCGGCCTTTGCGGACGAGGTGACCCGGGTGGCCCGCGAGGTGGGCACCGAGGGCCGGCTCGGCGGCCAGGCGCAGGTTCCCGGCGTCGCCGGTGTCTGGCGCGACCTGACGGACTCGGTCAACTTCATGGCCGGGAATCTCACCGCCCAGGTGCGCAATGTCGCCCAGGTGACGACGGCCGTCGCACAGGGTGACCTGTCGCAGAAGATCACGGTGGACGCGCGCGGCGAGATCCTTCAGCTGAAGTCGACCATCAACACGATGGTGGACCAGCTTTCGGCCTTTGCGGACGAGGTGACCCGGGTGGCCCGCGAGGTGGGCACCGAGGGCCGGCTCGGCGGCCAGGCGGACGTCAAGGGCGTCAAGGGCACCTGGCGGGACCTGACGGACTCGGTGAACTTCATGGCCGGGAACCTGACGGCCCAGGTGCGCAACGTGGCTCAGGTGGCCACCGCGGTGGCGCAGGGCGATCTGTCGCAGAAGATCACGGTGGACGCGCGCGGCGAGATCCTTCAGCTGAAGAACACCATCAACACGATGGTCGACCAGCTCTCGGCGTTCGCGGACGAGGTGACCCGGGTGGCCCGCGAGGTCGGTACCGAGGGCCGGCTCGGCGGCCAGGCACAGGCCCGCGGGGTCGCCGGGACCTGGAAGGACCTCACCGACAATGTCAACGTGATGGCCTCCAACCTCACCGGCCAGGTCCGCTCCATCGCCCAGGTCGCCACCGCCGTCGCCAAGGGCGACCTCTCGCAGAAGATCACCGTCGAGGCCAAGGGCGAGGTCGCCGCCCTCGCCGACGTCATCAACACCATGGTCGACACCCTGTCGGCGTTCGCGGACGAGGTGACCCGGGTGGCCCGCGAGGTCGGTACCGAGGGCCGGCTCGGCGGCCAGGCGCATGTGCCCAACGTGGCCGGTATCTGGAAGGACCTGACCGACAACGTCAACTCCATGGCCAACAACCTCACCGGCCAGGTGCGCAACATCGCGCTGGTGACGACGGCCGTGGCCAAGGGCGACCTGTCGAAGAAGATCGACGTCGACGCGCGCGGCGAGATCCTCGAACTGAAGACCACCATCAACACGATGGTCGACCAGCTCTCCGCCTTCGCCGACGAGGTGACCCGGGTGGCCCGCGAGGTCGGCACCGAGGGCCGGCTCGGCGGTCAGGCCGAGGTGGAAGGCGTGTCCGGCACCTGGAAGCGCCTCACCGAGAACGTCAACGAACTCGCCGGGAACCTCACCCGGCAGGTCCGCGCCATCGCCGACGTGGCCAGCGCCGTCGCCGAGGGCGACCTGACCCGGTCCATCACCGTCGACGCCTCCGGGGAGGTCGCCGACCTCAAGGACAACATCAACTCCATGGTGGAGTCGCTGCGCGAGACCACTCGGGCCAACCAGGAACAGGACTGGCTCAAGACCAACCTCGCCCGGATCTCCGGCCTCATGCAGGGCCACCGCGACCTGCCCGTCGTCGCCGAACTCATCATGGACGAGCTGGCACCCCTGGTCCTGGCCCAGTACGGCGCCTTCTACCTCGCCGAGGACGGCGCGTCGGGACCCGAGCTGCGGCTCGTCGGCTCCTACGGCCGCCCCGAGGAGGACACACGGCCCGTCCGTATCCCCTTCGGCCGCTCCCTCGTCGGTCAGGCCGCGCGCAGCCGCCGTACCATCGTCGTGGACGAGCTGCCACCCGGCTACGTCACCATCTCCTCCGGACTCGGACGGATCGAACCCACCGCACTGCTGCTGCTGCCCATCGTGTTCGAGGAGCAGCTGCTCGGGGTCATCGAGCTGGCGTCCGTCACCCGGTTCACCGCGACCCAGCGGGACTTCCTGCAGCAGCTCGTGGACACCATCGGCGTCAACGTCAACACGATCGTCGCCAACGCCCGCACCGACGAACTCCTCCAGGAGTCGCAGCGTCTGACCAGTGAACTGCAGTCGCGCTCCGCCGAGTTGCAGGCCCGGCAGGAGGAACTGCAGCAGTCCAACGCCGAACTGGAGGAGAAGGCCTCGCTGCTGGCCGAGCAGAACCGGGACATCGAGGCGAAGAACCTGCAGATCGAGCAGGCGCGGCAGGAACTGGAGACACGCGCCCAGCAGTTGTCGCTCGCCTCCAAGTACAAGTCCGAGTTCCTGGCCAACATGAGCCACGAGCTGCGCACCCCGCTCAACAGCCTGCTCATCCTCGCCCAGCTGCTCGCCCAGAACCCCTCGCGCAACCTCACCCCGAAGCAGGTGGAGTACGCGGGCATCATCCACTCGGCGGGCTCGGACCTGCTCCAGCTGATCAACGACATCCTCGACCTGTCCAAGGTCGAGGCCGGCAAGATGGACGTCACCCCGGAGCGGGTGCCGCTGAAGCAGCTGATCGAGTACGTCGAGGCCACCTTCCGGCCCATGACCGCGCAAAGGAGCCTGGAGTTCACCGTCACCACGGCCGCCGGCGCACCCGCCGACCTGCTGACCGACGACTCCCGGCTGCGGCAGATCCTGCGCAACCTGCTGTCCAACGCGGTGAAGTTCACCGAACAGGGCGGTGTCGAACTGCGCGTGGAGCCCGCTGCCGACGACGAGGTGCCCGAGGGTGTGGTGCGCGGCGGCGCGGTCGTCGCCTTCCGGGTGAAGGACACCGGTATCGGTATCCCGGAACAGCAACTGGAGACCATCTTCGGCGCGTTCCAGCAGGCGGACGGCACCACGAGCCGCAAGTACGGCGGCACCGGGCTCGGTCTGTCCATCACCCGGGAGATCGCCCACCTGCTCGGCGGCGCCGTCGCCGTCGACAGCACACCCGGCAAGGGCAGCACCTTCACGCTCTTCCTGCCCGTCGCCCGGCCCGACTTCGACGCGCTCCTGCGCAGCGGACGCACCGCGCCGAAGGCGGCCGAACCGGAGCGAGCGGACGGGGCGGCCGGGGACGAACTCACGGCCGCTGCGCCGCTCGTCAGTGCGAACAGCCAGCGCCCGCGCCGGCTGCTCGTCGTGGAGGAACGACCGCGCGGCCTGCTGACGCTCGTCGCGGAGAGCGTGGTCGGCGACCTTCAGCACCTTCACGCCGAGGGCGCCGGCACACCCGTCGACATCATCACCGCGGTCGGCGCCCAGGAGGCGGCCGGCGCCCTCGCCGCCGAGCCCTGCCACTGCGTCGTCGTGGACCTGGGCCTGCCGGACGGGGAGTCGGCCCGATTCCTCGAGGCACTGCGCGGCGACTCGGCTCTCGCCGGTGTCCCCGTGCTCGTGCACAGCTCCCACCGCGCCGAGCACCCGGCCGAGGAGCCCGGCGGCTCGCTGGAGTACCTGTCCAGCCTGGACGAGCTGCGGGAGCGGATCGCCCTGCACCTGTCGGCCGAGGAGCCCGGCGAGGTGTTCACCCTGGTCCGCACCGAGGAACCGCAGCGCGCGGCGGCGGACTTCGCCGACGAGCACACCCGCGGCCGTACCGTCCTCGTCGTCGACGACGACGCGCGGAACCTGTTCGCGCTCAGCGGCATCCTCGAACTGCACGGCTTCCGCGTCCTGCACGCCGACAACGGCCGCAAGGGCATCGAGACGCTGGTGAACAACCCGGACGTCGAACTCGTGCTGATGGACGTGATGATGCCCGAGATGGACGGGTACACGGCCACGGCCGAGATCCGCAGGATGCCGCAGTACGCCGACCTGCCGGTCATCGCCGTGACCGCCAAGGCGATGCAGGGCGACCGGGAGAAGAGCCTCGCCTCCGGCGCCAGCGACTACGTCACGAAACCGGTGGACACCCATGACCTCATCGCCTGCGTCCGGCGCTGGCTCCCCGCATGAGGGCGACCACGGAACCGCGCACCCGCCCATCCGCAGGCCGAGGAGTACCGAACCGGTGAACCGTCATGAACCGCCCGCCGGACCGGGCGCGCCGACCGGTGTGCCCACTCAGTTCCTGCCCGCGGACGCCGTGCCGGCCGACGTTCCGGCGACCTCGCCGGTGGGCAGGCTCGCCGCCACCGTCGAGCGGCTGCGCCGCGAGGTGCGGTCCGCACAGGCGGAGGCCGAGGGTCGGGCGCTGATCGAGCTGGCCAAGGGCATCCTGGTGGAGCGCCTCGGCTGCGGCCCCGCCCAGGCCGCCCGCCAGCTCGCCGAGCTCGCCGAGCAGGCCCAGGTGACGCCGCTGGAGTTCGCGGTGGACGTCATCAACCAGGCGGCCCGGGACCGGGTCACGGAGGTCACCGAGGCCTTCCTGTCCGTCGCCGCGGACCCCGACGGGCCGGTCGAGGAGTCCGCCGCCGTACGGCTGCGCGCCGCCGAGAGCGGTGTGCTCGCCGCGCACGACACCCAGGCGATGGCCGACTCGCTGCTCGACCACGCCCTGCGCCCGCTCGGCGCGGTCGCCGTCGCGATCTGGGCGGCCGGCTCCGACGGGTCGCTGACCCTCGCGGGCAGCGCCGGGTTCGCCGCGGCCGAGGCGGCCCGCTGGCACTACGTCCCGCCCGACGTGGCTACGGTGGCCCGGCTCGGCCTGACCGAGCCGGACGGACAGTGGCTGCCCTCGCTCGCCGCCTCCGGGCTGCCCACGATCGGCCGGCGGGACTACGCCGACGGCGCCCGGATCGCCGTATCCGCAGGCGCGGGCGGCCGGATCCATGGCGTCCTGGAGATCGCCTGGCCGGGGCCCGAGGAGCCGCTGCCGCGTCCGGTGGTGCGGCAGGTGGAGGCGCTCGCCGAGCTGTGCGCGCACAGCCTGGAGACCTTCGTGCTGCCGTCCGGGGCCGCGCAGGAGCCCAAGGTGCTGCCCGACGCGGTGGAGCTGATGGACCTGGCGGACGGCCTGCACGACCCGGCGCTGGTCCTGGTGCCGCACCTCGACAACGCCGGGCAGCTGGTCGACTTCCGCATCCAGCACGTCAACAGCCGCTTCCTCGACCCCGCGGGCCGGCCGAGGGCCGTCGTCGGGGGCGCCCTGCTGCTGGAGGCCTACCCCATGGCCGCAGGCGCCAGCGAGCTGTTCCAGCGCGTGGAGCGGGTCTACGCCACCGGCGAGCCGTTCCGCGCCAGCCGTATGCGGCTCACCGCGCTGGTCGACCAGGTGCCGCTCTCCGCGGTCGCGGACATCAGCATCAGCCGGCACGGCTCCAGCGTGCTGCTCATCTGGCGCATCGAGGACGAGGCAGCGCGGCTGGCCAGCCTGCTCCAGCACGCCCAGCGGCTCGGCCGGATCGGCGGCTTCGAGGAGAACCTGCTGACCGGCGAGATCACCTGGAACGGCCAGCTGTTCAACCTGTACGGCCGCCCGACCACCAGCCCGCCGGTCCCCCTGGAGGACCTGCCCGCCCACGCCCACCCCGACGACGCCGTCGCCATCGGCCGCTTCCTGCGCGCGCTGCTGCACCAACGCAGGCCGGCGTCCGCCGCGTTCCGGCTGCTGCGCCCGGACGGGGTGACCCGGCACATCCGCGTGGTCGCCGAACCGGTCCTCGACACCGACGGTCAGCTGCTCCTCGTCCGCGGCGCCTACCAGGACATCTCCGCCCAGCACTGGACCGAGGTCGCCCTGGCCGCGACCCGCGACCAGCTCGCCCACACCGAGCAGCAGGCCCACGAACGCAACCGGCTCGCCCTCCAGCTCCAGCACGCCATCATGCCGCCCGCCCAGGCACCGCTGCGGGTGCCCAGCCTGCAGGTGGCGGTGCGCTACCGCCCGGCGGAGACCGAGCAACTGGTCGGTGGCGACTGGTACGACGCCGTCGTGCTGCCCTCCGGGCTGGTGCTGCTGTGCGTGGGGGACGTCGCCGGGCACGGCATCGAGGCGGCCACCAGCATGGTCGTCCTGCGCAACGCGCTGCGCGGCCTCGCCGTCACCGGGGCCGGCCCGGCCCAGCTGCTGTCCTGGCTGAACATCGTCGCCCACCATCTGACGGGCGCCGTCACCGCGACCGCCGTCTGCGGCCTGTACGACGGCGGCCGCCGGACCCTGCGCTGGGCGCGGGCGGGCCATCTCCCGCCGGTGCTGGTCCGCGAGGGGGAGGCCACCGCGCTGCCCACGCTCAGGGGGCTGCTGCTCGGCGCCCTGCCGGAGGCGGTGTACGAGGAGACCGAGGTGCAGCTGGCCGCCGGGGACACCTTGCTGATGTACACCGACGGACTGATCGAGCGCCGGGACCGCTCGGTGGAGGAGTCGCTGTCCCATCTGCTGGAGACGGCGCGCTCGGCGCCGACGACCCTGGACCAGCAGCTGGACCGGTTGCTCACCTACAGCAAGTCGGACACCGACGACGACACCTGCATCGTGGGCATCAGGGTCGGCTGACCGCGGGGCCGCTCTCCCCATCGGTGAGCGGGACGGTGACGGTGACCCGCTTGCCGTGGGAGAGCCAGGTCACCTCCAGGTCGCGCGAGATCATGGTGACGAGATGCAACCCGTGCCCGCCGACCCGGCCGGGATCGGGCGGGCGCCGCCGGGGCGGATCAACGGAGGTGTCCGTCACCGTGATCCGCAACGCGGCGGCGCGCGGCAGCAGTTCCAGGCGCAGGGCGCAGGGGCCGGGAGCGTGCTTGGCCGCGTTGGTGACCAGTTCGCTGACCACGAGCTGGGCATCCTGCACCGCGCGTCGCGCGGGTGCGGGCCGGGCCCGGGAGAGCAGGGCGGCGACGGCGTCTCTCGCGTCGCCGATGCTGGTCACGCCGGTGGACCAGCTGCGGCTGTAGCGCAGGGGCGCGGGGCGCGGCTGCGCCGTCGCGCGGGTCCTGAGCGGGATGTCCATACGTCGTTGCCCTTTTCCTCCGGGGTCAGGTTCCCTTTCTGCGCACACGGGAGATCGTGCCGTCCTTGCCCGGTTACCCACTGAACCATCGATCAAGGGGACGTTCGCCGGGAATCCTCCGGTTGCACACACGCCCCTGGTGGGGGCCGCGGGCTGCGCAGGGCGCGGGGTACGGGCACGGCGCGGGACACGGGCAGCGGAGACCGCCCTCCGTACACCATGGAACGGGTCCGGGGAATCCAGCGGACGCTGGATTCCCCGGACCCGTTCGGAGTCCGCACAGCCGGGGGTCGGCGGGTTTCAGTGCTTGAAGGTGTCCTTGGCCTTCTCCTTGGCCTGCCGCGCGTCTCCGCGGGCACCCTCCATACGCCCCTCGGCCTCCAGGCGCTCGTTGCCGACCGCGCGGCCCACGGCCTCCTTGGCCTTGCCCTTGGCCTGCTCGGCCTTGCCCTTCGCCTTCTGGTTGCCAGCCATCGGTGTCACATCCCAACGTGTTCGCGGTGTCTGGACGACATTCGGCTTGCCGCTGGACCGTCGTCCAAACAAGAAATCCGGGTTCGGTCCCCAGAAGACGAGCAAACTTACTTACGTTTGGTTGAACAGTCCAAACTGATAAACCTACTGTTAGTACTCATGGACACGGTTGCACTCGCCGCCGCGCTGCGGCTGGCCATGGGGCGGATCGTGCGTCGGCTGCGGCAGGCGCACGAGGTGGGCGACGTGACGCTGGCCGGCGTCTCGGTGCTGGCGCGGCTGGCCCGCACCGGTCCGGACTCACCCGGCGCCCTCGCCGAACTGGAACGGGTCCGGCCGCAGGCGATGGCGGGCACACTCGCCGGACTCGAACAACGCGGCTTGGTGAGCCGCGCCGCCGACGCGGCCGACGGGCGGCGGACCATCGTGTCGATCACCGACGAGGGACGGAGCATGCTGGAGCAGCGCCGCTCCGAGTCCGTGAGCCGCCTCACGCACGCCCTGGACGAGTTCACCCCACAGGAACGGCAGGCCCTGTACGACGTCCTGCCCCTGCTCGACCGGCTGGCGGAGCGACTGTGACCGGCAACGCGCCCGGCAACGCGCCCGGCGCCGTCGGCCTACGGGCCCGGCTGCTCGCCCGCTCCGCCCGGCTGCGGGACACACCCCCGGGACCCGGCTACAAGTGGGTCGCCCTCTCCAACACCACGCTCGGCGTGCTGATCGCGACGATGGACGCCTCCATCGTGATCATCTCACTGCCGGCGATCTTCCGCGGGATCGGCCTGGACCCGCTCGCGGCCGGCAACATCGGCTACCTGCTGTGGATGATCCTCGGCTATCTGCTGGTCTCGGCCGTCCTGGTGGTCGTCCTCGGCCGGCTCGGCGACATGTTCGGCCGGGTACGGATCTACAACCTGGGCTTCCTGGTCTTCGCCTGCGCCTCCGTCGCCCTGTCCCTGGACCCGTTCCGGGCGGGCGCGGGCGCGCTGTGGCTGATCCTCTGGCGCATCGTGCAGGCCTTCGGCGGCTCCATGCTCACCGCCAACTCGGCCGCCATCCTCACCGACGCCTTCCCGGCCCGGCAGCGCGGCATGGCCCTCGGCGTCAACCAGATCACCGCGCTCGCCGGGCAGTTCCTCGGCCTGCTCGCCGGTGGCCTGCTCGCCGCGGTGGACTGGCGGGCGGTGTTCTGGGTGAGCGTCCCGGTCAGCGTCACCGGCACCGTCTGGTCGTATCTGAGCCTGCGCGAGACCTCGGCCGGCGGACGCGGCAGCATCGACTGGCTCGGCAATCTCACCTTCGCCTCCGGCGCCGGCATCCTGCTCGCCGGCATCACCTACGGCATCCAGCCCTACGGCGGCCACCCCACCGGCTGGACCAACCCCTGGGTGCTCGCGGGCCTGATCGGCGGCGTGTCCCTGCTGCTGGCGTTCTGCCTGGTCGAGACGCGGGTGCACGAACCCATGTTCCGGCTGTCGCTGTTCAGGGTGCGGGCGTTCGCCGCCGGCAACCTGGCCGCCCTGCTGACCGCGATAGCCCGGGGCGGGCTGCAGTTCATGCTGATCATCTGGCTGCAGGGCATCTGGCTGCCCCTGCACGGCTACGACTACGAGGAAACCCCGCTGTGGGCGGGCATCTTCATGCTGCCGCTCACCGTCGGCTTCCTCGTCGCCGGGCCGGTCTCCGGCTGTCTCTCCGACCGGTTCGGCGCGCGTGTCTTCTCCACCGCCGGACTGGTGGTCGTCGCCGCGTCCTTCCTCGGCCTGCTGGCCCTGCCGGTGAACTTCGGCTACGGCCCCTTCGCGACGCTGCTGCTCCTCAACGGCGTGGGCCAGGGCATGTTCTCCTCGCCGAACACCTCCTCCATCATGGGCAGCGTGCCGGCCCGCCACCGGGGCGTGGCCTCCGGGATGCGCTCCACCTTCCAGAACTCCGGCACCGCCCTGTCCATCGGCGTCTTCTTCTCGCTGATGGTCTCCGGCCTCGCGAGCACCCTGCCGAAGACGCTCGGCAGCGGACTCCAGGCGCACGGCGTGCCCGCCGGGACCGCCCACCAGGTGGCCGCGCTGCCGCCGGTCAGCACCCTGTTCGCCACGTTCCTCGGAAACAACCCGATCGGCCATCTGCTCGGCGACGGCGGCACCCTGGACCACCTGACCGCCGCCCAGCGGGCCACCCTGACCGGCCACACCTTCTTCCCGGCACTGGTCTCCGGCCCCTTCCACCACGGCCTGGCCATCGTCTTCACCGTGGCGGCGGGCATGGCCCTGGTCTCCGCGGTCGCCTCCGCCCTGCGCGGTCGTCACGAACGCGCCGACGACGACCCCCGGCAGCCCGGGCCGGGCCACCCGGCGACGGCCCGGCCCACACGCACCTCGCCCTAGCCGGCGTAGGCCCGCAGCGGGTAGTGGTCGGAGAGGTCGGTGTAGGTGTACGACGTGCCCCAGCTGGTCACGGTCCAGGGCGCCGACTCCTCCTTGACGACCTCGTTCGTCCACCCGCCGGGACGGGGGTGGCCGGTCCGCGGCAGGACGTAGTCCAGGTCCTCGCGCGGATCGCCCGGGTAGCGGTAGCGGGCGACGGAGTTCTCCTGGGTGTCGAACGAGTACGGGTGCCCGGTCCGCGCGTCGGCCCCGGTCAGACCGGCGTCGGCGAGCATCGAGCCGTACTCGGCGCTGCGCGAGTCGACATTGAAGTCGCCCGCGACCAGTACCTCCTCGTCCGCCGGGATGTTCTTGGCGTCCAGGAAGGCGTCGACGGCCTGGAACTGACGGCTGCGATCCCGCGCCGCCTCACCCGCGCCGCAGCCCGAGTCCGTGGACTGCGTATGGGTGCCGATCACATGCACCCTGGTGCCGTTCACATTCAACACCACATAGGCGAAGCCCTTGTTGGACCACCAGTCCGAGCCGCACGCGTCCTTGTAGACGTACTGCTCCCGGTGCACGATCGGCCACCGGCTCAGCACGGTCACCCCGCCGTCCTCCGGCGTGGTCGACGAGTACGCCCCGCCGGTCGCGTCCCAGCCGTCGCGGCTGCGCCCCACCACCGGGGTCTGGTAGGGGTACTGGGCCGCCGCCACGCTTTTCAGCGCCTCCGACGAGGAGTTGTCGAACGCCTCCTCGAGCACCACCACGTCGTTGCCCCGGAAGAACGACGCCTTCGGTATCTCGGCCGCCCGGTGGTCCTGCCCCCAGTTCGGGTAGAGGTTCTTGCTCATCAGGAAGACGTTGTACGTCAGGACCTTCAGCGTGGGTGCCGGTGCGGCCGCGGCCGCGGGCGTGGGGCCGGCGAGCGCGGCGGCGGGCAGGGCGAGGGCGAGCACGGCAGCGGCGAGAGCGCGGCGCGGTGCGAAGGACGTCACTGGATCTCCCTGTCGATGAAGGGGCTGAGTGGCGCCGCACATCAAACCACTCGGGATTACCCACAGGTAACACCCAGGCGCGCACCAGTTGGCCGCCGGTGGAGGGACGAGGGGCGCGACACGCACTCCGGCCAGGGGGAGATCGGAAACGCGCCGGGCGGGCTGCTTGCCTTTTCCTCATATGACGGCACAAGGTGGGAAGAGGTGGCGGTCAGGAAGCGGCCGGGGGCCGGCGAGCTGATCGGGGTGTGTGGTGAGCCAGTGTGCGCAGTCCGCGGGTGGTGCCCCGTGACGGGGAGGGCCACGGTGACCGTGCAGCCGGTGACCGAGCGGGCGGTGGTGCTGCGACTGTCGGGGACTCTCGATGCTCAGGGCGCCGGAGTGCTCGGACGCGAGCTGGCCCTGCGGCTGAGGCGGGCCGACGAGCGGGGCCTCCGGCTGGTCCTGGACATGTCGGGGGTGCATCGCGTGAGCAGCACGGCGGTGCACACCCTCGACACCCACACCCGGCACCGCGCCGCCGGACCCGTCCTGGTGACGGGAGCCACCGCCCAGGTCCGCCGGGTGCTCACGACGACGTGCCTGCCGGGCATCCGGCTGTACCCGAGCCTTGAGGGTGCCCTCGCCGCCGTGTGCGGCACCCGCGCGGGCCAGGCCGAGAAGCCCCCGTCCTACCCGGCCGAGACCACCCCGGGCGAGGTCTTCGGGCTGCGGGCCAAGGCCCGTACCAGCGGAATCATCGGCATGGCCCAGGGCATCCTGATCGCCCGCTACGCCCTGACCGGACCGGCCGACGCCTTCGCCCTGCTGCGCGCGGCCTCCCAGCACCACAACGTGCCCCTGCGCGTGGTGGCCTCGGCGGTGGTGACCGCGCCACCACCGTTGACGTTGACGGCCCAGCAGTGGTTCCCCGGGCGCCGGCACACTCCGCCGCCGGTCCTCGGGCTGCCGCAGGTCGACCGGGTCGACCCACGCGACCGACGGCAGGTCCTGAGGGCGGCCGTGTACGCGGCGGTGACACTGGCGGACGCCGACGCGGCCGAGATCCACCTCACCGACAGCGTGCAGGACGGGGTGCTCGTGCTGGAGGCCCACCACGGACTGGACGCCGCCTACCGCGACTGCCTGGCGCTGGTGGACGGACCGCCTGCGGTGTGCGCGCGGGTTCGGGGCGAAGGGCGGCCGGTGACCGTGCCGGACGTGGCGGCCGAGCCGGATCTGGCCGGTCATCCGGTGGGCAGCGCTGCGCTCGCGCTGGGCACCCGTGCCCTGTACGGCGTGCCGATGATCACGGAGGACGGCGACTGCAACGGGGTGGTCTCGCTGCACCGCGCGGACCCCGGCGCATGGCTGCAGCCCGGTCAGGAGGCCGGCCTGGACGGCATGGCGCGCCGCCTGGCGGCATGGCGGTCGTGGTACCGGCGCACCGTGGTGCAGGACGCGCTCGAGTTCCTGCACGCGCGGTGCGCCGAGGACGGCTGAGCGGGCGGCGCCGGTCGGGTCAGCACTCGCGCCGCCGTCGCCGGACATGCCGTACGGCGAAGGCCGCGACCAGGGCGGCGGCGGTGAACAGGACGTAGAGCTGGTAGCGCGAGACCTCGTCGTAGACGGTCGTGATGTGGTCGCCCACCAGGTAGGCCAGGGTCGTCCACAGACCGACCCAGAGGGCGGCGCCGAGCGCGTTGAAGACGAGGAAGCGGCGCCAGTGCATGCGCGTGGTGCCGGCGATGATGCCGTTGGCCTGGCGCAGGCCCTCGATGAACCGGGCCACGGTCACGATCTTGCCGCCGTGCCGGCCGAAGAACTCCTCGGCGGCCTCGAACCGCTTCGGCGTCAGGAAGACGTACCGTCCCCACCGGTGGACGAAGGGCCGCCCGCCGATCCGGCCGATCAGATAGCCGATGTTGTCCCCGATGACGGCGGCGGTGAACGCGATGACCGCCACGGCGACGACGTTCAGCCGGCCCGCGCCCGCGTACACTCCTGCGGCCAGCAGGATGGTCTCGCCGGGGGCGGGGACGCCGAAGTCCTCCACGAAGACCACGGCCCCTACGGCCCAGTAGCCGTAGTGGCCGAGGAGCGGCGCCAGATGCGCCAGCGGACCCGGGAGGGGAGGGGCGGCCATGCCTCCACGGTACGTCGCCGCGATCAGCGGGCCTGCCCCGGGCTCCGGGCGCGGCCTGCTCCGGGCCGGCGGCGACCGGTGGCAGGCCGGGGGAGTGCGCTAGGGACCGGCGGGGGCGGTGCCCTCGTCGTCACCGGCGGCGGGCTGACACGTGCGGCACAGTTCGTGGTCCCCGTCGCGGGTGACGACCGTTCCCCACCCGAGGCACTGCTCGCAGTCGCGGGCGACGGTCAGGTCGGGGTGGGGAGGCAGAAGGGGGCTGCGGTGTACTCCGTATGCCATGCGGTGAGCGGCTCCTCGAAAGTCGCGGACGGACGCAAGGGGAAGGGGGCAAGGGAGGCGACGGGGAACTGGACTGGTGACAACGCTGTCCGAGCTGCCTCCATTATGTCCTACTTTTCTATTATGTCCAGGGTCCCTGTCACTCGGTGCCGGACTTCTCCGGCACCGAGTGCCCCACCCGCTGCCCGACGCCACGAGGGTGGTGAGCCGTCGCGCAGGCGGGCGGCCCGTGCGCCGTCGGTGGAGAGCCGGTTGCGCCAGGAGCGGCCCTCGGTGGCGTGGTGGTCGACGGCGGCGGGCTCGTGCGGACGGGTCGCACTGCGCTGCGGACTTGGCCGCGGCCTCAGGGCCGACGGCGATGGTGGCGGCCCGGGTGCGGCGTCGGCCGCCGCGCGGAAGGCTGCCGACCGGTCGCCGATCAGTCGCAGCAGATCGGGGAAGTCCAGAGTGTTGTGCACTGCGGATGTCCATCACCATGATCAGGTGACGGGACAGCGATTTTCACGGCGACGCGGCGGGTGCCCGGCACGGGCCGCGCGGCCTCGGAGCGGGGCGGGCTAGAGTCTTCGCCGATCACCGGTACGCCGGTACGGACGAGGGGCGGGCGACAGTGGCGACGACGGAGCCCGGCGACGTGAGTGACCCGCCGGTGCCCACCCGGAGCCGCATGGTCATCGGATGGCTCCTGGTCGTGCTGCTGGCCGCCCTGACCACCTCGCTGCTGGGCGCCCTCGACGCCGGACTGGGCGGGGTCCTCGGTGCCCTCACCCTCCTCCTGAGCTACCACCTGATCGTCCGGCGCCTGATCCTGCACCGGAACGCGGTGCCCAGGCGGGTCAAGGTCTGCTACGCGCTGGCGTCGATCGCGCTCACCGTGAGCGCCGTCTACGCGTCCCCCGCCGGACTGGTCGTCTTCGGCAAGCAAGGCGTCGGCTCCATCGACTACCAGGACCGTCAGCAGGGCAGCCACGGGACGTACGTGCAGTGCTACGTCCAGGACCCCGACGGCAATGTCGATCAGCTGCCGTCCGGCGGCGCCTGCCCGCACCCGGAGGGGACGCCCGTCACCATGGTCTACAGCGCCGACGGGATCGGGGGGCCGCTGCTGGGCACCAAGTCCTCCTACACCGAGGCAGTCGCCCTCTGTGCGGCGGGCGAGCTGACCGGCTACTCCCTGATGTTCGCCGCCGCCGTCCTCACGGTCCGCCGGTTCGCGGCCTGACGGTGCGCGATGGGCAGCCGCTGCCACGGCGAAGGCGGGATCGAGTGGTTCCGTTTCCGGATCGGCCATGGGGGCAGGCGATGACCGGTGGAGCGAGAGAAGGAGGCGCTCGTGAGCGGTGTGACGTCGGACGAGCAGCGCCCAGGCCCCGACCGGCCGACGGCCTCCCAGGCCGCGGCACGGCTGCCCCGCCAGGTCCGCGAGGACCTCACCCGCAGGCTGCGCCAGGGCCGGAGCGCCTTCGGTGAGGACGACGTCCAGGTCGTCGAGCGCCCACTGCTCCGGCGCGCCGTCGGCGCCTCCGCTCTCGGCAACTGCATGGAGTGGTTCGACTTCGGGGTCTACAGCTACCTCGCCGCCACCATCGGCAAGGTGTTCTTCCCGGGCGCGTCCCCGGCCGCCCAGGTCATCTCCTCCTTCGCGACCTTCGCCGCGGCCTTCGTCGTCAGGCCGATCGGCGGTCTGGTCTTCGGACCGCTCGGCGACCGGATCGGCCGGCAGAAGGTGCTCGCCACCACCATGATCATGATGGCGGCCGGCACCTTCGCCATCGGTGTCATCCCCGGGTACGGCACGATCGGCATCGCCGCACCCCTGCTGCTCCTGCTGGCCCGTATGGTCCAGGGCTTCTCCACCGGCGGTGAGTACGGCGGTGCGACCACCTTCGTCGCCGAGTACTCGCCGGACCGCCGGCGCGGGTTCCTCTCCAGCTGGCTCGACTTCGGCACCTTCGTCGGCTACGCCCTCGGCTCCGCCCTGGTCACCGTGCTCAACCTCTCCCTGACGGATGCTCAGATGCTGTCGTGGGGCTGGCGCGTCCCGTTCCTGATCGCCGGACCGCTCGGCGTGATCGGTCTCTACATGCGGCTCCGGCTGGAGGAGTCCCCGGCCTTCCAGCAGCAGCTGGACGAACACGAGAAGAGCCTCGCACAGGAGTCCGCGGGCAGCGAGTTCAAGGACATCGTCCGCAACCACTGGCGGCCGCTGCTGCTCTGCATGGGCCTGGTCCTGCTGTACAACGTCACCAACTACATGGTCACCGGCTATCTGCCGACCTATCAGACCGAGACCCTGAACCGCTCCAGCAGCTCCGCGGACGTCCTGGTGCTGGTGGGCATGCTGTGGATCGTCGTACTGATCACCTTCCTCGGGCGGCTCAGCGACCGCGTCGGCCGGCGGCCCGTCTACGCCGTCGCCGCCGCCGCGATGATCGTGCTGGCCGTGCCCGCCTTCCTGCTGATCAAGGCGCACGGCACCTGGCCGCCGATCCTCGGCGTCCTGATCCTCTCCACGCTGCTCGCGTGCTTCGCCGCGCCGAGCGCGGCGACGCTGCCCGCCCTGTTCCCGACCGCCGTCCGTTACGCGGCGATGGGTATCGGCTTCAACTTCGCCGTCGCCGCGTTCGGCGGCACCACGCCCCTGGTCACGGCCGCGCTGGTCACCGCCACCGGGGACGACCTGATGCCCGCGTACTACCTGATGCTGGCGGGCGCCATCGGCCTGCTCACCGTCAAGTTCCTTCCCGAGAGCGCCCAGGTGCCGCTCAAGGGCTCGCAGCCGATGGTCGGTTCGCGTGCGGAGCGGCGCGAACTGATCCTCGCCTCCGAGGAACTCTACGCGTGCGCGCGGGAGCCGCAGCGGCGCGGCTGAGCCGGCCGGAACCTCGCACAGGGCTGTTCGATCCTACGAACTTCACGCGCAGCGGGTTACCGCGTCCCGCCAGATTTGATAGGAAACTTTCCTACCAGTAAGCGGTACGGACCAACTCGCCACCCCCCACCCTTGTTTGGAGCCCTGTGGTGCACGCAGACCGCGAAACCCCTGCCCCCGCCCGCGTCTCCCGCCGGACCGTCGTCGCCGTGCTCGGCGCGGTCGCCTCCGGTGCCCTGACAGGCACCCAGCGCGCCCTCGCCGCGCCCGCGGCCGCGCCGGGCCTCGACGACCCGGCGAAGAAGGAGATCGCCATGGAACTGGTGTCGAGCGCGGAGAACTCCTCGCTCGACTGGAAGGCCCAGTACAAGTACATCGAGGACATCGGCGACGGCCGCGGCTACACCGCGGGCATCATCGGCTTCTGTTCCGGCACCGGTGACATGCTCGACCTGGTCCAGCTCTACGCCGACCGCAAGCCCGGCAACGTCCTCGCCAAGTACCTGCCCGCACTGCGCGACGTCAACGGCTCCGACTCGCACGCCGGCCTCGACCCGAACTTCCCCAGGGACTGGCGCAAGGCCGCCCAGGACACCGCCTTCCAGCAGTGTCAGAACGACGAGCGCGACCGCGTCTACTTCAACCCCGCGGTCGCCCAGGGCAAGGCGGACGGCCTGCGCGCCCTGGGCCAGTTCTGCTACTACGACGCCCTCGTCATGCACGGTGACGGGGACGACCCGACCAGCTTCCGCAACATCCGCAAGCGCGCCCTGCGCAGCGCCAAGCCGCCGGCGCAGGGCGGCAACGAGACGACGTACCTCAACGCCTTCCTCGACGCCCGGGTGTGGGCCATGAAGCAGGAGGAGGCACACAGCGACACCACCCGCGTCGACACCGAGCAGCGGGTGTTCCTGCGCAAGGGCAACCTCGACCTGAACACCCCGCTCGACTGGAAGGTCTACGGCGACAGCTACCACATCGGCTGACCGCGGCCGCTACGGAGCGTGCGGCAGGCCGGCGGGCGCGGACAACGGCACCGCCGACCGCGGCCCGTCGGCCTGCCGCCTCGTGATGCCCTCGATCAGCGTGACCGCCGGCCCTGCGGCCAGCAGGTCGAGGGCCTGCGCGGCCACGAGCAGCGGCATCGAGGTGCCGTCACCGACCCGCGTGCTCACCAGGCTCAGCACCGCGTGCCCGACCCAGGCCGCCGACCACGCGTTCACCAGGACGTCCGCGCGGTCCGGGCCCGTGCCGGCGGAGCGGCTCGCGCGTCCCACGTCCAGCAGCAGCCCGCGCGGAGCCCAGAAGTCGACGCCCGGTATCAGCCACGCGAGTACGGCCCACGCGGCCGAGCCGCGCACCCGGCCGGGCGAGAGGAATTCGGCGTCGGCCCGGCACCGGGCGAACCACACGGGGAACAGCACGATCGCCGCCGTCATCACATACGCGTAGATCATCGACACCCGGCCCGACTCGGAGGCCGACGCGGTCGACGGACGCAGCAGGTGAGCGCGGACCTTCAGCGCCCGGATCAACTCGGCACCGGCCGCCGCTGCCACGGCGAACCGGGCGGAACGAGCGAAGAGCCAAGGAGCACGGGCGGCGGAACCGGTCACGGTCGAAGACCTGTCCGGGAGGGCGTCCGCCCGGCCGGCAGCGCGCGCGAGGAGCGGAGCACCGGATCACAGGGCGGGGCGCTCTCGCATGTCAGGCCCCTGACGAGGAAAGATGGGCGGTGAGCGATCGACCAGACGATGCGGAGGAGCGGACTCATGCCGCACGAGCGAGCCGGCCGGCCAGCCGGTCCCGAGGACCTTGTCGACGTGGCCCGGCTGGTCACGGCGTACTACGCACTGCACCCGGACCCGGCCGACCCGGCACAGCGGGTGGCGTTCGGGACCTCCGGACACCGGGGCTCGTCCCTCGCGAGCGCCTTCAACGAGGACCACATCGCCGCCACCAGCCAGGCCATCTGCGAGTACCGCGCGACCCAGGGCACCGACGGCCCCCTCTTCCTCGGCGCCGACACCCACGCCCTGTCCGAGCCGGCGAAGGTCACCGCGCTGGAGGTGTTCGCCGCCAACGGCGTGACCGTCCTCATCGACAGCGCAGACGGCTACACGCCCACCCCCGCCGTCTCCCACGCGATCCTCACCCACAACCGGGACCGCAGCACCGGCCTCGCGGACGGCGTGGTGGTCACTCCCTCGCACAACCCGCCCGCCGACGGCGGCTTCAAGTACAACCCGCCGAGCGGCGGCCCCGCGGCCTCCGACGCCACCTCCTGGATCCAGGACCGGGCCAACGAGATCATCACGGGCGGTCTGAAGGACGTCCGCCGGGTTCCGTACGCCCGGGCGCTGGCCGCGGACACCACCGGACGGTACGACTTCCTCGGCGCCTACGTCGCCGATCTGCCCGGCGTGCTGGACCTGGACGCCATCCGCTCGGCGGGCGTGCGCATCGGCGCCGACCCGCTCGGCGGCGCCTCCGTCGCCTACTGGGGCCGCATCGCCGAACAGCACCGCATCGACCTCACCGTCGTCAACCCGCACACCGATCCCACCTGGCGCTTCATGACGCTGGACTGGGACGGTCAGATCCGCATGGACTGCTCCTCGCCGTACGCGATGGCCTCGCTCATCGAGCAGCGCGACCGGTTCCGCATCGCCACCGGCAACGACGCCGACGCCGACCGGCACGGCATCGTCACCCCGGACGCGGGCCTGATGAACCCCAACCACTATCTGGCGGTGGCCATCTCCTACCTCTACCGGCACCGCGAGCAGTGGCCCGCCGGGACGGGGATCGGCAAGACGCTGGTGTCCTCCACCATGATCGACCGGGTGGCCGCCGACCTCGGCCGGCAACTGGTCGAGGTCCCGGTCGGCTTCAAGTGGTTCGTGGACGGACTGGCCGGCGGCACCCTCGGGTTCGGCGGCGAGGAGTCGGCCGGCGCGTCCTTCCTGCGCCGCGACGGCTCGGTGTGGACCACCGACAAGGACGGCATCATCCTCGCTCTCCTCGCCTCGGAGATCACGGCCGTCACGGACCGCACCCCGTCGGAGCACTACGCCGGCCTGGCCGCCCGCTTCGGCGCGCCCGCCTACGCCCGCGTCGACGCGCCCGCGACCCGTGAACAGAAGGCCCTGCTCGGCAAGCTGTCACCGGCTCAGGTGACCGCCGACACGCTTGCCGGAGAGGCGGTCACGGCCGTGCTCACCGAGGCGCCCGGCAACGGCGCCGCGATCGGCGGCATCAAGGTGACCACCGACCACGCCTGGTTCGCGGCCCGCCCTTCGGGCACCGAGGACGTGTACAAGGTGTACGCCGAGTCCTTCCTCGGCCCCGGCCACCTCGCCCGCGTGCAGGAAGAGGCCCAGGCCGTGGTGCTGGCCGCGCTCGGCGGCTGAGCCCCCGGTACGGCGGCCTCCGGCACGGACTCCGGCGGCCGCCGACGGCTCAGCCGCGCCCGTGCCGCCGGTCCAGCCGGTCCAGGACCGCCTGCGCCATGGCCTGCTCACCCCGGGCGTTGGGGTGCGCCGGGGCCGCGGGCGAGGCCGGCTGCAGCGGTTCGATCCAGCGGTCCGCGGGTGCCTTGCACATGTCGTGGCCGACCGTGGGGCCGTAGGTGTCGACGTACTCGGCGCGGTTGACGCCGGCCACGACGCGCAGCATCAGGTTGAGCCGCTTCTCGGTGTCGCGCAGGTAGGCGAAGTCCTTCTGCGCGAAGGGCACCTGCGGGAAGCAGCCGCTCCCGTCGTCGGGCAGCAGGTCCGGATAGCCGACGACCACCACACGCGCGTGCGGCGCCCGGGCGTGTACGGCCCGCAGCACCCGGTCGACCTTCGGGGCGGTCCGCAGGACGGCGAGGGCCAACTCGTCGTACCCGGTCGTCCGGTAGGAGCGTTCGCACGGGTTGCCCGTCGGATCCTGGGCGGCCAGGTGGGCGCAGGTGGAGATGATCGAGCCGAAGCCGACGTCGTTGCCGCCGATCTGAACGGTCACCAGACCGGTGTCCCGCCCCAGCGCGTCGAGTTGCGGCTCGTTGGCGCCCTGCGCCTGCCACATCTCGGCCGTCGTCGCTCCGGCGCAGCTGACGTCCGTGAACTCGGTCGGCCGGCGCTGTGCCGCCACCAGCGAGGGGTAGTTGTGGTCGGAGCGGGCACAGCCGGCGTCCACCTGGCGCGGGATGCCGGGGCCCGAGGTGTAGGAGTCGCCGAGGGCCACGTAACCGAGGGCGCGGCCGTGTCCGGCGGGTTGCGCGGCGGCCGGTGTGGTGGAGGCGGCGACAAGGGCGCATCCGCCCAGCGCCGCCCCCAGCACGGCGGCCCGCCGCCGGCCTCTCGCACCGTCCGCCGCGCGCGTGTCGTTCGCCATGGTTCCCCCTGAGGCCGGTACCGCGCGTGGCGGCGGCACCGGCGAGTGCTCCGTCACGCGTTCGACCGGCCCTGTATACCGCCCGGTAGGTCTCGCCGACCAGAAGCGGGAGGCATCGAGTTCAGGGGACGTGCTCAACGGTGCCGAACCTGGGCGCCTTCAGCGGGGCGCGCCCGGCCGGCAGGGGGACCGTGCGGCGGCCCGTCTCTTGTCTCTCGTCAGACACCGGACGGCTCCGGCGTCGACGCGGACACCTGGAGCAGCGAGTCGTCGTCCGGCCGGGCCCCGGACAGACGGTGCCGGGCGGCGATCAGCGCCATGTCGACGTCCCTGGTCCCGGTGGCCACGCACAGTGTGTACGAGATGTCCGCGAGCCGCTGCCGGGCCTGCGGGGTGCTTTTCCCGGCCCCGAGCAGGGTGAGGGTCTCGTACTGCGCGATGAGGTCCTTCAGCACCGCCGGGTGTGCCATCAGCATGCGTTCCGCCTCCCAGGTGGGTCGCCGGTGTACGAAGTCGCAGCGCGAATACTCGCACCGGCGCGCGGCATGCCGCCTCCGGCGGATCGCTGGTCCCGCGGTGCCCGGACGAGGCGCCGGCCCTGATCTCGAACCGGCACCGGTGCGCAGCGAATTTTCGCCGACCACCGGGCCAAGTGGTGTTCTGTGCTCGCCCATCCGGTGGCTTATGGCCGCCGCAGCGTTATTCATGTCTCGGATTTCCTGATCATTCCACTATCGAGCCCTTGGGACTGACCAGCCGTCATGAAGCTCTGACCCAAGTCGAGGAGAGTGGAAGAGAATGACGACATCGCCGCGACGGCGATACGTTCTGGCGTCGGCCGCCACCGTCGCCGCGCTCGCCGCAGCCACGCTGGCGAACGCGGGAGGCGCCTACGCGCAGGACCACACCACCCCGAACCCGCCGTATCCGAAGAACGCCGGTTATCCGCATCATCGGGAGAAGCCCGCGTACCCGGTGAAGCCCGTGTACCCGCACCACCCCGAGAAGCCCGCGGCGCCGGTGAAGCCTATGTATCCGGCTCATCCGGAAAAGCCCGTGTATCCGGTGAAGCCGGTCAAGCCGGTGTATCCGGAGCATCCGGTGAAGCCTGTTTACCCGGAGCGGCCGGTGAAGCCGGTGTATCCGGAGCGGCCGGTGAAGCCCGTGTATCCGGAGCGGCCGGTGAAGCCTGTTTACCCGGAGCGGCCGGTGAAGCCGGTGTATCCGGAGCGGCCGGCGAAGCCCGTGTATCCGGAGCGGCCGGTGAAGCCGGTGTATCCGGAGCGGCCGGTGAAGCCCGTATATCCGGAGCGGCCGGTGAAGCCGGTGTATCCGGAGCGGCCGGTGAAGCCCGTGTATCCGGAGAAGCCGGTCAAGCCGGTGTATCCGGAGAAGCCCGCTTACCCGCGCAGTCCTGAAAAGCCCGTGTATCCGGTCAAGCCGGTCTACCCGGAGCGGCCCGTGAAGCCGGTGTATCCGGAGCGGCCGGTCAAGCCCGCTTACCCGCAGCGGCCGGTGAAGCCTGTTTACCCGGAGAAGCCGGTGGTTCCGGTTAAGCCCGTCTACCCGGAGCGGCCGGTGAAGCCGGTGTATCCGGAGCGGCCGGTGAAGCCTGTTTACCCGGAGAAGCCGGTGGTGCCGGTCAAGCCCGTGTACCCGGAGCGGCCGGTGAAGCCCGTCTACCCGGAGCGGCCGGTCAAGCCCGTCTACCCGGAGCGGCCCGCGAAGCCCGTGTACCCGGAGCACCCGGTCAAGCCGGTGTATCCGGAGAAGCCGGTGGTTCCGGTGAAGCCCGTGTACCCGGAGCGGCCCGTCAAGCCCACCTACCCGCAGCACCCGGTGAAGCCGGAGTATCCGCAGCACCCGGTGAAGCCTGACTACCCCAAGCACGCGAAGTCGAGCGGTGGGCATCAGGAGGCGCCCGAGGAGTGAACACCGGTGACAACGGCCTGTCGAGGGCCGCTGCCGCACCCGCAACAGAGCGCTGGGCCGCCCCGCACGGGCGGCCCAGCCGCGCGTTCGGCCGCAACTGCTCGTGTCCTGGCCCGTGTTGAACCGCACACACGGCCAGGGCGGCCGGATGACCTGCGAGAACGGTGTGCGAAGCTGCGCGGGTCAGCTTTCCTACGACGGAAGGGAGCGGCCGGCATGGCCGTCATCCACCACACCACCCTCAAGCCCACGAAGCTGGAGCTGCTCACCGACTGGCTGCCCACCCGTCCTTGGTACCGCGGCACGGCGCAAGCCCCGGCGCTGACCAAGTCCGGCGGCTTCCGGCTGGAGGACCCCGCGGGTGAGGTCGGCATCGAGTTCATGGTGGCCACGGACACCTCCGCCCCCGAACCGACCGTCTATCTGACGCCGTTGACCTATCGCGGCGCACCGCTGGACGGCGCGCAGCACGCGCTGGTGGGCACCATGGAGCACGGCGTGCTGGGCAAGCGCTGGGTGTACGACGGCTGCCATGACCCGGTCCTGGTCACCGGGTTGCTGTCGCTGATCGAGGGCAGGGCGCAGGCGCACGCCCAGAGCATCGACGGTGCCCTCGACCCCGAGGTGGTCCGTTCCTACACCGGCGCCCCCCTCACCATGGACGGCTTCACACCCGACCCGGCCGACGACCAGGCGGGCACCCGTCTGCGCGCGCCGCACGGCACGGTCCTTCATGTGCATCGCGTCCTGACCCCGGCCCCCGAAAACCCGCCGCTGTGCCCCGAGGGAGCCATCGGCCATGTGGCGCGCGCCTGGCAGGACCCGCAGGGCGCCGGGCTGACGGCGGTCTTCGCGACGCTGCGCACCGCCTGACCCGCACCGCCACCCGGCTCACCGGCCAAGCATGTCGCGCTTCTGGCATGGTCCGGTCAAATCTGTCACTCTTTCGGCATCCCGTGCCCTGTCCGGTGAGGGCGCGGCGCACCACTCGGTGCAGCGATCGCGCAAGCCCCGTCCGCGGCCGCCCCGGCGTACCCCAGCCGGCCGGCGGCCATCGAGCAGGCCGGGAATCCCGGCCGCCGCAAAGGAGTAGCGTGTGAGATCGACCCCCCACAAGGCCCTCGGCGCCGGTGCCCTCACCGTCGCCGCGGTTGCCGCCCTCGTGCTCCCCGGCACGCCCGCCGCAGCCGGTCCGGCCGCGGCTCCTGCCGCCTGCACCCCGGCGCAGGTCGTCGGCAACGGCGGCTTCGAGAGCGGGACATCGCCCTGGTCGACGTCCTCCTCCACCGTCATCACCAGCCGCTCGGGTGAGGCCGCCCACGGCGGCAGCTCCTTCGCCTGGCTGGACGGCGTCGGCAGCACCCATACGGACACCGTCAGCCAGAGCGTCACGATCCCGGCCGGGTGCGACGCGGCCACCCTCACCTTCTGGCTGCACATCGACACCGCCGAGACCACCTCGTCCATCGCATACGACAAGCTCACCGCCAAGATCGGCGGCACGACGCTGGCCACCTACTCGAACCTCGACAAGAACACCGGCTATGTGCGCAAGTCCGTCGACGTGTCGGCGTACGCGGGACAGACCGTCAGCCTCTCCTTCACGGGGACCGAGGACTCCAGCCTCCAGACGAGCTTCGTGCTCGACGACGTGGCGCTCGACACCTCCGGCGGCACCACGCCACCGCCGTCCGACTCCACGCGCACCCCGGCCGCGCCCGCGTACACCGTCAGCCTCAGCAGCGACACGAGCGGCACCGTCTGGACCGGGCACGAGAGCGCGACCTTCACCAACGCCTCGGCCACCGCGCTGAACGAGGTCTATCTGAGGCTGTGGGACAACTACCACGGCACCTGCGACGCCATGCCGATCCGCGTCAGCAACGTCACCGGTGGCACCGCGGGCGCGCCCTCCGTCGGCTGCACCGCCCTCAAGATCGACCTCCCGGCGCCGCTCGGCCAGGGCCAGAGCGCCACCATCGGCTTCGACCTCGGCATCACCGTGCCCAGCGGCGCCGACCGCTTCGGCCACGACGGCGCCTTCAGCTTCATCGGCAACGCCCTGCCCGTCCTCGCGGTCCGCGACAGCAGCGGCTGGCACCTGGACCCGTACACGGACAACGGCGAGTCGTTCTACTCGCTGGCTGCCGACTTCAAGGTGACCCTCGACCACCCCAGCAGCCTGCTGGTCCCGGCCACCGGCACCTCCACCGACACCCCCGGCTCCAGCGGCCGTACCGTCACGACGGCGACCGCGTCCAAGGTGCGTGACTTCGCCTGGGCCGCCGGGCCCTTCACCAAGATCTCCGGAACCTCGCCGGCCGGTGTCGCGGTGAACGTCTACTCCGTCTCGGGCATCAGTTCCTCCAGCGCCCAGTCCATGCTGAGCACGGCCAAGTCCGCCGTCGACGCCCACGCGGCCCGCTTCGGCGCCTACCCCTACGGCGAGCTGGACGCCGTCATCGACAACAACTACTGGTTCGGCGGAATGGAGTACCCCGGTTTCGTTCTGGACCTGGTCAGCACCACCGCACTCACCCACGAGATAGGCCACCAGTGGTGGTACGGCATCGTCGGCGACGACGAGTACAACAGCCCCTGGCTGGACGAGGCCTTCGCCGACTACTCCACCGACCTCGCCCTCGGCAAGACCGGCAGCAACTGCTGGAGCAGCGTCTCCTGGGCCTCCAGCGCCGAGAAGATCACCAACTCCATGGCCTACTGGGACGCACACTCCTCCCGCTACTCCACCGTCGTCTACGGCTACGGCAAGTGCGCCCTGCACGACCTGCGCCGAGTCCTCGGTGACACCGCCATGACCAAACTGATGAAGGACTACGCGACCGCCCACTGGTACGGCGTGTCGACCACGGCGGAGTTCAAGGCCGCCGCCCAGGCCGCCACGAGTACCGACCTCACCTCCTTCTGGACCCAGCACCGCATCGACGGCTGATCCGGCGCGGGCCGGTCGCCGGAGCTGCCCAGGGCGACTCCCACGACCGGCCCGAACGCCACCCGAACGGCCCGGACGCGGCGCGCAACAGCTCCGTTGGGCGCAATCCGAAGTGCGCCGCGACCCGATCACGGGTCAGATGGTGTTCGTGCGAAGCGCCATGTCCTTCCCTCGCGGCCGCTCACGCCTTGCCGTCACGGGCGTCCTGACCGGCCTCCTGTTCACCGTGCCCGGCCCCGCGGCCCGTTCCGCGCCGGCCCCGGTCGTCCCCCCACGCGGCAGCGCGTACATGGGCATGGGCGTCCTCGCCCATGACGGACGCGCCAGTGGCCCCGACGCCACACCCGCTCCCGCCCGTGCGAACCAGATCGAAGGCGTCGACGTCTCCAGCTATCAGGGGAACGTCAACTGGACGACGCTGTGGAGCGGCGGCGCCAAGTGGGCCTACACGAAGGCCACCGAGGGGACGTCCTACACCAACCCCTCTTTCAGCAGCCAGTACAACGGCGCCTACAAGGTGGGCATGATCCGGGGTGCGTACCACTTCGCCACCCCGGACACGGCCGGCGGCGCCGCTCAGGCCGACTACTTCCTTGCGCACGGCGGCGGCTGGTCCAAGGACGGCAAGACCCTGCCCGGCGTGCTCGACATCGAGTGGAATCCGTACGGCGGCTCCTGCTACGGCAAGTCCAAGAGCAGCATGGTCAGCTGGATCCGGGACTTCGTGAACCGTTACAAGTCCCGCACCGGCCGGGACGCGGTCATCTACACGGCGACCAGCTGGTGGACCGAGTGCACCGGCAACTACTCGGGCTTCGGCAAGACCAACCCGTTGTGGATCGCCCGCTACGCCTCGACCGCCGGGACACTGCCGGCGGGCTGGCCGTATCACACGATGTGGCAGTACACCTCGTCCGGCAAGACCGTCGGGGACCGGGACCGCTTCAACGGCGCCCTGGACCGGTTGCAGGCCCTCGCGAACGGCTGAGGCCCGTTCCCCGGGCGGTTGCTAGTAGGCGTGGGCGACGAGCATGCGCACGGCGAGCACGGTCATCAGGGCGCTGGACGCCAGGGCCGTGAGGAGCCGCCCGCGGCTGCCGGTCAGAAGCCGGCCGAGCAGGGCTCCGCCGCCGGCCAGGAGCAGCTGCCAACTGGCGGATGCGGCGAAGGCGGCCAGGACGAACACGGCCCGTTCGAGGTGACCGGGTCGCGCCGAGGCCTGGCTGCCGACGACGAGAGCCGCGAAGTAGACCACGGTGACGGGGTTCATCATCGTGACACCCCACAGCCCGACGAAGGCCCGCGCGGGTCGGGGCGGAGCCTCGTCTGCACGGGCGGCCGAGTGCGGCTCGTGGTGGTGGGCGAGCGCCTGCGCCGCGCCGCGCACGGCCAGGACGACGAGCACCGAGCCGGCGATCCAGCGCAGGGGGTGGGTGATCGGCTCAAGGGCGTGCGCCAGCGCGGAGCCCCCGAGCACCGCGATCAGCGCGTAGAGGCCGTCCGCGGTCGCGACCCCCAGCGCGGCGCACGCACCGATCCTCCACGAGGTCCGGGCGGTCAACGCCACTAGATACGTCCCGACGGCCCCCACGGGTACGGCGATGCCGTACCCCGCGAGCAGCCCCGCGACCAGCGCCGCGGTCATGCGTGAGCGGGTGTCGGCCTCAGCGATCGACCGCCGCGCTGCTGTCGGCCGCGCACCGATCGGTCGGCGGCGGTCGGCGGCAGGAGGGCGGTCAGCGAGGTCATGGGCTGATCGTGGCGGCAGCGCCCCGCCCGGACAACTCCTTTTCGGCGGACCGTCCGCACGCCACAGCCGGAACGCGGGCTTCTGCTTCAGCCGCAGCGCGGCGTGGCCGGTCCGGTCGGGCAGGAGCGTGCGCCGTCGTCGGCCGCACTGTCGTCGTGGGCCTGGGCGAGGACGCCGGCGCAGATCACGACGGTGATCAGGACGGCCATGACGAGCTGGCCGACGACGGTCACGACCGCCCGGGCCCGGGCGGCGACCAGGGCCGCCACGAGGGTGAAGGCGGCCACTCCCGCTGCGGCGGTCAGGTAGCCCCACAACGGGTCCGCCTCGATGATCTCGACCGGATCCAGGGTCACCCCGGACAGGAACCAGAGCCCGAAGTCGACCACCAGCGCCGTCAGCTCCAGGAGCACCAGGCCGCACCCGGCTCCGATGTCGGCACCGGTGTCGGCGCGGTCGCGCCGCCGGGGACCTCGGGTGGCGTCGAACGCGGGTGGGGCGACAGGCAGGTTCATGGCCTTCACGGTGCCCGCCCGGCCGGTCGGGCGCATGAGTACGGGTACTCACGCCCCCTCCCGTCGGCCAGGCACCGGAGCGGACGTCGGTCATGTGCCTGCCTCCGGGCTCGTCGGCACAAGCGGACGATCGACCTCCACCGGACTTTGAAGCAGCTGATTCGATCAAGGGCCGGAGTGGTCGTGCCCGGCGCAACTGCGGGCACCCCGCACCCCTGCTGATCCGCGATCAGCGGCTCGTCGCCGCCGCCCCCGCCCGTGAGGCGGATCCGCCCATGGGGCCATGGGGCTGCGCAATCTGCTCACCAGACGGGAGCGCCGGGTGCACGAGGCGCGGCTCCAGCCCGGCGACCGGGTCCTGCTCTACACCGACGGGGTCACCGAGGCCCGGATGGCCGACGGGCGACTGCTCGGCCTGGAGAGGTTCGCCGACTACGTCATCCGGGCCGGCGCCACCGGCGAGCTCGCGCCGGAGACCCTCCGGCGCCTGATCCACTCGCTGCTGGACTCCGAGGACAGCCGGCTCCGCGACGACGCCACCATCCTGATGTTCGAGTGGCGACCGGACGGCTGAGCGTCGGAACCCGCCGTGGGCCGCACCGTCCGGCGCGGTACGGTCACCCCCATGGCTGACGCTCGGCTGACCACCTCTTCCTTCCTCGTCCTCGGCATCATCGACAAGCTGGGCGAAGCCAGCGCGTACGACGTGAAGGTGGAGGCGGGCCGCACCGTCGCCCCGTTCTGGTCGGTGCCGCACGCGCAGGTGTACGCGCAGTGCGACCGGCTGCTCGCCGCCGGTCTGCTGGCCCAGGTGCGGCAGGAGAGCGGGCGGGGCCGCCGGGTGCTGGCGCTGACCGACCGGGGCCGCCAGACCCTGCGCGACTGGCTCGCCGACCCGGAGTTCGTGCCGGTCGAGGCCCGCGAGCGCGGCATCCTGAAACTCTGGTTCGGTGCCCGCCCGGACCGCATCGCCCCGGTCCAGCTCGCCGAACACCGGCGCACCCTGGGCGAGTACGAGGAACTCGCGGACAGCGTCGGCGAGCTGTTGACCCCGGGACAGCGGGAGGCGCTGGAGTTCGGCATCCGGTACGAGCGGATGATGACCGAGTTCTGGGACTGGGTCCGGCACCGGGACGAACGCACCCCGGACCGTTGACCTCGCCGCCGGCCCGCTCTACCGTCGGTAACCCGCAATAGTCCAGAAGAGACTATGGGCTGCGACCGAACCGGTGAGGGACAGGGGGACGCCGTGCGTCCGTGGACGAGCAGCACCTGGCGCCGAGCCGCCGGGGTGAGCGTGACGGCCGTGTGCCTCTGGTACGCGCCCTTCGCGATGACCGAACTGTGGTCCTACGCCAGCCCCGGCGCCCCGGCGCCGGGCAAGTGGCTGCTGGCCCACACCGTCTCGCCCCGGTACGTCACCGATGCGCTGGCGACCCGGGTCGCCCCGTACCGGCACAGCCTGATCCCGATGATCGTGCACTCCGTGCTCGGCGGGCTGCTCATGCTGCTCGGACCCGCGCAGCTGCTGACCGCCGCGCGCCGGCGCGTACGACTGCACCGCGCGCTGGGCGTCGTGTTCGCCGTCACCGTCTACGCCTCGATGGCTGGCGCCGGCCTCTATCTCGCCCGCACCGCGCCGAAGGACGCCTTCAGCGGGGCGGCCTTCTGGATCGTCCTCGCCACGATCCTCGTCGGCACCGTCCTCAGCGTCACCTTCGGCATCCTCGCGGCCGTCGGCGGCTTCCCCGACCTCCACCAGCGCTGGATGCTGCTGTGCTACGGATACCTGCTGACCGCTCCCTTGCTGCGGCTGGAGTGGGGCGCCCTCCCGGCGGTGCTGCCCGGGCTGCCGATGGCGGAGGTCAACCGGGTGGCCGTCATGCACCTCGGCTCCCTCGTCGTGTTCGGCGCGCTGCTCGCCTCCCGGGCCAAGGACCCCCGGGACGGCGTGGACGGCCTCGGCCGGTCCTGGGCCCCGCTGCCCGTGACCGCGGCGGCCCATCTGGTGGGAGCGGCGGCACTGCTCTGGATCGCGCGCGCCCTCTCGGCGTACGGCACGACCGGGAACCGGCTGCTGGCCGCCTACCTGGTGCCGTTCGCCGTGGCCTACGCGGTGATGGCGCACGGCGCACGGCGTGCCGCCCGTGCGGGCCGGCTGTGGGCGCGCGAGGAGTGGCGGATCCACCTCACGGCTCTCTGCCTGGCACCCGTGCTCTCAGCCGGGGCGGTCGCCGTCTTCCAGCACACCCTGGGGCTCGGCCGGTTCACCGCGCTCACCGCCGGCGTCGCCATCGGCTGCGGGATCACCGCCTTCGGCGCCACGCTCGTGGTGAGCCTGCGGCTGATGTACGCGCGCGAGGTGCGCAAACGCTCCCTCCCGGCCCCGCTGCCCGTGCCCCGGAGGACCACGGCGGTGCCGTAACCACGCGCCCCCGCCCGGCCGCCTCAGCGGCCTGGTCCACGAACGGGGCGCCGAGCAGCCCGCACCGGTGCGCCGGGCCCCCGAAACCGGCGGGTCCAAGCGTCCACTCGGCCCGCCCCCGCCCCCGCCCCCGGAACCGCCCACCGCTTCCCCGGAAACGGAACCTCAGCCATGATCCGACCGCCCGACCCGACTGACCCGCCCGGCCCGCCCGACCCGACTGACCCGAACGGCCCGAACGGCAGGGCCGACCCGACCGAATCTACGGACCCGGTCGACCCGATCGACCGGACCGATTCGACCGACCGGACCGTCCCGACCGACCCGACCACTCCGGCCGTATCGGCGGCGACCTCACCGGTACGGCAGCCCCTTCCCGGACCCCCGTCCGGCCGCCCCCTCGCGGCCGGCGTGGCGCTGCTGGCCGTCACCGTCGCGGTGATCAATCTGTTCGTGGGGACCGTCCTCACCGTCGTCGCCCTGACCGGGCACGTCCTCGGGGCGTGGCCGTCACCGGATCCGCTCAGCCCCGGACTGCTCGGGGCCGCGATGCTGGGCACCGCGCCGGCGCTCTTCGCGCTCGGCCGCGCGACGACGTGGCAGCAGGCGCGCACGCTCGTGCTGCCCCTCGCCGTGGTCCTGGCCGGTCTCTTCACGGTCAGTCTGCTCAACGCGGGACGGCTCTACATCGCCCACGGCGGCCCGATCGTGTCCGTGCTGTTCAGCCTCGGCTGGCTGTTCACCCTCGGCCTGCTGTGCGTGGCGGCGGCGATCTGCCTGGCGGGACAGTTCCTCGCCCGGTCAGGACCGGCCGCGGCAACGGCCTCCCCCCGCACCGCGCCGCTGCCGGGCTGGGCCAAGCCGCCGCTCGCCGTGCTCGGCTCCTCCTGGCTGGGCATCGGCACCGGACTGCTCGTACGCCCCGGATTCTGGGCGGAGTTCGTGCCCTGGCGGACCAACCGCGTGGACGCGCAGGCACTCGGCGTCTGGGCGCTGGCCCTCGGCGTGGGCGTCCTCGGCTCTCTCGCCGAGGACGACCTGGACCGCACGCGCCCCGCCCTGCTGTCCCTGCCCGGCACCGCCCTCGCCGTGACGGTCGTGCTGGCCGCCCGCGCCTCCCACGTCCACTGGTCCTCCGGGCCGGGCCTGAGCCTGGTCGTCATGGTGGCCGGACTGCTGGTGGCCGGGGCGAGCGGACGATCGCTGCTCAGGGGGAGCGCGGTTCCGGGCGAGGCGATGCGGAGCGCCGGCTGAGGGACGCAGCGAGCGGTGGGCAGTCGTAGGCTCGGTGTGTGCCGCGTGTCGAAATCCTCCAGCTGCTGGTCTCCCCGGTGCACCGGCTCGCGGGCCGGCCGGGCGACGGGACGCCCGAGCTGCCGTCCGGTGAACTGGTGACGGCGGTCCAAGTGCGTGCCGGGCTGGGGCTGGTCGGGGACCGGTACTTCAACCAGCCGGCCCACCGCAACGCCTCGATCACCCTCATGGCCGTCGAGCGGTTCCCACAAGGGGAGCCGTACGCTGCCGACCTGCTGCGCACCCGGCGCAACGTCCTGTTGCGAGGGGTCGACATCGACGCCTGCGTCGGTGCGACCGTCTTCCTCGACTGCGGAGCCGGCCCCGTGGAACTCGCGGTGCGCAGTGCGGCCCGGCCCTGCGCCTGGATGGACACCACCCTCGGCCCCGGCGCACAGCGTGCGCTGCGCGGCGGCGGGGGCGTGCGCTGCAGGCCGCTGACCGACGGCACCCTCACCGTGGGCCCCGCCCTGTTCGGTGTACGGGAACCGGGCCGCGCCGCGGCCCCCGACGCCGCTTGGCGCGATCCGGGTGCCGCGACCGGGATGCGTTAGCGTCAGGACCTGCAGTGCTGTGGCGCTGTGGTGGTGCTTTTGGGGGAGGGGACGGATGGAACAGACGGCGTTCGACGAGTCCGAGCGGCGGGCGTGGGCCGGGCGGGCCGAGGCCTACGCCGCGAGTTTCGCCGGACTCTGCGCGTACCCGGTGCCGGAGCTCCTCGATGCCGCAGGGGTGCGCGAGGGTGTACGGGTCCTCGATGTGGGGACGGGCACGGGCAGCGTCGCCGCGGCCGCGTGTGAGCGGGGCGCGAAGGTGGCGGCGGTGGACGCCGAACCGGGCATGGTCGTCCGGGCCGCGCGGACGGCCCCGGACGCCGACGTACGACTGGCCACCCTGCCCCGACTTCCCTTCGCCGACGGTGAATTCGACGCCGTGGTCGGCAACTTCGTTCTGAATCACGTCGGACGGCCTCGGGAAGCCCTGAGGGAGCTGCGCCGGGTGACGCGTCCTGGCGGACGGACAGCGGTCACCGTCTGGCCGGTACCCGCGACTGCCGGGCAGGCGCTGCTGGGCAGGGCGGTCCAGGCGGCGGGCGTCAGCCGTCCCGCGCACCTGCCGGCCCTTGCCCCCGAGGAGGACTTCCCGCGCACGGAAGAGGGCTTTGCCGCGCTGCTGAGCGAGGCGGGCCTGACGAAGGTCTCCTGCGACACCCTGGTCTGGGACCATCTGACGACTCCGCAGGAGTGGTGGAGCGGGCCCGCCGCCGGAGTGGCGACGATCGGGCAGGTCGTCACGAGTCAGTCCCCGGTGGTCATCGCGGAGATCAGGGATCACTTCGAGTCGTTGTGTGCCGAGTTCGTCCGTCCGGACGGCGTACTGGTGTTGCCGCACGCGGCCCTGGTGGCGCACGGCCGGGCGTGACGCCGGCCGTGACGCCTCGGACTGCCACCGAGGAGCACCGCGCACGCCGCCGTGGTCAGCAGCCCTCCGGCGAGGAAGGCGCCCCGCACGCCGGCCGGCGGCAGGATCAGTCCTCCGAGTGCGGCGCCGGCGGCGATGCCGGCGTTGTAGGCGCCGGAGTTCGCCGCGAGTGCGAGGTCCGTGCGGCCCGCGTCGCATCCGCGGGCGCGGGCGAACGGCGGCGCCGATCGGTGACCGCCCACGGTCAGGTGCCCGAGACGGCCAGCTGGTCGGCGAGCCGATGGGCCTGGGCGAGCAGCGCGCCGTAGGTGGCGACCTCGTCGGGGTCGTCCGTCGTGGCGCGGACCAGGTCGCGGCGCAGCTCCTCCAGCGTCTCGCGCAACCGCGCGACGGCCGTGCCCAGTTCGTCCTCGCATGTTTCGTGGCCGAACCGGCTGTGGCTGTAGAGCCGCAGCGCGTGTGCGGTGCGGCACAGGAACTCGGCGTAGCGGCAGGCGAGTTCGGGTGTGGACGGGGTGCCGGGCGGTCCTGCGCGGCGGCCTCCAGCACCGTGCGGGTCACGCCCGCCGTGTGCACGGCCGCGTAGTCCAGCACCACGATCGCGTCGTCGTACCCCTGGCCGGGCGGCGGCTCGGCACGTCGGTGCCGGCGGCGCAGGTTGCCGCGCAGGCTCTCCCGGCTCCATGCGAGCGCCGAGCGGGCCTGCTCCACGAGCCGGTGCAGCCGCAGGGCACGCTCGTGCCAGGCGCCGGCCTCCTCGGCGCCCCAGCGCCCCTCGGTCAGCCCCTCCGCCACGGCCCGCAGGATGGCGTGGGCCTCTTCGGCCGCGTCCCTGAGGACGGCCCGGCTGTCCCGCAGATACAGCGGTGGCCGGACCAGGGCGTTGACCGTGATGCCGACCACGGCTCCGAACAGGGCCTCGGCGAGCCGGGCAGCGGAGGTGGCGACGGTGACGGACCCGTTGGTGAGCACGAACAGGGCCCCGGTGGCGGCGTAGATGCCCTGGCTGCCCAGGCCCCGCCACTGCCCGAGCAGCAGCGCGAGCGGCAGGACGACGGCCATCGCGGCCACGGTGTCGTGCAGCGGCAGCGCGATCGCGGTGGCCACGATCGTGCCGGCCGCGATCGCCGAGAGCTGCTGCAGCCCGTGCGCGATCGACCGGTACACGGTGGACTCCACCAGGACCACCGCCACCCACGGCGCGACGAACGCCACCGGCGCGTGCAGCCACCAGCCCGCCACCGCCCAGGCCAGCCACGCGGCCAGGGCCGCCTTGACCGCCTGGACGGCGAGGTCCCGCTCCCGGCACGGCCCCGCCCAGGCCCGTGCCGCACCGCGCGCCGCGGCCGTCACCTCACACCACAGCGCCTGCCACGTCACTCGCATGCCACGCATGACGCCCGGGTGCCACCCGGACACCGCCCCATGCCGGCCGTACGCCTCGCACACGGGTCCGGCCGCCCGGGCGCCGGAGCAACCGCCGCCGGGTCTCCGCGACACCCGCGGCGTCACCATCGGCCCCCGTCACCGGCCCAGCGGCCGCGGTCCGGCGAGCCGTGGCAAGGCTGGGGAGTGGAGCGCGTCGGCCGATGAACGCTGGAGCCGGGTGTGGGAGGGTCGGTGACGAGCGCTGGAGCCCTGGCCGGGGGGATCGGCTCCGGCCGTCCGGCGTGGCGGGTGTGGTCTGGGGGGCGTGGGAGGGTCGGGGCGTGGAGCGCGTCGGGTGACGAGCGCTGCTGCCTGCGGTCGGTGGGACCGGCTCTGGTCGTCTGGCGTGGCGGGTGGGGGCGCGGGGGGCGTCGGGTGACGCGCGCTGGAGCCTTGGCCGGCGGGATCGGCTCCGGTCGTTTGGTGCGGCGGGTGTGGTCTGACGGGGCGTGGCAGGGATCGGTCTCGGCCGTGGTCTGGTGGGGCGTGGGGGGACGGGGCGCACCGTGCGCCGGGTGACGCGCGCTGGGCCGACGGCCGGCGGGATCGGCTCCGGTCGTTCGCTGCGGCGGGTGTGGTCCGGTGAGGCGTGGCGGGGCGGGGCACCGGGACGCGGTGGCCGACGAGCGCCGGATCCCGGTGGGCAGGTCACCCCAGGCTGGGCGGCGTCCAGTCGGCGTGCCGCAGGATCGCCCGGGTCGTCGCCCCCGACGGCGCGAGCCGCAGCGCGGTGTTGCGCAAGGTCACGGCGAGCGGATGGGACAGCCGCTGACCCATCCGGCCGGCCTGCCGGGCGGCGCGGGCGACCGCCTGCGAGCGCGGGCGGCGCTCGGCGTCGTAGCGGGCCAGCGCCGAGCCCACCGAGGGCTCGGTGGCGACGGCCGCGGCCAGCGTGACCGCGTCCTCCAGCGCCTGGCAGGCGCCCTGGCCGAGATTCGGCGTCATGGCGTGCGCGGCGTCCCCGAGGAGCGCCACCCGGCCCGCGACGAACGACCGCAACGGCGTGGCCAGCTCGTGGATGTCGTGGTGGAGCACGTCCTTTGGCCGGGTCGCGTCCAGGAGTGCCGGGACCGGATCGTGCCAGCCGCCGAAGCGCCGGCGCAGCATGCCGAGCGGATCGTCGTGCCGGACACCGGCCGCAGCGGTGACCACCGCATGCCACTCGGCCCGGCCGTCGGCGAAGGCGATGTGGCCGAACTCCGCGCCCCCGCCCCAGGTCAGCTCGAAGTCGCCGCTCAGCTCCAGCACCCGGTCGGTGACGGCCCGCAGCACCGTGGAGCCGGCGTAGACCGGACCGGGATGGCCGGGAAACAGCAGTCCGCGCAGCCGGCTGCCCACCCCGTCGGCCGCGACGACCAGGTCGGCGTCCAGGACGGCGTCCCCGACCGGAACCCCCACGCGGTCGGGGGCCGAGCGGTCCAGCGTGGGCACGGTGACACCGGTGTGCAGGCACTCGGCCGGCAGGGCCGCGCGCAGCAGACGGTGCAGGACCGCGCGCCGGATGCCGACGATCGGCGTGCCCAGCGCGCGTTCGAGGGCGGCGCCGTCCATCCGGGCCAGCCAGCCGCCCGCCGGGGTGCGGGTGCCGCCGGTGTACTGCGGACGGGCCGCCGCGCGTACGGCCGCGCCGACGCCGAGCGCGTCCAGGGCGCGCAGTCCGTTGGCATGCAGCGAGATGCCCGCGCCCGCGTCGGCCAGGGTGGCGGCCCGCTCCACCACCCGGACGTCCCAGCCGATCCGGCGCAGTCCGATCGCCGTCGCCAGCCCGCCTATGCCGCCCCCGACCACCACTGCCGTACCGCCCACGCCGGCCCCCTTCGATCTCGGTTCGCATCGGTCCTCCGCAGAAGTGGCCGCTAGTAGGGTCTTCTACAGATGTAGAAGACCCTACTGCGGGCTTTCTACAGGTGTAGAGGCGGGGTGTAGAAAGAGAGGATGCCGACCGACCGACGTACAGTCCTCGCCGACGCGGCCATCGCCGTGCTCGCCGACACCGGGATGCGGGGGCTGACGCACCGCGCCGTGGACCGGGCGGCGCGGCTGCCCGCCGGTACCACGTCCGCGTACTACCGCACCCGCCAGGCCCTGCTCACCGCACTGGTCCGGCGCCTGGTGGAACTCGACCAGGCCGAGCTGCGGGAGATCGGGGCCAGGGTGCCGGTCCCGCGCACCGCCGCCGAACTGGTCACCGGAATCGTGGGGTTCGCCGCAGTGCGGCTCACCGGGGAGGGCCGTATGCGCTCTCTGGCGCGATACGCCTGTGCCGTCGAGAGCGCGCGGCACCCCGAACTGCGCGAGATCCTGGTGCCGCGCGAGAACCAGGCTCGGCAGGCGGTGTGCGAGTTTCTCGCCGCCCAGGGCGTGGCGGACCCGGACGCACGCACGGTGACGCTGCTGACCTGCGTGGACGGCCTGGTCTTCGATCGCCTGGTGAACGGCGGAAGCGTCTGCGAGGAGGAGGTACGCGGGCTCGTGGCGGCGGCTCTGCGCTGAGCGGTACGGCTGCGCCGCCTGCCTGGACGGGCGCGGCGGTGGACGCCGGGGGACGGCAGCCGTCCGTTCGTCAGGGTGGCACCGTGCGCAGGGCGCGCAGCACCGCCCAGACGACAGAGACCAGCGGTACGGCCACCACCGCGCCGATCACCCCCGCGATGATGCTGCCGGCGATCACCGACACCGCGACGACGAGCGGATGCAGCCGTACCGCCCAGCTCATCACCACCGGATGCAGCACATGCCCCTCCAGCTGGCCGATGACGACGATCAGTGCCAGCACGGCCAGCGCGGTGATCGGCCCGCGTCCGGCCAGCGCGACGACCGTGGCGACGCCGAGCGCGACGGGGGAGCCCACCAGCGGCACGAACGCGGCGAAGAACTCCAGCAGCGTCAGCGGCAGCGCCAGCGGCACCCGCAGCGCCAGCAGCGCGACACCGACCAGTACGGCATTGGTGGCGGCCACGATGATGATGCCGCGCGTGTACCCGGCGAAGGCCCGCCACGCCGCGTGCCCCGCCCGGTCCCACGCCGGACGGGCGCCGCTCGGCAACAACTGGTCGCGGATCCACCCCCACAGGCGTTCACCGGAGTAGATGAAGAACACCGAGGCGAACAGCGCCAGCGCGGCCCCGGTGACCAGCTCGACCACCCGGCTCAGCCCGCTGACGGCTTGGCTGAGCAGGCTGGAGCGGTGCGCGGAGAAGTAATGCGTCACCTGGTTCTCCAGCTCGGACAGCCGCCCGGGACTCAGCCGGAACGGCGGCCGTTGCAACCACTCCTCGATACGGTGCACCCCGCCCCGGAACTCGCCCGCCAGCCGGGCCGACTCGCCCGCCACGGCGTTGCCCACCAGGGCGAGCAGTCCGAGCAGGAGCAGCACACTGCCCAGCAGCGCCATGGCGACGGCCAGCGACCGCGGCAGGATCCGGCCGAGCAGGTCCGTCAGCGGGCGCAGGACGGAGGTCACGACCAGCGCGAGGAAGAGGGCGACGGCGATGAGCTGGAAGCTGCCGAGGATGCTGAAGACGCCGTAGACGGCGATCCCGACGAGGATGAGGCGCCAGGCGTAGGCCGCGCCGACCCGCAGCCACGGCACCGTCCGCTCGGCCACCGGCACGGGCACCGGCACCGGTACCGGCACGGTCTCGGGCCGCAGGCCGGCCGGGATGCGCACGGAGTACGCCGGCCGGCTGCCCAGCACCTGCCTCCCCCGGCGCCGGCCGCCCGGTCCGGCCGCCCGCCGACGCGCATCGCCCACCACCGATTCCGACTCCTCTCCGTCATCCCTGATGACGGTCGGTCATATGTACAGCACCGTAAGCGCACGTCGCGGGCGGGGCGCGCGGAATGCGCCGCCCGCGACGTTCCCCGGATGGCGACGTTTCGACGCGGACCGGGCCGTGCAGCACCTGGTGGGCGCGCAGGGCTACGACGAAGCGCGCTCACGCGGCCCCGCCGCGGACGCGGTGGTCCAGGGGCGGCCGGTCACGTCGACGACCGGCGCAGACGGAGAGCGGTCACAGGACCTTCACAGCCGCTGGGGGTGTGCCGGGAGCGGGCGGGGCACTCGGCAGGTGTCGCCGGCAGAGAGGGATGCGCCAGTGATCATCATCGCCCTACTGCTGCTCCCCGTCCTCAGCGTCCTGCTGTACGGGCTCGACCAGGTCGAGGACCGATGGATCCTGCGGCCGCCGGCCGCCCGCCACAGCAGGCACCGCCGGCTTCGCCGTACGAAGGCGGACCGTCACTGATCCGTCGCCGGATCCTCGGCCAGGCCGGCGCACCGCCGGTAGCGCGCGATCGCCCGCCCGAGTTCGACCCGCTCCGGTCCGGGGAGCGTCCCGCCCTGGACGTACTCCAGGATGTGCTCGGCGACCGCCCGCAGCTTGGTGTTGGTGCGCTGGGAGACGTCCCGCAGCGCTCGCCAGGCCTCTTCCGGGGCGATCCGCCCGAGCACGACGACGGCTCCGACGGCCTGGTCGATCACCGCGTGTGAGGACACGGCACGCCGCAACTGCTGGTTCTCGGTCATCAGCCGGTCGTACTCCGCTGCCAGGTCGGTGGACGAGAGCAGGACCAGCGGCTGGTGCCGGGAGAGGGTGAAGAAGGCCATGGAGCACCTTTGCGAGGTGGGGGCGTCACTGCTACGTCTGCCCTCGGCGGGCGCCGGCACACAGATTGAACCAGCAACCCGGGACACCGTCATGTCGCACGGGCCGTGCCGCGCGGCCCGTACATCCGTGCGCCGCTGCCGGGCCGGCCGGTCCGTGTCGCGCGGGCGCCCCGGTGTCAACCCTCCTGGCTCCAGGGGCCGGTGCTCTCGGCGCCCTCGGTGGCCCGGCCCACCGGCAGCAGGTCGCGGATGTCCGCGGGCAACGCGCCGGCCATCCGCTCGGTCAGCTCCGGGGCGAGCGCGGCGTCGAGCACCTCCATGACGGCGGCGGCCTCCCGCAGGGCCGTGTCCTCGTCGGTGCCCGCCCGGTCGGCGATGCGCCCGGCGAAGACGGTCAGCCCGAACCGCTCGCCCGCCGTGCCGGCGTCGGAGGTGGCCGATGCGTCGGCCGCCTCCCGCATCGCCGTCGCCATGTCGGGCGGCAACTGGGCGGCCACATGCCGGGCCAGTCCGGACGGCAGCCGCTCCGAGAGCGTGCTGACGACAGCGTGCGCTGCCCGTTCGGCCGAACCCCGGTCCGGCAGGTGGGCCAGCTCCTGCACCTTTCCGATCATCTCGTCGTGCCGCATGAGGTCGCATCCTTCCTCACGAAGTCGTGACGGTCTGGTGTGTCCCTCGCCGTGGGTCCCTCGCCGCGGGTGAGGCCACGCGCCTCGACCCGGCCGCGTGCCTGCGCGGGCCGAGTACCCGGATGCCGCGGCCGCGTACCCGGTCGCGGCCGGTCGCCGCCGGTGGAGTCACGGTGCCGTCGCGGGGTAGGCGTCGGCAGCGGACCATCGGACAAGCGGACGCCGGCGGACCGGGATGTGAGGTGTTCATGGCGGGAGCGGGGCTTGCGGCGCCGTTGTGGGACGTGCACAACGGCCAGGGGCTGCGACAGCTGGCCGAGCTGGGACTGGCACTGCTGCTGTCCAGCCTGATCGGCTGGGAGCGGGCGGCACAGCAGAAAAGCGCCGGGCTGCGCACCCACACGCTGGTCGGCATCGCGAGCGCGCTGATGATGGAGGTGTCCCAGCACGGGTTCACGGCGGTGCTCGGGCTGCAGAACGTCTCCTTCGACCCCTCCCGCGTCGCGGCGCAGATCGTGTCCGGCATCGGCTTCATCGGCGGGGGCCTGATCTTCGTCCGGCGCGACGCCGTACGGGGCCTGACGACGGCCGCCACCGTCTGGCTGACCTGCGCGGTGGGTATGGCCTGCGGCGGCGGGCTGCCCATCCTCGCGCTCGCGGTGACCGCCCTGCACTTCCTGGTGGTGCGGGGCTATCCGCTCATGACGTCCCGTCTGATCCCCGCCACGGCCGCCGGCACCTTCGAGGCGCGCCTTACCTACCGGACCGGGGCGGCACTGCTGCCTCGCCTGATGGAGACCTGCACCCGCAGCGGCTTCCGGATCGTGCAGGTCAAGGTGGAACGGCTGCCCGGCCGCGCGGACGACGCGGCCCGGGTGCTGCTGGAGCTGGAGGGCACCGGGGACTCGTCTGGGCTGGCGTCGGAGCTGTTCCAGGACGCGGGGGTGCTCGACGTCGAGGTGAGCGCCGCGGCGGACGACGAATAGACGAACAGGGGGTACGACGGCCACCCGGCGGAACCGGCCCCTCGGCCCACCGGGCTCAGCAGCGGTGACCAGGCCTGCCCGGCTGGGGTCCGCTCGGCATGGCAGGGGTGGCCGGGCCTGCGCGGGGCCCGGGTCGCCTCGGCTGGAGCGGGGGGTCCGCTGAGCTCCACGGTCCGCAGTCGCCCGGTCCGCTCAGCTTCCTTCCGTCTGCTCCGCCTGCTGTGTCCACGTCCAGGCGTACTGCAGCCAGTCCGAGACCGTCAGCGCGCCGAGGCCTGCGCAGACCAGGCGGGTGAGCCGGGGTGCCGCGGCGTACGAGCACACCAGGGTGCCGGCGGCCCAGGCCGAGGTGCAGAAGGGGCAGGACAGCAGGTCTCCGACGGCTCGCCGGACACCGTGCCCCCGCGGTTCGTCGACGACCTCGCCGGCCTCGCCCGCGTCCGTGCGGCGGGTGAAGGGCGCCCGCAGAAAGCTCGTGATCTTGTCCCGGGTCAGCAGCCTGGACGCCTTGTACGCCCCCGCGCCCATCAGGACCACGTCCCACGGCGGCACCTCGCGCGGCAGCCGGACACCCCGGTGCCTGGCCAGCACCGCGAACGCGCCGGCGCCCGCCGTGAAGACGGAGGCGAGAGCGGCGTACCCGGCGAGCGGGACGTCGCCCTGGTCGTCGTACCGCGCGGCGTCCGTCGTCATGAGACCTCCCATACCTGCCCGGGGCGCGCACCCGGCCCGCACCGGGCCCCGCCCCGAGTTCCCCGGGCCGAGGCGGCGACACGCGCCGGAACGGCGCCCCCCGTGAGACGGCGATGCCGGTACGACGTGGGCGATGCCACATATGACCTGGTTCGCAACGTCTCCCTCTCGCGCCTGGTACCGGGCTACCGTTGCGTCGAGCCCCTGTTCCCCATCGCCCCTCGGACGGCCCGGCTGTGCTCACTGATCTGTCCCCCCTCATCGCCGCGACGGCGCGCTGGCTGACGGTCTCCTATCCGCCCAGCGGCGGCGCGCTGGCCTCCGCCCTGTGCGAGGCGCAGGCCCGGCAGGCCGTGACCGTCGCCGCGTGGCTGCGCTACCCCACCGAGATGGACGCGGCCCTGGTCACCATGGCCGGTCCCGGCGGCGCCGCGCGGCTCGACTGGATCAGCGGCACCGAGCGTGACGGCGAGGAGGGCCCCGCGGACGACCGGGCCTGGCGCACCTGGGTCGACGAGGTCGTCGCCAGCTGGGCGGCCGGCCTGCTCACCGACCCCGAGCTGGCCGGAACGGCCGTCGCCGCACTCGCCGACGGCGAGCACACCTCGGGCACCCCGGCGGAGTTCCGGCGGCTGCTCGCGCCCGACGACGGTGACCGGCGCGCCGCCGCGCTGCTGCGCCACCCCGACCTCCTCGCCCCCGTGGCCGAGCTGCACCTCGACCAGCTCCTGGACCGTCTCGGACCGGGCCGCGCCCTCGCCGCCTGAACGCTCGGTCGCACCCGTCCGCACTGCCGCCCCGAACGCCTCCCGCCCAGCCCGACCGGCGCCCGTGTCGCACGCCCCCGCAGGGGTACTGCGGAGCTGATCCATGGGTCGTTCGCCGACGGCGGCCGGTCCCGAGCGACGGCAGGCAGGAGAACGCGATGCGCGCGCAAGGTGACGAGGCAGCGGCGCCCGGCGGCGCCCACGACCCTCCCGGCCGCCCCCGGCTCGGTCCCGCCCGGGCGCTCGCCCTCGGCCGTACCGCGCCGCTCCTGCGCCAAGGGGGCGGTGGGCCCGGACACCGGCACGCCGAACCGGGGCCGGGCTGCTGTGTGAACGGCCGGCGGCCGGTGAGCCGGTGGTGCCGGCCGACGGGGAAGACCCGGTCATGACCTTCAAGAATCCCGTGCACCGCGGCGGGGAGCGCCGCGGCCGGTTCGAGCAGTTCGCGGAGTACGCCTCCAACTTCACCAGCTCCCCGGTGTTCTTCCTCTTCTGTCTGCTGCTCGTCGGCTTCTTCGTCGCCGCGCACCTCGCGCATCTGCGGATCGAACTGCTGCTGCTCGCGGGTGAGTCGATGACGGCGGTCACCCTGCTGCTCCTGGCGCTGCTGAAGAACGCCGAGATGCGCGCCGAGCACGCGATCCAGCGCAAGCTCGACGCGATCGCCGGGGCCCTGTTGGAGTCCCACTCCGACGACCGCAGCCAGGCCTTCGAGGATCTGCGCCATGCGATCCGTATGGAGGAAGAGACCTGACACAGAGGGACAAAACCGCGCGCCGGTTCTTCACGGCACCCCGGCCAGGGACGACCATGCCGTGTCATGGACATTTTGCTGGTCGCCAGCGCGTTCAACAGCCTCTCCCAGCGTGTGTACGCCGAACTGTCGGACCTGGGGCACCGCGTGGACGTCGTCCTCGCGGCACAGGGCGCCGACCCGGTCCGGGCCGCCGTGCGTGAGCTGCGGCCGGAGCTGGTCATCGCGCCGATGCTCAGGACCGCCCTGCCCGAGGACGTGTGGCGGGACCACACCTGCCTGATCGTGCATCCCGGGCCGCCCGGTGACCGCGGCCCGTCCTCACTGGACTGGGCCGTCGCCGAGGGCGCGACGCACTGGGGGGTGACGGTCCTGCAGGCCGAGGCGGCGATGGACGCGGGCGCGATCTGGGCGGCGGAGCCGTTCGCGGTGGCGCCCGTCGGCAAGAGCGACCTGTACCGCAACGAGGCCTCCGACGCCGCCGTCACCGCCGTCCTCACCGCCGTCCGCCGGTACGCCGAGGGCTCCTGCAAGCCCCAGCCGCAGACCGACGACTCGGTCCGCGTGGTCTGGCGCGACGCCTTCCGGCAGGAGCGGCGCCGCATCGACTGGGAGCGGGACGACACCGAAACGGTCCTGCGTAAACTCCGCGGCGCCGACTCACAGCCGGGTGTCCTGGACGAACTCCTCGGCCACGAGGTGTTCCTGCACGGCGGGCACCCCGAGGACCAGCTGCGCGGCCGTCCCGGCGCACTCCTGGCCCAGCGGACGGGCGCCGTCTGCCGGGCCACCCGCGACGGCGCCGTCTGGATCCCCGAGCTGCGCCCCCGCAAGAACTCCGGTGACCCCGCGCCCTTCCGCCGCCCGGCCGCCTCCGTGCTCGCCGCGTGGGAACCTTCCCTCAAGCTCCCGGAAGCCGCCGCCCCGCTGGAACTGCCGCCCGGCCGGAGCACCTGGACGGACATCCGCTACCGGCAGCGCGGCGACACCGGCTTCCTCGGCTTCTCCTTCCCGGGCGGCGCCATGAGCACCGACCAGTGCCGCCGCCTGCTGGCCGCCTACGCGTACGCACTCGCCCGGCCCACCCGGGTCCTCGTGCTCGGCGGGTCCCGCGACTTCTTCTCCAACGGCATCCACCTGAACGTCATCGAGGCGGCCCCCGACCCGGCCCAGGAGTCGTGGACCAACCTGAACGCCATGGACGACCTGGTCGAGGCGGTGCTGCACACCACCGACCGGCTGGTCGTGGCCGCACTCGCCGGCAACGCGGCGGCCGGCGGCGCCATGCTCGCCCTCGCCGCCGACCAGGTGTGGTGCCGTACCGGCACCGTCCTCAACCCGCACTACCGGCGCATGGGCCTGTACGGCTCGGAGTTCTGGACGTACAGCCTGCCGCGCCGCGCCGGGGCGGCGCAGGCCCGCCGGCTGACCGGCGACGCCCTGCCGGTCAGCGCCGCCCGCGCCGAGCGGCTCGGGCTCGTGGACCGGCTGGTACCGGCCACACCCGCCGGCTTCCCGGCCGAGGCCGAACGACTGGCGGCCGAACTCGCCGCGGACCCCCGCCTGGACGAGCGGATCGCCGCCAAGGCCGCCGCCCGTGCCGCCGACGAACGCGAACGCCCCCTCGCGCAGTACCGCGCGGCCGAACTGGCCCGTATGCACGCCATCTTCTTCGACCCGCGGGCCCCCTACCACGAGCTGCGCTCGGCCTTCGTACGCAAGACCCCGTCCGGCTCCCCCAGGCCCCTGGCCGCGCCCGCCGGAGACGTCCGGTGACGCCGCGCCTGCTGGTGGCGGGCGTCGGTAACATCTTCCTCGCCGACGATGCCTTCGGCCCCGAGGTGATCCGCGCGCTCGGCGAACGCCCGCTGCCGCCCCAGGTGCGGGTGCACGACTACGGCATCCGGGGCATGGACCTCGCCTACGCCCTGCTGGACGGCTGCGCCACCGCCGTCCTGGTCGACACCGCGCGGCGCGGCCACCGCCCCGGCACCCTCTCGCTGATCGAGGCCGAACCGCCCGACGGCACGGTCGTCCCCGAGGCCCACGGCATGGACCCGGCGAAGGTGCTGGCCCTGGCCGCGCACCTCGGCGAGGAGCCGCTGCCCCGCGTCCTCGTGCTGGCCTGCGAGCCGCAGGTGCTGCCGGCCGCCGACGAGGACCTGCTGCCCGGGCTCAGCACACCGGTCCGGGAAGCCGTCCCCCGGGCCGTCGACGCGCTGCACACCCTGGTCCCGGCCCTGCTCGCCGACCCCGCGGCGCCCCCGCCCCCGTTGGGCCGCCCGGTGGAATCCGGGCCCCCGCACCCGGCTGCGCTGCCCGGCACAGCGGCCGGCTGAGCGGAAGATCGGTGGAGCCCGGGCCGCAGGGACGCGGCCCGGGCTCCACCGCCGTACCCCCGAGGAGCAGCGCCCATGTGCCGGTCCGACGTCAAGCAGGCCGTCCTGGCGAAGAACGACGACCTGGCCGCAGACCTGCGCGGCGACCTCGCCCGACGGGGCGTGACCGTCGTCAACCTGCTGTCCAGCCCCGGCAGCGGCAAGACCGAACTCCTCGGCGAGGTCCTGGCCCGCGCCGTCGGGCAGGGGGTGCCGGTGGCCGCGCTGACCGCCGACCTGGCCACCGAGAACGACGCGGAACGCCTGGCCCGTTCCGGTGCCCCGGTCCAGCAGCTGCTCACCGGCGGACTGTGCCATCTGGAGGCCCGTCAGGTGCGCGCCCGGCTGGACGGCTGGCTGCCGGCGGACACCTCGGTGCTGTTCGTGGAGAACGTCGGCAACCTCGTCTGCCCGGCCGCCTACGACCTCGGCGAGACCCTGCGGGTGGTGCTGATGGCGGTCACCGAGGGCGAGGACAAACCGCTGAAGTACCCCACCGCCTTCGGCTCCGCCCATCTGGTGGTGATCACCAAGACGGACCTCGCCGAGCCGGCCGGCTTCGACGAGACCGCCTTCCGCACCCACGTGCACCGGGTCAACCCGGGCGTGGAGATCGTACGGTCCTGTGCCCGCACCGGCGCCGGAGTGGACACCCTCCTGGAGCGCGCCCTCGCCGCCCGGGACGGCGTACCGCACCGGCCGCCCCTGGCCCCGCATCCGCACGGCCACCACCACACCGCGTCCGCTCCCGTCGCATGACCGCCCCCGTCACCGGACCGGTGCGACGCGCTCTCACCGTGCGGGGCACCGTGCAGGGCGTCGGCTTCCGGCCGTATGTGCACCGCCTCGCCGCCGGACTCGGCCTGGCCGGGTTCGTCGGCAACACCGGCGACGGCGTGCACATCGAGATCGAGGGCCCGGCGCCGGAGGTGGACCGCTTCTGCGTCCTGCTCGCCGAACGGCCGCCGCCGCTCGCCACCGTCACCGCCGTCGAGGACGCGGTCCTGCCCGCAACCGGTGACACCGCTGCCTTCGCCATCCGCTCCACCGAGCGGGCCGGCGGCCGCACCCAGCTCCCGCCCGACACCGCCACCTGCGCCGACTGCCTGCGCGAACTGGCCGATCCGGCCGACCGCCGGCACCGGCACCCGTTCGTCACCTGCACCCACTGCGGCCCGCGTTTCACCATCGCCACCGGGATGCCGTACGACCGCGTGGCCACCACCATGGCCGGCTTCCCCATGTGTCCGTCCTGCGCCCGCGAGTACCGCGACCCCGCCGACCGGCGGTTCCACGCCCAGCCGGTCGCCTGCCCCGACTGCGGCCCACGGCTCACCCTGGTCCCGGCCGACGGCCTCGGCGTCCGCCCGGCCCGGGACGCGGACGCCCTGGCGACGGCGCGGGCACTGCTGGCCGCCGGGAAGATCGTCGCCGTCAAGGGCCTCGGCGGCTACCACCTGGCCTGCGACGCCACTGACGCCCGGGCCGTGGCCGCGCTGCGCGACCGCAAGGAACGGGGTGGCAAGGCCTTCGCGGTGATGTGCGCCGACCTCGGCACCGCCGAGCGGCTCGCGGTCCTCTCCAGCGCCGAACGGGCCGCGCTGACCAGCGCCCGGCGCCCCATCGTCCTGCTCCGCCGGCGCACCCCGGCCGACGGCCTGCGCCTCGCCGACCAGGTCTGCCCGGGCAGCCCGCACGTGGGCGTGATGCTGCCCTACACGCCCGTGCACACCCTGCTGTTCGGGCTGCCCGGCGACCCGCCCGGCCCCCGGGTCCTGGTCATGACGAGCGGCAACCGCTCCGGCGAACCCATCGTCACCGACGACGCCGAGGCGCTGACCCGGCTCGCCGGACTGGCCGACGCCTGGCTCGCCCACGACCGGCCCATCGCCTCGCCCTGCGACGACTCCCTGCTCCGGGTCCGCCCCGACGGCACCGAACAGGTCCTGCGGCGCTCCCGCGGCTACGTCCCCCGCCCCGTGCGGCTCCCGGTGCCGGTACGGCCCGTCCTCGCGGTCGGCGGCGACCTGAAGAACGTCCTGTGCCTGGGCGAGGGCGACCACGCCTGGTTCGGGCCGCACATCGGTGACATGGGCGAACTGGCCGCCCTGGAGGCCGCCGAGCGCGCCGAGCGGCACCTGGCCGTCCTGACCGGAGTCACCCCGGCCCTCGTCGCCGCCGACCGGCACCCCGGCTACCACTCGGCCCGCCGGGCCCGCCGCCGCGCCTCCCGGCTGCCGGACGGCTCCCTGCGTCTGGTCCAGCACCACCACGCCCACATCGCCTCCGCGATGGCCGAGCACGGCCTGGACGGCACGACCCGGGTGATCGGCGTCGCCTTCGACGGCACCGGGTACGGCGACGACGGCACGGTGTGGGGCGGCGAGATCCTGCTCGCCGACTACACCGGCTACCGGCGCTACGCCCACCTCAGCCCCGCACCGCTGCCCGGCGGCGACGCCGGCGTGGCCAACCCGTGCCGGCTGGCGCTGGCCCGGCTGTGGGCGGCGGGCGTGGCGTGGGAACCGGATCTGGCGAGCGCGCGGGCCTGCTCGGACGTCGAACGCGCCGTGTTGCGGCGGCAGTTGGACCGGCAGGCGGCGTGTGTGCCGACGTCCAGCATGGGCCGCCTGTTCGACGCGGTGTCCTCCCTGGCCGGTGTCTGCCACCGGGCGGGCTACGAGGCGCAGGCCGCGCTGGAACTGGAGGCGGTGGCGACCGAGGCCCGGGACGCCGACCGGACGGCGTACCCCTTCGGGTTCGACCGGCAGCGGGAGATCGACCCGACGCCCATGCTGCGCGCACTCCTGGAGGACCAGCGGCGCGGCACCCCCGCACCGGTCCTCGCCGCCCGCTTCCACCGAGGCGTCGCCGCGGCCGTCGCCGGGGTCTGTGACCGCGCCCGCGCCGAGACCGGACTGACCACGGTCGCCCTCACCGGAGGTGTCTTCGCCAACGGCCTGCTGGAACAGGAGTGCACCGCGCGGCTGGCCGCGGCCGGCTTCACGGTCCTGCGGCACGGCGACGTCCCCCCGAACGACGGAGGGTTGGCGCTCGGTCAGCTCATGGTCGCGGGAACAGCGAACAACCACGAGACGGAGTGACCCATGTGTCTGGCAGTGCCCGGCAAGGTCGTGTCCATCGACCATCGTGCCGACCCCCTGACCGGGATGATCGACTTCGGCGGGGTGCGCAAGCAGGCGTGCCTCGAGTACCTGCCCGACGTAAGGGTGGGGGAGTACGTCATCGTCCACGTCGGCTTCGCCCTGCAGCGGCTGGACGAGGCGTCGGCCCGGGCGTCCCTGGAGCTGTTCGAGCAACTGGGGCTGCTGGAGGAGGAGTTCGGCGACGCCTGGGAGCAGGCGGCCCGGCAGGAGAGCGGGAGTGAGGCCCGGTGAAGTACATCGACGAGTTCAACGACCCCGACCTGGCGCGCCGGCTGCTGGACGAGATCCACGCCACCGTCACCCGGCCCTGGGCGCTGATGGAGGTCTGCGGCGGCCAGACCCACTCCATCATCCGGCACGGCATCGACCAACTCCTGCCGGACAAGGTCGAGTTGATCCACGGACCCGGCTGCCCGGTGTGCGTCACGCCGCTCGACGTCATCGACAAGGCCCTGGAGATCGCCGCCCGCCCCGGGGTGATCTTCTGTTCCTTCGGGGACATGCTGCGCGTGCCCGGCACCGACCGGGACCTGTTCCGGGTCAAGGGCGAGGGCGGTGACGTACGCGTGGTGTACTCACCGCTGGACGCGCTCGACCTCGCCCGCAAGAACCCGGACCGCCAGGTCGTGTTCTTCGCCATCGGCTTCGAGACGACCGCACCCGCCAACGCCATGGCCGTCCACCAGGCCCGCCGCCTCGGCCTGGACAACTTCAGCCTGCTGGTCTCCCACGTGCGGGTCCCACCCGCGATCGAGGCCATCATGACGGCACCGGAATGCCGGGTGCAGGGCTTCCTCGCCGCCGGACACGTGTGCAGCGTGATGGGCACGGCCGAGTACCCGGACCTTGCCGACAAGCACCGGGTGCCCGTCGTCGTCACCGGCTTCGAGCCGCTGGACATCCTTGAGGGCATCCGCCTCGCCGTCCACCAGCTGGAGCGCGGCGAGCACCGGGTGGAGAACGCCTACCCGCGTGCCGTACGGGAACAGGGCAACCCGGCCGCCCTGCGCATGCTGGAGGAGGTCTTCGAGGTCATCGACCGCAACTGGCGCGGCATCGGCCGCATCCCCGCCAGCGGCTGGCGGCTGTCCGACGCCTACCGGGCCTACGACGCCGAACACCGTTTCGACGTCGCCGGCATCCGCACCGAGGAGCCCGCCGTCTGCCGCGCCGGCGAGGTTCTCCAGGGGCTGATCAAGCCCACCGAGTGCGAGGCGTTCGGCACGAGCTGCACCCCGCGCACCCCGCTCGGCGCCACCATGGTCTCCAGCGAGGGCGCCTGCGCGGCCTACTACCTGTACCGCCGGATGAACAACACCCCAGCAGCACGGGGATCCGGCGTGCCGCAGTCCCAGCAGGAGGAGATGAACCCCGTTGGCTGACCTGGCTACCGAAGCGGCCGTCGACCCCGCGAACTGGACCTGTCCCGCGCCCCTGCGCGACCAGCCGGTGGTCGTCATGGGCCACGGCGGAGGCGGCGCCCTGTCCGCCGAACTCATCGAGCACGTCTTCGCCCCCGCCTACGGCAACCCCACCCTGGCCGCCCTCACCGACTCGGCCGTCCTCGACCTGGGCGGGGCCCGCCTGGCCTTCTCCACGGACTCCTACGTCGTACGGCCGCTGTTCTTCCCCGGCGGCAGCCTCGGCGACCTCGCCGTCAACGGCACGGTGAACGACCTGGCGATGAGCGGAGCCCGGCCCGCCTACCTGTCCACCGCCTTCGTCCTGGAGGAGGGCGTGGAACTGGACGTCGTCCGCCGCGTCGCTCAGGCCATCGGCGCGGCGGCCTCGACGGCGGGGGTCACCGTCGCCACCGGCGACACCAAGGTGGTCGAGTCCGGCCACGGCGACGGCGTCTACGTCACCACCGCCGGCGTGGGCCTCGTACCGGACGGCGTCGACATCCGCCCGCAGCGCGCCCGGCCGGGCGACGCCGTCATCGTCAGCGGCCCCATCGGGCTGCACGGCGTGGCGATCATGAGCGTCCGCGAGGGCCTGGAGTTCGGCGTCGAGATCGTCTCCGACACCGCGCCCCTGGCGGATCTCGTCGCTGCCATGCTGGCGGTCACGACGGACATCCACGTCCTGCGCGACCCCACCAGGGGCGGACTCGGCGCTTCCCTGAACGAGATCGCCCGCGCCTCCGGTACCGGCGTGCGGCTGCACGAGCGGGCCATCCCGGTCCCCGAGGAGGTCGCGAACGCCTGCGGCTTCCTCGGCCTGGACCCGCTGTACGTCGCCAACGAGGGCCGGCTCGTCGCGTTCGTGCCACCGCGGGACGCCGAGGCGGTCCTGGCGGCGATGCGGGCGCACCCGCAGGGCCACGGCGCCGCCCTCGTCGGCGAGTGCGTCGCCGACCACCCGGGCATGGTCGTCGTCGCCACCGGCCTCGGCGGCACCCGGGTGGTGGACCTGCCGCTCGGGGAACAACTGCCCCGGATCTGCTGAACGGGTGACCTGGCCCCGCCCCGAGGGCGGGGCCAGGTCACCCCTCGACACCCGTGATCTCCAGCTCCCGGCCACTGCGCAGCTCCTGCGAGGGCCGGTCGCAGGACGGGCACCAGAAGAACGGCGGCATGCCGACCGCGAACTCCTCGGCACACCCACCGCACCAGGCCCGCGCCGACACCTCCTCCACGACCAGGTCCGCCCCGGCGAGCGCCGTGCCGTCGCGGGCCACCTCGAAGGCGAAGTGCAGCGCGTCCGGCACGACACCGGCCAGCTCGCCCACGCGGACGGTCACCGCGGTCACACGGTCCGCCCCGTCCGCGCGGGCGATCTCCTCGGCCTGTTCCACGATCGCGGTCGCGATCGACAGCTCGTGCACGAGCGGCTCACGGGTACCGGCGGTGGGCACGCAGCCCACCGGTCATCCGGTAGATACGCACTTCGCGCAGGATGCCCGGGAGCTCCTTGACGATCAAGGCGGTCACGAGGCTGCCGACGACCGCGGCCTGGGCCACGAGCAGCTGCCGTCCCGACATCTCCGCTCGTCGGGGCCTTCTGCGCATGCCAATGCTCATTGCTGTCATGTTCAGCTCTCTCATCCCGGTGAGATGTTCGGCATGTCCTTCACCAGGGCGTCATGCCGTTTCCAGTGGATACCGGTGGAACGGCGCGCATCGGAAGTGCCGTCCTTGTGGTGCCCGGTCTGATGCTTGTACGGGCCCTTGTTGCCCTGGTGAAGTCCCCGCACGTGGCTGGGCGTATCGGGCTTCGCCTGGGGGCGGCCCACGCGGATGCTGCCCATGTCGGTTCTCCTTCCGGGTCTCACGACCGCTCGGTCAGCTCCTTGAAGAACTGTTCTACGGCCGGCCAGACCCGGCCGCCACCGGACAGGCCCCGCCACTCGCGGCGGACCAGGGCGATCATCCGGTAGCAGTCGTCGACCGGCACGATCCAGTGTGCGTCGAAGTCGCGCACGGTGTTCACCAGCAGCGCCTCCACGTCCGGTGCCAGGGACGCGAGCTCGGGGACCGTGCCGGCCAGCCGGCGCCAGGCCGCCGCGTCCACCTCCCAGCGCATGGCCCCGGCCGGGCTCGGGCCCTGCGCGGTGACCGTGCCGTCGGAGCGCGGGACGAAGAACACCAGACCCACCGGGACGCCCAGCACCGCCGTGTCGACCGGCGGCAGCCGCAGCCGCCGCCGGGGCACCAGCCGGTAGCGGCCCGCCGTGTCGTCGGCGAACAGCACCGAGCAGGGGCCGCACACGCACCGCGGCTCGGCCGTACCGGTGTCGTACAGGTGGGCGTGCTCCCCGGCCAGGCGGGCCGCGCACAGCTCGCAGACCTCGGACTCGGCCGTCGCCGCGCGGTCGGCCGCGGAGCGGATGACGCGTCCGAGGGCTCCGGCCGCGCTCACCGCGCCTCCTGCGACACGGCCCTGCGCTTGATCGTGGTCAGCGGTACGAACGCCGGTGCCGCCCTGCGCTCGTCCTGCACCGTCTCCACCCCGGTCAGTTCGGGAGCCACGGCCAGCACGGCCGCCCGGACCGCCTCGGCGACGTCCGAGGAGCCCCCACCGCACCCGGAGCCGCACCCGCCACCGGCGCTCAGCCGCACCCGCGCCACCTGCCCGTCGACCCCGGCCCACGCCAGGTCGCCGCCGCGCTCGCGGACCGCCGGCCGCAGCTTCTCCACCGCACGGGCGGCCCGGCGCTCCGGGGGCTCGGGGTGGATCCCGTGCAGGACCAGGAGATGCCCGGCCAGCTCGTCGTCGGCGAGCCGCTCCCGCAGCGGCTCGTCCGCGTGGTCCAGCACCCTGGCGAGCGCCTCGCCGTAGACCTCGGTCAGCAGCCGCACCGCCTCCAGGGCGGGGCCGGGCGTGGCTTCCAGCCCGGCCAGCACCTCGTCGAGCCGGGCGAGCCGGGCCTCCACCGCCCGATCCGCGAGCCGCACGGCGGGCTCAGCCATGGTTGGCCCCGTACGTCGGGGAGTGCACGGTGGTCAGGGTCTTGCCCTTGCCCATGTACATGTGCACACCGCAGGGCAGACACGGGTCGAAGCTGCGGACGGTACGCATGATGTCGACGCCCTTGAAGTCGTCCGGGCCGTTCTCCTCGAAGATCGGCTGGCCCTGCACGGCGTCCTCATAGGGGCCGGGCGTGCCGTAGATGTCACGCGGACTGGCGTTCCACGGGGTCGGCGGGTACGGGTGGTAGTTGGCGATCTTGTGGTCCCTGATCACCAGGTGGTGGGAGAGGACGCCGCGCACCGCCTCGTGGAAGCCGCAGCCGATCGACTCGTCCGGCACCTCGAAGTTCTCGAACACCTTCGTGTCGCCGCTCTTGAGCATCCCCATCGCCTCCTCCAGGAACTGCAGGGCCATGGCGGCGGCGTAGGCGATGAAGTAGGGCCGGGCGCGATCCCGTTCGAGGGTGTTGCTCCACTTCGGGATGCGCCACTCCAGGGTCGTCTCCGGCAGTTTCTCGCCCTTGGGCAGGGTGATGCGGATGCCGCCGCCCGTCGTCTTGACGTACGGCGTGTCGACCAGGCCGCTCAGCGCGGTCGACCACAGCCGGGCGAGGGGCCCGCCACCGGTGTCCAGGGCGAGGTGGTCGCCGGTGTCCGGGTGGTACCAGCGCGGGCTCATCACCCAGCTGTAGTTGCCGTCGAATTCCCGCTTCTGCGGCACCGGGACGGTGGTCTGGTTCCACGGGTGGCGCATGTCCACGGGGTTGCCGAGCGGGTCGTGGGTGACGAACGGCTTCTCGTTGACCCAGTCCTCGTAGTACGAGCTGCCCAGCATGATGCGCAGCCCGAGGTTGATGTCGATCAGGTTGTTGGTGACCAGCTTGCCGTCCACGATGATGCCCGGGGTGACGTACATCGCCCGGCCCCACTCGTTCATCGTCGCGTAGCGGTAGTCGACCACGTCCGGGTTCTGGAAGGCGCCCCAGCAGCCCAGCAGGATGCGGCGCTTGCCGACCTCCTCGTAGCCCGGCAGCGCCTCGTAGAAGAAGTCGAAGACGTCGTCGTTCATCGCCACCGCCTTCTTGATGAAGTCGATGACCCGCATGAGGCGGCTGAGGTAGTCGGTGAAGGTGCTCGGCTGCGGCATCGTGCCGACGCCGCCCGGGTACAGCGTGGAGGGGTGCACATGGCGCCCCTCCATCAGGCAGAACATCTCCCGGGTGATCCGGCTGACCTTCAGCGCCTCCTTGTAGACCTCGCCCTCGAACGGGTTGAAGGCCTTCATGATCTCGGCGATGGTGCGGTAGCCGTGCACGTCGCCGCGGGGCGCGTCGGTGCGCTCGGCGCGCGCCAGCACGCCGGGGTTGGTGGCCTTGACCATCGCCTCGCAGAAGTCCACGAAGACCAGGTTGTCCTGGAAGATCGTGTGGTCGAAGATGTACTCCGCCGCCTCGCCCAGGTTGGTGATGTGCTCGGCCAGCTTCGGCGGTTTGACGCCGTAGGCCATCTGCTGGGCGTAGTTGGAGCAGGTGGTGTGGTTGTCGCCGCAGATGCCGCAGATCCGCGAGGTGATGAACCCGGCGTCACGCGGGTCCTTGCCCTTCATGAACACCGAATAGCCGCGGAACAGCGACGAGGTGCTGTGGCACTCCACGACTTCCTGGTTGGCGAAGTCGATCTTCGTGTAGATACCCAGGTTGCCGATGATCCGGGTGATCGGATCCCAGGACATGTCCACGATCTGGGCGGGTTTGCGTCCTGTCGGCCGCGATTCGGTGGTGGTCATCTGCGGTACTGCCCCTCGCTGTTCGGGTCGGGCGGTTCGTTGGCGGGACGGTGTGGGCAGGCGTCAGGCACGCCAGTGCGGGTCGTAACCGCTGGTGAGCTTGTGCTTGTTGTGACGCCACTTGGGCTCGTGGTTCACCACGTCGTTGGTCAGCCCGCGCAGCCGGCGGACGACCGCGCCGTACGGCTTGACGAGCAGGGTCGACAGCGTGCCGCCGGGCGGCTCGTCCATGAACGGCATGAAGGCGTCCGGGAAGCTGGGCATCGTGCAGCCGATGCAGATGCCGCCGACGTTCGGGCAGCCGCCGATGCCGGCCATCCAGCCGCGCTTGGGCACGTTGCAGTTGACGACCGGGCCCCAGCAGCCCACCCTCACCTGGCACTTGGGGGAGTTGTAGTCCCGTGCGAAGTCGGCCTGCTCGTAGTACGCGGCCCGGTCGCAGCCCTCGTGCACGGTCTTGCCGAACAGCCACTGCGGACGCAGCATGTGGTCCAGCGGCGGTGCCGGAGCGGCACCGGCCGCGTGCTGGAGCACCCAGACGAGGGTCTCCATGAAGTTCTCCGGCTGGATGGGACAGCCGGGGACGTTGACGACCGGCAGCCCCGAGCGTGCCTTGAACTCCCAGCCCAGGTAGTCCGCGAGGCCCATGCAGCCGGTCGGGTTGCCCGCCATCGCGTGGATCCCGCCGAAGGTGGCGCAGGTACCTGCGGCCACCACCGCCCAGGCCTTGGGGGCGAGCTGGTCGATCCACCAGTTCAGGGTCTGCGGTTCACCGGTGTCCGGATCGTTGCCGAACGACGTCCAGTAGCCGTCCCCCTCGATGATGTTCTGGTTGGGGACCGAACCCTCGATCACGAGGATGAACGGCTCCAGTTCGCCGCGGGCCGCCGCCCGGTACGGCGCCAGGAAGTCCTCGCCGCCCAGGCTGGGCGAGAGGACCTTGTTGACGAGGTTCACCTTCGGCAGGCCCGGGATGAGGCCGAGCACCACGTCCTCGATGGACGGCTGGCCCGCGGCGGTCAGCGACACCGTGTCGCCGTCGCAGCTCATGCCCTCCGAGATCCAGAGGATGGTGATCTCGTCGAAGCCCTCCCGCGCCTCGGCCCGGCCGGGCTCGCCGCCGACTTCGGTGGTACCGCTCTGTGTGGTCATGTCTGCAACCTCCGTCGCAGCCGGTCTCGGAGTGGGTCGTGGGTTGTCGCGTCGCAGGCGCGGAACAGCCGCTCGGGCTTGCGCCGGCCGTGAGCCGTTGTCTCAGGGGCGTCCCCCGGGCCGTCGCTCCGGCGGCCGGTCGGCCGGCCCCGGTGACCGCGGGGACCGCGGCCTGGGTGAGCCCGCCGGGCCCGAGGGCTCCAGCACGTCCGAGTGGCCGAGCGGCTCCAGCTCGTCGGGCCGGAAGTAGTGGAAACGGCCGTACCAGCCGTGCAGTTCGGCGGCCGGATCGTCGTCGACCGTGACCGCCAGGTGGACGCTGCCGTCCACGTCGTGGAAGACGGCGGCCACCCGCGCCGTCCGCCCGTCCAGGAACATGTCCTGTGCGTCGGCTCCCCGGCCGCGCGGGCGCAGCCGCACCCGGCTGCCGCCGCCGACGGCCACCCCGGCCACGAAAACCGTGTCGGTCGCCGGGGACAGCCCGTCGTCGCCGCCCTCCTGCCACCAGGCGGGCCGATCGGCGGGCGGCGGCACCGGCGTCAGGGAACGGATCGCGCCGTGCAGACGCTCGAAGACCTCCCGGGGCATGGTGTCGACCCGGTCGAGGATCCGCGCGGCCCGCGGATCGGTGGCCCTGGCCTCGGCCTTCTCCTCGTCCGTCAGCAGCATGGTCCGCAGTGTGAGGATCTCGTCGATCTCCGCGGCGTCGTGCAGGTCGCCGGGACTCTCCGGCGCCACCTGGGGGTGGTCGGGCAGGATGATCGGGGCGGAGAGCATGACACCGGCGCTCCCCGGGCGCGCGGGCGGGCCGCCGAGAACGGGGAACGTGAAGGCGTTGCGGCACTGCCGCGCCGGCTCCGCGAGGCCCTCGGGCGGGTCGATCAGGGACACGAACTCCACGCCGTCGCCGCCCATGAGCGTGTGCGTGGCGATCAGCGCCTGCCGCAGCGCCTCGTGGCGAGGGGCCCGCGGGTTCACGGCCTCCCCGGTGTTCTCGGTGCGCACCCGCAGCCGGTACAGCTCCGGCGCGACCGGTTCGGCCGTGACCGTCACCGCGGCCCGCACCTCCCGGCGCCGCCGCACCGTTCGCCCCGCACCGCCCGGCAGCGGTTCGGACTCCACACCGCCGGCCGCGTCCACCGGGGCGGTACGGCCGCCGCGCAGCAGCTCCGCGAGCGGCAGCACCAGCTCCGACTCGCGCGGCACCGCCTCCTCGAAGGAGAGGTGCGCGGTGCCGTCGGCGGTCCGCAACGACTCGACCGGGCGGTACCGTCCGGTCGAGTCGGCCTGTTCGACCTGCTTGTCCTGCATCTGCAGACAGCGGACCCGGACCCGGACGACCGCGTCGGCGCGCGATGCCCGTACCAGGCACTCGGTCTGCTGGTACCACGAGTCCGCGGAACCGGAGATGCCCGGTGCGACCGGCCCGTCCCGCTCCACCCAGGCGCGGGGCAGCAGCACCCCGAACTGCCACCGGACCCGGTTCTTAGGCGAGGACCGGCGGTAGGGGTAGAGCAGGTACCCCTCGTAGAGCACGGCGTCGGCCACGGCTCCCACCTGTTCGAAGGTGTCACGTTCGAAGGCGTCACGCGGCCCTCCGGCGTCGTCGCCGTCCACCAGGGCGGCACCCACCGCGCCACCGCCCACGCCGACTCCGTCCGCCATGCCGCCTCCTCGTCACCGGTGCACCCGCGGATTCCTTCCACCACGGTCACACCCGTCACGGTCCCTCGCCCCTCCGGCGCACTGCCATTGGGCCGACCAGGGGACGGCGGGCCTTCCCGGCGGGTTTCGCGCGCTGGGGCGCCCCCGATGCTTCGCACGCCGTCCGGAGCCGCCTTCCCCGTCGGCTCACACGCGGGGATCATGGCCGTGGTCCGCTCACACGACCGACGGAGAGGAGCCGTACGTGTTCGACGCCCTGAAGAACCTCAAGGACGAGGCCGAGGACATCGCCGAGGCGCACGGAGACAAGATCGCCGACGGCCTGGAGAAGGCTGGTGACCTCATCGACGACAAGACCGAGGGCAAGCACAGCGACACGATCGACACGGCCGTCGACAAGGCGCAGGACCTCGTCCGGAAGCTGGGCGAGAACGGCGCCGGACACTGACACCGACACACGGACACCCGGGTCCGTGTGTCGGGCAGAGCCGTGCGAGGACGTCCCGTCAGACAGGTCGTGCGAGCTCCAGACAGCAGCGGACGAAGTCCCGGACGACCGGATTGCGGTCGTCGGCCGGTGACCAGGCCACGCCCACCCGCGTCGGGCTCACTCCCGTGACCGGGCGGTAGACCACGCCGGGGCGGGAGTAGAACCGCGCCGCGGACTCCGGGGCGAGGGCGATGCCGTACCCGTTGGCGATGGCGCTCAGCCAGTCGTCGGGCTGCTCGGTGACCGCGCCGACGCGCACCGGGCGGCCCTCGCGCTCGTCGGCGGCCAGCCAGTCGTCGCGCCACGCCCCGGTCCCCTCGGGCGCGGCGACGAACGGCTCGTCCCACAGCTCGCGGAAGGCGATCCCGGTGCGCCCGGCGAGCGGATGCCCGCTCGGCAGCGCCACCCATCGCGCCTCGCTGAACAGCACCTCCACCCGCAGCGCGGCCTGGCCGGGGAAGGGCAGGCGCAGCAGCGCCGCGTCCACCTCGCCGTCGGCCAGCCCGGCGCTCGGGTTGCTCCAGGCCGCCTGCCGCAGTTCGGCACGCCAGCCGGGCCGCCGCCGGGCGAACTCCGCGACGATCTCCCGGGTCGCCTCGTTGGCCGCGCTCGCGAGGAATCCCACGCGCAGTACCCGTGCGGCCCGCCGGCCGGTGGTCTGCGTGGCGCGCAGGGCGTCGTCCCAGGAGGCGAGCACCTCGGGAGCCCGGCGCGCGAGTGCGCGGCCGGCGTCCGTGAGCGCCATGCCGGTGCGCGAGCGGTCGAAGAGCCGTACCCCGAGCTGGGTCTCCAGCTGCCGGATCTGCTTGGTCAGGGCGGGCTGGGACACGAACACGCGCTCGGCGGCCCGAGTGAGGCTGCCGTCCTCGGCGACGGCGAGGAAGGAACGCAGGAGACGTGTGTCGACATCCATTCCATCAGGTTATAGCCGCTGGTATTGGACGTCACGCCGGCCTTCCGAGCAGGCTGGAGACACCCCCTGGGAGCTCCCGGGACGCCCTGTGACCACCTGGGGCACGCCCGCCGGGACCACCCCGCCGGCCCGCCCCTCGCTCGGAAGGTCTGCTGTCGTGGAACCCGTCTATGTGACCGTCACCTACGTCGCCGTCCTGGCCAACGCGGGCATCGCGGCGGCCGACCTCGCGAAGGCGCCGTTCGTGCTCGCCAACGCGGCCGAGGTCGGCGTGACCCGCTCCTGGATTCCCGCACTGGCGCTGCTGAAGGCGGCCGGAGGGGCCGGGCTGCTCCTCGGTCTGCTCGGCGTACGCCCGCTCGGGATCGCGGCCGGCGTCGGCCTGGTGCTGTTCTACCTGGGGGCGGTGACCGTCCATGTACGGGCGCGGGTGTTCCACAACATCGCGTTCCCGGGCCTCTTCCTCGCGTTGGCGGCCGGGGCCCTGGCCTGGCGACGAGCCGGTGACCGGCGTGGGACACGGCTCACACGCACCGGTCGTCCTCGCCCGGCAGGCGTTCGAGGACGACCAGGGCCGCGTCGTCGTCCAGGTCGCCGTGCACGTGGTGCACGAGGCCGCGACGCAGCGCGGCCACCATCGCCTCCAGCGGCCGGCCGGCGTGCGCCTGCACGGGGGCGGCCAGGTCGTGGAAGCGGCCCCTGCGGTCGCGGCCCTCGATGAACCCGTCGGTGTACAGCACGAGACGGTCGCCCGGAACGAACGGCAGGGTCTGGGCGACCGGTTCCGTCTCCAGCAGATCGCCCAGGCCGAGCGGCGCGCCGGGCCGGGCGGGCTCGTACGGTCTGGCCTCGCCCGCGTGGACGACGTACGGCTCGGGGTGGCCGCAGTGCACGATGCGGGTCACCGGCTCACCGGGCGGGAACTCCACCAGGAGCGCCGTCGCGAACCGTTCCGTGAACAGGGCGGCCGTGCCGACGTCGTCGGGTCCGTCCCCGTCCGGCGCGCGGTCCAGCGTCGCTATGTGCCGACGGGCCCGCTCGTCCAGTTGCTCCGCCACTCTCGTCAACGACGGCTCGCGGTAGGCCAGTTCCCGGAACGCGCCGAGCAGGGTCGCCGATGCGCCGACGGCCTCCAGCCCCTTGCCCCGTACGTCGCCGATCACGATCCTCGTTCCGTACGGCGTGGGCAGGGCCTCGTAGAAGTCGCCGCCGATGCGCGCCTCCGACTCGGCCGGCAGATACACACCGCTCAGGGCGAGCGAGCCGATCCGGTGGGGGAGCGGGTGCATCAGGGCGCGCTGGGCGGTCTCGGCGACGGAACGGATCTGATGGAGCTGCCGTTCCCGGCGCTGCCGCAGGGAGCACGCGGCCAGTGAGGCGAGCCCGACCACGAAGAGGCTGCCGAGGGTGACGTCGGAGTCCGGGCGTCCGTAGCTGCCGGCGTCCCACTGGAGCAGCCCCGTGATCACGAGTACGGCGCAGGCGAGTACGGCCGTCGCCCGCCACGGCAGCAGTGCGGCGGCCAGCACCGGGACGGCGGCCATCGCCGGTGAGACGTGCAGCCAGTCCGGGGTGAACAGGTCGGTGAGGGCGACGACCACCATGAGCAGCACGGGGGCCGGGGCCAGAAGCGCGCGGGAGCCGGGGCGGCGGGTCCCGCGCGCCGGGAACCGCCGCCCCGGCTTCCCGGGCGTGGGTGCGGCGGCCCGCTGCGTGGTCGTGTCCGGGACGTCGGTGGTGTGAGAAGTCATCGTCGCGCTGAGGGCCGTAGCGGGTCGAGGAGCCGGTGGGCTCGGGCGGGCGGGGCGGGCGCGGGCGCCGACAGGCAGGTCAGGGCCGACTCCAGGGGGCGCAGGAGACGTCGGTCCGGGGTGGCGGTGCCCGGTGGATCGCAACCGGGGGTGCCGAGCCGGGCGAGGGCCTGGCGCGCGGCGGGCAGGGCCGGGTGCGGCCGGCCGCCGCGGCAGGAGTAGGCGCACAGGGCGGTCGTACGCAGCAGGCGTGCATAGGGCTGTGCGAAGGCGGAGCCGGGGCGGCAGCCCGCGGCCGCGTCGGGGTGGGCGTCGAGCAGCCGGCCCGTCGTGGTGACCTGCCCGGCCACGTCGGACAGTGTGCACAGCACCCGGTCGTCCAGGTGCCAGCGGCGGCGCCGGGCGGTCGGCCGGACGTTCCAGCGCATGCTCTCGTGCGCCTCGTCGACGGCGGTGCGCGCCCGGTTCAGTGCCGTACCGAGGTCGTCCTCCCAGGCCGCACCGAGCCTGTTCCGTGGCCGCTCGCGCCGTACGACCGCGTCGGCCAGGCCGTCGAGGTACCGGGCGACCAGGAGCCGCAGGTCGTCCAGCGCCCGCTCGGCGGACCGGACGCGCACGGCGGGGAACAACAGCACACTGCACGCCAGCCCGAAGCCGATGCCGAGCACGATCTCCGCCAGGTGGACGGCCAGCTCACCGGCGTGGCGGCCACGGACCAGGGCGAAGGTGATCAGGGCGGTCGTCGGCACGTGGAGGCCGTGGTGCCCGAGGAAGCCGTGGCGGGCCAGCAGCACCGAGGCGAACACGACGAGCGCCAGGCCCACCATGCCGGGCTCGGTGTAGAGCGCGCCGGGTACGGCGACCAGGACGCCGAGCAGGCAGCCGGCGGCGTAGCGGATGGCGGCGGAGACCGTGGCGACCACCGTCGTCTCGACGATGAGCAGAGCGGCGACGGCCCCCGCGTAGGGATCGGAGATGTGCAGCAGCGTCGCGCAGGTCTGCCAGGTCAGACCGGCCGCCACGGTGGCGCGCGCGGCCTCGGCGCCGCCGGCCTGTCCGATCCGGGCGATGAGTGCGGGCAACCGTGCGCGCTGCATGTCCCGTCCGTCCCCTTTCCGTATCCGATCAGGCAAGGCCGCCCAGGATAGTCGGACAAATGGGGCATGTGGCAAATAAGGAACATGTAGAGATGGTCGCTGCCCGCCGGTGCGCGCGACCCGTTCAAGGCTCAACAAATAGGCCTGTGTTGCAGCGGTCGGTGACATGGCCGCACAGGAGGTCGCTGGGCCCGTCCGCCCGCACCACGGAGTCCTCCCGCGGCGGGCTCGGTCCCGGCGGCAGTCGCAGGCTCAGCCCCGCGAGCGGGCCCTGCGTGACCGTGGCGCCCACGGCGTACGCCGGCCCGGCGGCTCAGCCGGCCGTGTGGTCCACGCGGATGCGCACCTGCTCCTCCAGGCGCCGCAGGCTGTCGTCCAGTGCGTCGAGCACCGCCTCCTCGCCGGGATCGTGAGTGGCGTCGAAGAACGACAGGTGCACGGTCACCTCGCTGGCTCCGCTGCCGATGCCGGCGACCTGCAGCCATCCGGCGTAGTCGCCCTGCTCCCGGGTGCCCCATTCCAGGCGCATCTGGTCGGGCGCGGTGCGCAGCAGCGCGGGGGTGTCCTGGCCGGAGGTGTCCTCGTGCACGGTCACGGCGGACGGGTCCTCGGCGTCCACGTGCAGGGCGTTCGGGAGCCACGCGTCGAGCTGGCCGAGGTTGGCCGCCTGGTCGAAGACGTGCTCGGGCTGTGCGGGCATCGTGCGGGACGATTCGTACTCGGTCATGGTGACACCGCCCCTGTGCTCGGGAGTCGTACCCCTGCCGCGTGCCCCTTCCGGCGCGACCGAAAAGCCCGGCACGGCCGTCGCGGTGCACCGAGCCCTGTCCGCCGCGAACTTGTCTGGTCAAGTTTGGTCGTGGTTCTTCCGCTCGACAGCGGCGTCCCGTACTCATGTCCCGTTCGTTGCGCACAGTCAGGCCGTGAGGCCAGCACCCTCACGGCATCATCACCCACAGGACGAGGTACCACGTATGCGACTGCGCTGGAGATCCCTCGGCGGGCTCCTGGCCCTCCTCGGCGCACTGATCGTCGTCGCTCCCGCCCCCGCCGGGGCGGCCGGGAGCAGCGGCAACCTGATCGTCAACGGCGATGCGGAGAGCGGCGGTTACTGCACCCAGGACTGGTCGGCGGCCACCACGCTGCCCGGCTGGACCACCCAGGCCGGCGGGCCGGACGTCATGTGCCACAGCGTCGCCTCCTTCGGGCTGCCCGGCGACGGCGGCACACCGGGAAAGGCGTTCTTCGGGCCCGGCAACTTCGGTGACGGCTCCATGAGCCAGACCGTCGACGTCTCCTCGGCCGCCTCCGCCATCGACGGCGGCGGCGTGCACTACAATCTCTCGGGCTGGCTCGGCGGCTGGACCACCCACAGCGGATACGTCGCGGTGAGCCTGCACTTCCACGACGGCAGCGGCCGCCCGGTCGGCGCCACCGCCAAGCTGCCCACCGTGTCCGCGAGCGACCGGGGCCTGGCCACCAAGTTCCTCTCGCGCAGCACCACCGGAGCTGTCCCGGCGGGCACCCGGTCCATCCAGGCCGAGGTGCAGTTCCTGTCGACGAGCAGCGAGACCGGCTACCTCGACAACCTCTCCCTTACCCTGGACACCCCGGTCACCGCACCGGCCCCGCTCGCCCCGCCCGTCTCCAAGGTCCCCGGCTACGACCATGTGTTCATGGTCATGATGGAGAACACGGACTACTCCGAGGTCATGAACGATCCGGCGGACACGCCGTACATGCACAGCCTCATGACCCAGGGCGCCACCCTCACCGACTTCCACGGCGTCTACCACCCGAGCGACGAGAACTACCTCGCCGTCGCCGGCGGTGACACCTACGCCAAGGGTGCCACCTACTGGCCCAACATCAACTCCCCGCAGCGCAACCTCGGCGACACCATCGAGGCGGCCGGCAAGAGCTGGAAGGCCTACGAACAGGGCATGGGCACGCCCTGCAACACCAAGAACAACAACGACAGTTACTACGAGCCCGACGACGCGCCCTTCATCAACTACACCGACGTCAGCGCAGACGCCACACGCTGCGCGGCCCACCTGTTCGACACCACCCAGCTGACCACCGACCTGAAGTCCGCGACCACCACCCCGGACTTCTCCTGGATCGCCGCCGACGACTACTACGACGGCGAGGCCTCGGGCAACGGCAACGCCACCAGCCTGAAGACCCAGGACGGCTGGCTGAAGCAGACCCTCGCCCCGGTCCTCGCCTCCCCGGCCTGGACCCAGCAGCGCTCGCTGCTCGTGCTGACCTGGGACGAGAGCGCGAACGAGGGCTACAACCACATCGTCACCACCCTCGTAGGCTCCCAGGGCACCGTCCCGGCCGGCACCAGCAGCCCGCTGCACTACGACCACTACGGCATCGGCCGCACCATCGAGGCGGCCCTCGGCCTGCCCGGCCTGACGGCCAACGACACCTACGCGACACCGCTCAACGCCGCGTTCGCGCCGTCCACCGCGACCGTGCCGACGCTCACCGGCGACCTGAACGCCGTCGCGGGCGGCGGCAACGTCACCTTCCGCTACTCGGTGCCGTCGGCGGCGCAGGTGAGTGCCAAGAACTGGATCGGCGTCTACCCGGCGGGCGTCACCCCCGGCAAGCAGTCCTCGCTCACCTGGTCCTACGCCCCGAACGCCAGCGGCGCCGTCACCCTGTCCACCGGCAAACTGAGCGGCGCGGGCACGTACGACGTGTACTACCTCGCCAACGACGGCTACTCGGTCCTGGCCGGACCGTTCTCCCTGACCGTCGGCTGACCCCCCGCAAAAGACCGGCCCACGCGCCGCTGCCCGGAGGAGCGGCCCGGTCCACGGAACCTCGTGGCCGGCCGCCCGTTCCGCACGGCCGGCGCGTGGGCCCGGGGAGGAATCCGCCGCCGTACGACCCTGTGCGTCACAGGCCCAGGGCGATGGCCGTGCGGGTCAGCTCGGCCGTGTTGGTGATGTTGAGCTTGGCCCGGATGCGGCGCAGATAGGCGTCCACGGTGTGGGTGGACAGTCCCATGTGGCGGGCGGTCTGCAGATAGGTGCGGCCGGCGGCGATGTGCCGGAGCGTCTCCCGCTCGCGCGGAGCCAGCGCGACGGGGGCGGGGGCCTCGGTGTGCGGCAGGGCGAGAGTGGGGCTCATGTGGGGTCCTCCGGCGAGATGCCTGGCCGTTTAGGGCGTTTTGCCCTGATTGCTCCAGGCTGCTCTCCGGACGTCATGGCGCTGTCCGCCGACTGTCACAGGCGCGTCACAGGCGCCGGAGACATGGTTTGAGCCACCGGGCCCGGCCCGCCCCGGCAGGCTCCGGCAGCCGCTCTCTCAGCCGTCGGCGCCGGCCGGCGGACCGGGCGGCCCGACCTCCACCGCGTCCGCGACGAGACCGGCGCGATGGGCGAACAGGGGCGCGAAGATCGTGGTCTGGCCCGAGGAAGGCGTCAGGACCCAGGAGTCGCAGGAGTTCGCCGCCATCGCCGCCGCCCGGGCCGAGGCCCGGAGCTCACACGTCTACCTGGAGATCGGGGTGCGCGTCCACAGCACCACCGCGCCCGCCTACGGCCGGAACGAGGCGCTCCTCATCGACCCCTGCGGCACGGTCCTCCGGACCTACCAGAAGGTCCACCCGATCCCCGGTTCGGAGCGGTTCACGCCCGGCGACGGCCCTGTGCCGGTCGTGCGTACCCCGTACGGCCGGCTCGCCAACGTGATCTGCTACGACGCCGACTTCCCGGCCCTGATGCGCACCCGGGCCGACATCATGCTCGTGCCCGCGCACGACTGGAAGGAGTACGGCGGCGCGCACACCGGCAAGGCGGCCCTGGCCGCCGTCGAGGGCGGCTACGCGCTGTTCCGCCAGGACGCGGAGGGCGTCTCGGCCGCGTACGACGCCCAGGGCCAGCTCCTCGCCACCGGCGACTACTTCACGACCGGCCGCCAGACCACGGTCGCCAACGTGCCCGTGCGCGGCGTCACCACGGTCTACGACCGCATCGGCGACGCCTTCGCCTGGCTCTGTCTGGCCGCTCTGGCGGCCCTCACCCTCACCGCCGTGGTCCGGGCCCGCCGTCCGGCGGGCCCGTGACGAGGGGTGGCCTCACGCGACAGCCTGGCGGGCCGTCCTCTCCACCAGGGAGACGCCGTCGCTCATCGAGGCGCTGCCGTTCGACAGGACCGCGACCAGGTAGCGGTGCCCCTTCACGGTGACCTGGCCGACGCTGTTGACGTCCCACAGGCCGGAGGTGTTGCGTTGCAGCCAGCCGTTCTTCAGTACCCGGGGGGAGCCTGGGCCGCCGGCGGCGGAGACTCCCCAGGTCTGCTCCGGGATGACCTGGCCCATGAGGGTGCGGACGTAGGCCCGGGATGCCGCGTTCAGCGCGGGGGAGCCCGACTTCGCCGCCGTGCCGCCGTCGAACACGGCCCTGAGCAGCCGTATCTGGTCGCTCGCGGTCGTCCGCGTCAGCCCCCACTTGACGCCGGGGCCGCCCGTGGTCGAGGACAGCCCCAGCCGCTTGTTGGCCGCCGCCAGCCCGGAGGCCTGGCCGATCTGCCGCCAGAGCGCGTTGGCCGCCGTGTTGTCGCTGCGCTTGATCATCGGCTCGGCGTGACCGCGTTCCTCGGCGGTGAGCCCCCGTCCCGCGTCCTGGGCCTGGAGCAGCAGCGTCGCGAGGATGTCGACCTTCACGATGCTGGCGGTGTCGTACGCGCTGTCCGTCCCGTGCACCTCGGGGGTGCGGCCGGGCCCGTCCAGGTCGAGCACGGCGGCCGTGGCGTGCGGGGCCGCGACCGGCGGGGAGGCAGCCGCGGCCGGTGCCGGGTGCAGGGCGCCGGCGGAGAGGAGGGCCGCGACCGAGGCCACGAGGAGGCCGGTCCGGGTGCGTGCGGCAGTGCGGGAGGGGCGAGACGACATGGCCCCGAACGTAAACAAAACGTGCACCGTGCGACGTGGCAGCCGTCACCTTCCGGGCCGTTGAGGGCGAAGTGTGAGAAGAGCCACCGACACCACCAATGGGACGCATTGCGACGCGTGGCCGGCCATGCGGCGGCGTGTACACGCGGCCGGAGCGCATGTCTCGCCTATCGTCGGCCAGACACCGACATCCGGAGTGATAATGGAAAAATCGGATGAATTGGTTGGTGTGGTCGACGGCGTGGCCGCCGTCCCCGTCGGCTCGCCGCCCCTGCGCCGCATCCGGCCGTGGCCGCTCGGCGCCGCCCTCGCGATCGCGGCCGGCGCCGCCGTGCTCCTCCTCGCCGGCACCCAGTGGCTGAACCAGCCGGCCGTCCAGGCCTGGCGGACCGTCTGCCTGGCCATCACCGTCCAGGCGCTGCCCTTCCTCCTGCTCGGCACCGCCCTGTCCGGTGCCATCAACGCCTTCGTGCCGGCCGACCTCTTCACCAAGATCCTCCCGAAGCGCCCCGCCCTCGCCGTGCCGGTCGCCGGCGTCGCGGGCGCCGTGCTGCCGGGGTGCGAATGCGCCTCCGTCCCCGTCGCCAACAGCCTGATCCGGCGCGGTGTCACCCCGGCCGCCGCCTTCGCCTTCCTGCTCTCCGCGCCCGCCGTCAACCCCGTCGTGCTGACCGCCACCGCCGTCGCCTTCCCCGGCAACCCCGCGATGGTCGCCGCCCGGCTGCTCGCCTCCCTCGCCGCGGCGGCCGTGATGGGCTGGCTGTGGCTCTGGCTGGGCAAGGAGGAGTGGCTGCGGCCGGCCCTGCGGCACCGGCACACCGGTCACGAGCACGGCCACAGCCGCTGGAACGAGTTCCGGCTCGGATTCCAGCACGACTTCCTGCACGCCGGCGGCTTCCTCGTCCTCGGCGCCATGGCCGCCGCCACCTTCAACGTCGCCGTGCCGCGCTCCGTCCTCGACACCTTCTCCGGCTCACCCTGGATCTCGGTGCTCTTCCTGGCCGGCCTCGCCGTGCTGCTGGCCGTCTGCTCGGAGGCCGATGCTTTCGTCGCCGCCTCCCTCAGCGGGTTCTCCCCGACCGCGCGGCTCGCGTTCATGGTGGTCGGACCCATGGTCGACCTGAAGCTGATCGCCCTTCAGGCGGGCACCTTCGGGCGGGCCTTCGCCTGGCGGTTCTCCACCGCCACCACCGTCGTGGCGGTCACCGCGAGCGCCCTGATCGGAGGCGCCCTGCTGTGAAACGCCCAGTCCAGGCCCTGCTCCTGACCCTGACCGGCACCGGCCTGCTGCACACCGCCCTGTTCACCGACATCTACCTGCGCTACGTCAAGGCCGGTCTGCGCCCCGTGCTGATCGCCTCCGGTGTCGTCCTGCTGCTGCTCGGCCTGGCCGCGGCGGCCGTCGGGGACGGACAGCGCCCCACGGCACACGACGAACACGAGCACGGACACGACCACGCCGCCACCCCGCGCATCGCCTGGCTGCTGTTCCTCCCGGCGATCAGCCTGCTCTGCTACGCTCCGCCCGCCCTGGGCGCGTACACCGCGGCACGCTCGAACACCAAGCCCGTCGCGGTGCAGAAGGGATTCGCCGCGCTGCCCGCGACCTCACCGCTGCCCCTGACCCTCACCGACTTCACCAAACGCGTCCAGCAGGACCGCAGCCGGGCCATCAGGAACCGGATCGTCCAGCTCACGGGCTTCGTCACCCCGGCCGAGGACGACGACGGCTTCTACCTGACCCGCATCATCTTCACGTGCTGCGCGGCGGACTCACAGACCGTCAAGATCCGCGTCCACGGCACCGAGGCGCCGCCCGCGAACACCTGGCTCGCGGTGACCGGCACCTGGCACCCCCAGGGCACTCTCGGCACGAGGACCGCGCCGGCCGCACTCGACGTGAAGGACACCCGCCCCATCGCCCAGCCGGTGAACGCCTACACCGACGATCTGCCGCTCACCCCCTCCTAGCCGTCGTACGCACCTTCCCGGCCGTCGTACCGCGACGACCCCGGCGCCCCATGCGCCGGACGACACTCAGCCGGCAGCCTCCGCCGAGAGGGCCGTGGCCGCCGTGTCGGTGAGGAGCACGCCAGTGACCAGGCAGGGGCGGATGCGCACGGCGTGGTCCCTGTCCTCCTGCGCCGGCCAGGGGGCGAGCAGCGCCCGGATCCGGGCCAGATCCGCCGCCTCGGTGACGAGCCGGGCGTAGCCGGTGACCACCACGGTCCAGCCCAGGTGGGTGTCCGGGTCGAGCGCGTCGGCCTCATAGGCGACGACGACGCCCTGGCCGCCCTCCCGTGGATGCGCGGTCAGGGCGGCACCCTCGTGGGTGCGGATGACGATGTCACCGTCGTCCATGACGTGGCTGACCGGGCGGACGGTGGGCAGTGCCTGGCGGGTGAAAACGATCCTGCCCAGGGGCACGCTGCCCAGGAGCCGCAGCGCCTCGACCGGGTCGAGGTCGATGCGCCGGTGCGCCGGGCCGTCGTCATGGATCATGGCTGACTTCTCCGCAGGTGCGTGGGGGGCTTCTCGCCTGCTCCGGGCCCTCGCGCGCGGCGGGCGGGAGGGGGACGGAGCGACACCGCGGGGGTCGGTGCCGCTCCTGCATCAACCGTCCCCCGCCTTCCGCCGGCCGCACAGTGCCCTTCGGCCCTCGGCCGCAGGGCCGGTCGTCCCTGTTCGCGAGGGCCCGGGCCGAGGTCGGTCCGGCACTCGCACCGCCGGTATCCGGATTGAGGTGCAGGATGGTGTCGTGGCACTCCACGGACGGGTCCGGGAGACCTCCCCGGGCCCGCTCGCCACCCGCCCGGCGCGATCCCGCCCGGCGCGGTGGGCGGGGAGTGTGCGGCGAAGCCGCCGGTGCGCGCGAGAGGAGGCGGTGACGATGAACCGGACACCTCCCACGACGGTCGCCCGGGTGCGGCTGTGGCGCTGGCGACGCAATCCGCTCAGGCGCCACAGCGACGTCATCGAGGCCTGGATCGTCCTGGCGACCTGGGTGGTCGCCGTGCTCGGGGGAGTGGTCGCCGGGCTGGCGGCGGTACAGACCGCCGATTCGGCGTTCTCCGCCCGGCAGGCCCAGGTGCACGCCGTGCCCGCCGTGCTCGTGGACGGCGCCGCCAGGACCCCGACCTCCGGAAGCGGCTACGACGACGGGCGGGTGTGGGCCGCCGTGCGCTGGACGGACGAGCACGGCAGAGTGCACACCGACCAGGCCAAGGTCCGGCCCGGCGCCCCCGCCGGATCCCCGCTGACCGTGTGGACCAACCGCGCGGGCCATGTGGTCTCCCCGCCCGTCACCGGCGCCGCGGCGGACCTGCAGGCGGCCCTCACCGGCGCCCTTGTCGCCCCGTCGGCGGGCGCGGCGGTCTGGGCCGCGGGATGGCTGGTCCGCGGCCGGCTGATCCGGCGGCGCATGGCCGAGTGGGACGAGGAGTGGAAGCAGTTCGGGCCGCGGTGGGGGAACCTCAGCGGCGGACGAGGCTGAATCCGAGACCACACCCCGGTCTGCGGGAGGGCGGGTGGTCACAGAGACCACACGGACACGGTCTTGTCCGAGAACCGTCCGCGGCACAGGGCCCGTCGGCGTCCGGTGCCGCAGCGAAGGACGCCGGGGCCTGCGCGTATCTCGTACGCGTATCTCCTACGCACCGACCGAGTGCCGATCGCGCCCCGCGCCGCGGCGGGCGGCGCGGCGCGACGGCGGCCGTCGCCGGTGAGGCGTGCAGCCAGTGTCGGCGACGCTCGGCGACGCACGGAGACGCCACGACAGGGCGGGAAGGGCCACCCGCTTCTCGCGGATCCGGATTGCGCGGTGCGCGGTTCCCGACCGCTTCCCCGCGTCTGTTCTCGGTCCTTCCCGCCACTACCCAGCACACCACGGATTCCGCCGCCCCACCAGGCCCGGCGGCCACCGACCGGCGACGGGTGCCCGCAGGCCCGGGGCCGGCCCGCCCTGGGCCGGGCAGCTCAGCCGGCCACGGCCGCGTTCACCGTGGGATAGCAGGCGACGAGTTCGGTGAAGCCGACGATCTCCAGGGTGCGCAGGACGGCTGAGCGCACGCCGGCCAGGCGCAGCCAGCCGGCCGGGCCGTGGGCCTGGTGCGCGGTGATGAGGACGTTGATGCCGCTGGAGTCCATGAACGCCACGCCCGTGAAGTCCGCGACGGTGCGAGGCGGCGTCGCGGACTCTTCGGGCGTCAGTGCCTGGCGGAGCAGACCGGAGGTGTGGTAGTCGATCTCGCCGGACACCGTGACGACCGTGACGTCGTCCACGGTGGTACGGCTGATCACCAGCCGGTCCGGGGCGGTCGGCTCGTTGGTGCCTGCGGTGTCTGCCACGCGTCCCTCGTCCTCGTTCGGCGATCCCTGACCTGAGGTTGCCTCACCGTGGCGGCTGCCCAGGATCCCGCCGAGGATGCGTGTCCTGCCGACAACCTTCCGGGCCCTTCACGTGTCCGTACAACCTCTGGGCCCTTCCGGGTGTCCAGTACATGATCAACCGGCCCTGCGGGCCGGGTCATGTCCTGCGCCTTCGAGGAGATCCAACGTGCGCTCAGCCCTCCGCCCCGCGGCGACCTGCGTGGCCGCCGCCGCGATCGGCATCGGCCTGCCCGTGCTCGCCGCACCCCTGGCGCACGCCGAGGAGCCCGCTCCCGACCTGGTGGTCTCGACCCTGCCGACCGCCACCCCCAAGCCCGGCGAGGTGTACGACCAGCCGGTCACCATCACCAACAAGGGCACGGCGGCCGCGGACGGAGTGACCTTCCGGATCCGGCTGACCCGCGGCCTGGACTTTCCGGCGCACATGGACGGGTGCACCTACTCGACCGTCGCGGACCATGTCAGGCAGGCGCTGTGCGAGCTGGACAAGGCCGTCGAGCCGGGCGCCACCGTCACCACGCCCGTGCGGTTCAAGGCGCTGCCCAAGGCGCTGATGGAGGCCGTCGAGTACGGCACGAGCCCCACCGGCGAAACACCGAGGGAGGGCTTCGACGACAGCTACCGGCGGCTGGCCCTGACCGCGGACAGCACGGCCGACCTGGAGGCGCAGGGAGACCTCGCCGAAGGGACGCCCGGCAGCCGGGTGACCGTCACCGCGACGCTGCGCGACGTCGGGCCAGGCTGGGTCCGCGAGCAGGAGAGCGACGACCAGCCGGCCCTGATGGTGCGGATCCCGAAGGGCACCGTCGCCGTCGACGTGCCCGGGGACTGCGAGCCGTTCGGGATCGACGGCCCGACCGGCCCGTCGGAACCGGGCCACACCACGTACGTGTGCGCGCCCGGCGACCACACCCTTGAGGTCGACCAGTCCCTCGACTACACCTTCGTCCTCAAGATCGGCAAGACGGCCCAGGACACCAGGGGCGAGGTGTCGGTCAGCTCTGTGTACGGCATCCACCCGGCGTTCGACAGGAACACGTCGAACGACACGGCGTACCTGAACGTCGACGTGACCCGTGACGGCGACCCGGGCACGAGCACCTCCGGAGGCGCCGCGAACGGCGGGAACTCCGGCGACGGCGGCACGGGCACAGGTGGCGGCTCGGCTGGTACGGGCACGAGTGGTACGGGTACCGGAGGCCAGGAGAACGACCCGCACGGCCAGTCGACCGGAGGCTCCGGTACGACGGGTGCGACAGGCACCACCGGCACCACGGGTACGTCGGGCACCTCGGGGACGTCCGGCAGTTCCGGCTCCATGTCGACCGCGTCCGGGACGGGCGGTTCGGGCGGCACCGGTGGCAGCCTCGCCGCCACGGGAAGCGACGGCACGCCGATGCTGGCCGCGGGGGCGCTGGCCGTGACGGCGGTCGGCGGACTGGTGCTGGTGGCCGCGCGCCGCCGGACCTCAGGGAAGTGAACCACGCTCCCGCATGCGCCGACGCGGTACGGCCGCTCAGGCCTTGCCCAGGACGACGAGGAGCACCAGCAGCACGGTGGCACCGGCGGTCGTACCGTGGGCGACCACGGCCGTGAGCGGGAAGTGCCGCTCGGCCGTGGCGCCGCCGTGGGAGTGGCGCCCGGAGCTGGGCAGCCAGCGCAGCAGCATCATGAAGCCGAACGCGGCCACGATCAGCACGACCGCGCACGCCGCCCAGGCCGAACTCCGCACCCCTCCCACCACATAGGCGGTCCAGGCGGCGAGTCCGGCCACGGCGAGAGCAACATGGCCGAGCACGAGCCACAGCGGCAGCCGCGTCACGCCCGGCGTGCGCTGCCGCAGTCCACCGTGCCGGACCCACACCGTGGCGAGGTACCCGCCGAGACCGGCGGTCAGCAGCCACGCGCCCAGAACGAAGACACCCATACGTCCCGCCCCCCTGTCCTGATACGGCCGCCCTGTGACAGCGTCAGGGCTGCGTGGCCCAGCACACCGCACAGAGCGGGAGGAGTCCGGACATCCATCCGCTGATTCACCCGTAGGGATGAAAAGTGTCGCGGCTGCCCCACGGGTCGTCAGAGGCGTGCAAGTGAAGCCGCTCGTACGGAGCAGGTGTCTCCCGCCTGAGCACCTTCAGCGTTGCCGAGTCGTGCACGCCGGGTCGCTGTCGGACAGCGGCCGTTGGTCTGGCCCACCGGTGCGGAAGACCGGCCGGCAGACTTCGGTCCGCCACAGTGCGCGGTCCGCGGTCTGGCGCTGGCCGGCCAGGTGGTACTCGCGCGGTGGGCCGTCGACGACGAGTGCGTGACGCGCAACGTGGGCGGCCAACGTGCCCTAGGCTCGGTCGATTTCGGAGGGCGGGCCGCAGTGCTCGATCACGGCGAGTTCCGCCGGCGGCACGTGGAGCCGCTCGACCCGGCCGAGCGGCCGGAGGGGGCCGTCGCAGGACACGAAGACGGTGGCCTGCCCCCGGTGCACGGTGAAGAGCTCGTCCCCGTACACGCCTCCGGCGGGGCCGGTCTCCCGCAGCCCCTGGCCGGCCACGGTCGCGAACAGTTCGCCCAGGGCGCCCTGGAACCAGCTCGTGACGTCCTGGGCCTCGACCGTCGCGGTGACGGCCGCAGCCGGGGCCGTACCGACGCCGCGCAGCTCGATCGCGGGCGCGCTGCCGGACGGGGGCGGCGTCAGCAGGTCGCGGAGTGCCGCGACCGCGCGCGGGGTGCGGCCGAGCTCTTCCTCCAGTCGGCGCAGGTGCGCGCTGATGTGCCGCTTGCGGGTTGCCACGTCCGAGGCGGTCAGGATGGTCCTGGTCTCCTCCAAGGGCATACCGAGGCCCCGGAAGCCACGCACCACCTGAGCCGTGGGGATCTGCTCGCCGAGTAGCCCCGATACCCGGTCTGCGCATCCACGTCGGCCGGCTCCGGCAGACCGATCCCGTGGTAGTGGCGCCGAGCCTTGACGGTCATGTGGGTGGCGCGGGAGAAGTCGCCGATCGACAAGTAGCTCGTCACGATTCGAATGTGCAGCCTCCCCCAGGGGGAGGGTTCGGCGGAGCCGTCGCCCTTGTCCCTCCCCCCGCGGTCGCTCGCAGCGTGGTGCCCACGGCCGGAATCCCAGCCGTCCACGCACCGGGCAAGGGAGTTGACCGGCGCGGTACCGCGCCACTCGACAAGTCAACCGCTGACGGACGATCTACCCCGCGGACTCTGGCCCACGACCAGTATGAGCACCCCGGGCGCCATGCTGCCGGCCGTCACTGACCTCAGGGGGAGCTAGTCGGCGCGGCCCGTCGCTGCCACGGTGACACCCAGCCCGATCATCGCGAAGCCGCCCACCCCGCCGACCATCGACAGGCGGCGGTCCGAGCGGGCGAACCAGGAACGGGCCGCCGAGGCGCCCAGTCCCCAGAGCGTGTCCGTGATCATGCCGATGGAGATGGGGACCAGCCCCAGCAGCATCATCTGAAGGGGGACGCGGCCCGCCGAGTGGTTCACGAACTGCGGCAGCACCGCCGCGAAGAAGACGAGGCCCTTCGGGTTGGTGAAGCCCACGAAGATGCCGTCCAGGATCGTGCGCAGATCGCCGCGCCGCTCACCCGCCGGAGCCTCCATGTCCGCCGCGCGCATCTCCTTGCGGTGCCGAAACACCTGGACGCCGAGGTAGACGAGATACGCCGCACCAGCCAGCCGCACGCCCGTGAACACCGCCGCGGAAGTCTCCACCAGCGTGCCGAGGCCCCACGCCACAGCGGCCACCAGCAGGTACGAACCGATCAGGTTGCCCAGGACGGTCGCGAGGGCTGTGCGGCGGCCGTGCGCGAGGGCTCTGCCGATCACGAACAGCACGCTGGGCCCGGGTATCACGATCACGAGTAGGGACATCGCCGCGAACGCGAGAATGCTCTCCATGGACACCATATGTCTGCGACCTCCCTGAACTGCCTTCCAGAGGTCATACAAACAGACAGGGAACCGTCCGCTCTAGGCCTACCGGGTCACTGCCCCGGCCTGGGTCGCCACAACCCGGCCGTTGCCCTCGACACGAGGCACGCATACGGCCCGATGCGCTTCGAGCAGCGCGGCGACACGCAGGGGGGAGCGGCCCCGGCACGGTCGGCGCGGGGAGCGTCGGTGCGGCGTGGCGGGGGGAGACCAGCGCGGCGGCGCGGATCGCGCGGGCGACGGCCTGGGTGCTGCCGACGGCCCGGGCGGTCTCCCGGCTTGTTTCGTGGTGCGGACCGAGGCCGGATCAGTCGCGGGAGTTGCCGAACAGGATGCGGTAGCCGATGAGCAGGACCAGCGAGCCGCCGATCGCCGCACCCCAGGTGTAGAGGTCGAAGAAGTGCTTCTCCACCGGGCGGTCGAGGAACCGGGCGGAGAGCCAGCCGCCGACGAAGGCGCCGGCGACGCCGATGAGGGTGGTGCCGATCAGCCCGCCCGGGTCGCGGCCGGGCAGCAGCACCTTGGCGATGGCTCCGGCGAGCAGGCCGAGGATGATCCAGCCGATGATGCCCACGGTGTTGTCCTCCAGTCAGGTCGAGATCCGCGCCGAGTGCTCCGGACGCCGATGCTTGGTTTGCTTGCTTGCGCAAGCCTAGGGGGCCTTCGGGGCGGTGGGGCAAGCCGAGTTGGCCCCTGGCGACGACCCGTCGAAGTTCTGCTACATGATTAAGACATTGCGCAATCCGGGAACTGAGAGTGACTCAGGAGCGTTGGTCATGACGGATGCGGGACGTGTGAGCGGCTGTGGAGGACGTGGATGAGTGTGTCCCTGACCAAGGGCGGCAATGTGTCGCTCAGCAGGCAGGCCCCCGGACTGACCGCGGTGACGGTCGGGCTGGGCTGGCAGGCGGACACCGGTGGCGAACCGGACGCAGGCGCCCTGCTCTGCGAGGCCTCGGGCAGGGTGCTGTCCGACGAGCACGTCGTCTTCTCCGGCAACCCGAGCAGTCCCGACGGCTCGGTCCGGCACGGGGGCGGCGGCACTCCGGTCGACGGAGACGACCAGCGGATCCAGGTCGACCTGACCAGGATCCCGGACCGGGCCGAGAAGATCGTCTTCCTGGTGTCCCACCACGAGGGCGCCGGCCGCGGCCAGACCCTCCGGCAGGTGCGCCGGGCGTACATCCGCGTGCTCGACCAGGACAGCGGCACCGAACTGGCCCGTTACGACCTCGCGGCCGGCGGCCTGTCGGCCGAGACCGCACTGGTCTTCGGCGAGTTGTACCGCCACGGTGCGGAGTGGAAGTTCCGTGCGGTCGGCCAGGGTTACGCCTCGGGACTCGCCGGCATCGCCGCCGACTACGGCGTCACGGTGCTGCGGGACACGCCCGCGAAGCCGGCCCCGGCCGCAACGCCGGGCCCGGCCTCGCCTCCCGGGCAGAACCCGCCTCCTCCTTCCGCCCCGAGCCCGAGTCCGGCCCCGCTCACAGCACCGCGGACGAGCGCCGGGACGTATGTGCCGCCCGTCCCGCCGAACCCACCGGTCGCCGCCCCGTCGGCCCCGGCGTACCCCACATCCCCGCAACCCACCGGGAGTTCCACCGTGACCTGCTTCTTCGACCCCCAGCACGGCCCGGGCGTCGTGACCGTGACCTGGTCCCCGCAGTGGGGCGTACCCCGGCCCGTCCAGACCTGCGGCGCCTGCGCGCAGCGCGTCCAGACCACGCCGCCGCCCTTCTACACCCCGCCCCAGCAGGGCTATCCCCAGCAGGGTTATCCCCATCAGGGGTACCCCCATCAGGGATACGCGCAGCCGTACGAGGACCACGACCACCACCAGCAGAGCGGCGGCCGACGCTTCGGCGCGGGGGCGCTCATCGGGGCCGGCGCGGCGGGCCTCATCGGTGGCGCGCTGCTCAACGAGGCGTTCGACGACGACGAGCCGGACGTCGAGGTCAACAACTACTACGAGGAGTGACCGGGCCAGGGCGAGGGTCCCTGGAGCCGGGCGCCTACACTGGGTGGGCGCGTGTGCGTCGGCTGTGACGAGGGCGGGGACGGGAGGGGACCGTGACGGAGAACGCCGCTGGCTTCCAGGACCCGCCGGCCGAGGTGCTGGCGGAGGCCGCCGCGGCGTTCGGGCTGCTCGCCTCTCCCGCCCGGCTGCACCTGATGTGGGCCTTGTCGCAGCGGGAGAGCGATGTCACACATCTCGCGGACCGGGTGGGCGGCGCGCTGCCCGCGGTCAGCCAGCACCTGGCGAAGCTGAAGCTCGCCGGACTCGTCCGCTCCCGCCGCGAAGGCCGACGCCAGGTCTACTACATCGACGATCCCGACGTCGTGACCCTGGTCCGCGTGATGGTGGGACAGCTGACCGCACGCTTGCGGCGCAGCACCAACACCTCGCTCCCCGTCCAGGAGCTGCGCGGGCTCGGGGGCTGACGGCACCGGCCGTTCTCACCCACACCCGGTTCCTTTCTTATGCGGGACGCGTAGACTCCCGCTCCCGTACCGCCCCGGTCCGCCTGGCGATTCCATGAGATGCCTCACCTGTGAATCGTGTGTGGATCTGTGCTGTTCGGGCCCAGGTTTGTTAGATTGCGCAACTACGCAAGCAAGGTGGAGCGACGCGCTCCGCCCGCCCGTACACCGCCGCGCGGGCCTGGCCGTACACCCCACGGCCCGGCCTGAGGGGCCCGACCCTTCAGGGGAGTGGGAGATGAGCGACCCGTGGGACGGGCCCGCCGGCCAGGCCACCCGCAGCCGTGGTGCGCGGGTGCCCGGACAGCGAGCGGGCGAGCCCGACGGGCCGCGTCCTGCGGGCGGCCGGGCCGCGGCCCGGGCGGCTGCCCGCTCCGGCGGCAGGCGGGGGCACCGGGCCCGTCCGGCGGGCCGCGGCAGGCGGGTACTGAAGGTCCTCGGGATCAGCCTCTCGACCGCCATCGTGGTCACGGCGGGCGCGGGCTGGTGGTTCTACGAGCACCTGAACGGCAACATCCACAGCGTCTCGCTCGACGGCAAGGGCGGCAGCGAGAAGGCCGACGCGTTCGGCCGCACCCCGATCAACATCCTGGTCATGGGCTCGGACGGCCGCACCAGCGCGGCCGACTGCAAGCTCGGCGGCGGCTGCTCGAAGACCGGGGTGCAGACCGGCAGCAACGCGGACGTGCAGATGGTGGTGCACATATCCGCCGACCGCTCCAACGCGACGGTGATGAGCATTCCCCGCGACACCATGACCAAGGTCCCGGCCTGCAAGGACAGCGAGACGGGCCAGTCCACGTCCGGGTACTACGGCCAGATCAACAGCGCGCTGCAGTACGGCCCCGCCTGCCAGGTGGCCACCGTCCACCAGCTCACCGGGATCCCGATCGACCACTTCGTCAAGCTCGACTTCTCCGGCGTCGTGAAGATGTCCGACGCGGTCGGCGGTGTCTCCGTCTGCGTCACCGACGACGTCTACGACACCTACTCGCACCTGAAGCTGTCCAAGGGATCCCACACCCTCAAGGGCGTCGCGGCCCTGGAGTTCGTCCGCTCCCGGCACGGCTTCGGCGACGGCAGCGACCTGGGCCGTACGATCTCGCAGCACATCTTCCTCAGCGCGATGATCCGCAACTTCAAGAGCGCCGGGACGCTCACCGACCCCAGTGCCGTCTACGACCTGGCCGACGCCGCCACCAAGGCGCTGACCGTGGACGACGGACTGGGCAGCGTGAAGAAGCTGATCTCGCTCGCGTCGGACGTGAACAAGGTGCCGACGAAGCGGATGACGTTCACGACGATGCAGACGGCCGCCGACCCGAACAACAAGGACCGGGTCGTCGTGGGCTCGGGTGCCAGGACGCTGTTCTCCACCATCGCCAACGACCAGTCGCTGACCACCGGCTCCGGCAAGAAGTCCGCCGCGGCCTCGGCGACCGCGAAGGCCACCGCCCCGGCCGTACCGGCGTCGCGGATCGCCGTCACGGTCGAGAACGGCACATCGGTCACCGGCCGTGCCTCGGACATCGCGACCGCGCTGACCGACCAGGGCTTCAGCACCGCCACCACCACGGCCAACGCCCCGAGCCCCGCGGCGACCACCACCCTCACCTACGGCCCCGGTCAGAAGGACGAGGCCAAGACGGCCGCAAAGGCGCTCGGGCTGTCCTCCGCGCACCTGAAGCAGGGCACCGGCACCGGCCTGACCCTGGTCATCGGCAGCGACTGGCCGAGCGGTACCGGCTACCCGGGCGGCAACTCCTCGCCCGCGCCCGCCGACACCCAGGCCGCCGTCGGCGGCGCCCACGCCTCCACCGCCGACCAGGCCAAGACCTGTGCCAAGGTCAGCCCCTACAGGACGGTCACCTACAACGGTGTGTCGATGACCCCGGCCCAGGCCTACAAGGCGGCACGCGGCAAGCCCGACTCCGACGCCTGACCGCCGCGAAGAACCTCGCGTGGCGGCCGGTCAGGGGCTGGCGACGTCGAAGCCGTACCGCAGGGGCTCGGTGATGACGGTGTAGTCGCGGCGGTACAGGTACACCGCTTCCGCGCGTATGCCTCCGGGCGGTGCGGCCTCGACCGGGCAGGGGCACGTCACCTGGATCACGCGCGGCCGGTCGGAGACCTTCATGCGCAGCCCGTCCGCCGGCCCGCCGTCGAGCACGGCGGTCTCCCAACCCGTCACTTCGGTAGTCTCCACGATGGAAATTTTACGGGTTGCGCAAGTTTTGAGTCGGTGAGTCGGATCACTGGGACGCCCGCCGGGCTACGCGGGCCGTTGCGAGGCCGCCGCTTCGGGGCGCAGATCGGACAGGCCCAGCGGGTGGGCCGGGGGACCGGCCAGGGCGATGCGGGAGGTCGCCCGAAGGTCGGGACCGACGTGGAGCAGTTCGCCGGGTGCCATGAGCTGCCAGTGCGGGCTCTCGTCCAGGCGCTCGCTGGCCACGACGACGGACGGACGGTCACCGAGGTGCGCCGAGCGCACCCGCAGACGGCCGTCCCGTCCGGTGTGGTCCAGATGCCGCGATCCCTGGTGACCGCCCGCCGGGCGCCGTAGGACGTACAACTCGTGGGTGGCGGGATAGCGCAGGGCCCACAGTTCCCGGGCGGTGACGAGGACGACGTTGAGCGCGAACAGGGGCAGGTTCCCGGCGACCCAGCGTGCCGCCGACTCCAGGCCGGCGGACACGTCCCCGCCGTGTGCCGCGGTCTCCCGTGTGACCAGGGCGAAGAAGCGCTCGGAGTCGGTGTCGCCGTGCACCAGCGAACGGTCCTCGCCCAGGTGGCGGTCGAGTTCGTCCAGTCCCTCGATCACCCCGTTGTGGGCGAAGAGCCGCCCGTGCTGCTCGAAGGGATGCGTGTTGCGCACGTCCAGTCCGCCGGTCGAGGCGTAGCGGATGTGGGCGAGGAAGGTGGCCGACTCCACCTCTCGGGCCTCCCTGGCGAAGACCCGGTCCTCATAGGCCGCGATCGGCGCCTTGTGCACCTGTGGCGTGCCGTCCGCGTCGAAGTAGCCGAGTCCGGTTCCGTCGGGTTCGCGGTGACTCTGCGCGCTGAGACTGTCGGGGGCGTCCAGCAGCCAGAACGTGGCGTGGCTGCGGAGCGGGGAACTGATCAGCCCGAACAGTCGGCACACGGCGTCCTCCTTGTCGCCCGTCTTCCGCCGGGGCCCGCAGCGGGGGCGCCCGGACGCCCATGGTCCCGCGCGGTGGACGATTCCGCACGCGGCGCGCGCGGCCGGTGTCCCGGTCCCGCACCCGCCCGCCGGGAGCGTCGGCCGGTCCCGGCCGAGAGCCGGGAGGTCCTCAACCCGCCGGTCGTAGCGCCGAGTCGAGTGCCAAGCCGAGGGCGTCGAGCGCCGGGCGGTGCAGGGCGCGGCCCAGCGCCCGGGTCACCTCAAGGTGGGTGAGCGGCTCGGGGACCGTGACCCCGACGGGGCCCGGACAGTTCCCCGGTGCCGAGGGCCGCGCGGAGCGCCGCGATGTGGTCCGACAGGGAGATGAACGGCCGGTACGGGCCCCCGGAGCCGAGCCGTCCACCGCGCCCGTCGCCGTGTGGGGGGCCTGGCCGTTCCACACGCGGGCGGTGCGCGGGCTGCGGCACGCGGCGGCGACCATGGAAACCCTTGTGTCGGTCGGCGTGACGGCGTCCGTCACCTGGTCGGCCTACGCGCTGTTCCTCGGCGGTGCCGGTGCTCCCGGGATGCGTATGCCGTTCACCCTGGTGCCCTCCACGGCGGACGGGCCCGCGCACCTCTACCTGGAAGCCGCCGTCGGCGTCCCCCAGTTCGTACTGGCGGGCCGGTACCCCCTGTGACGATCCCGCTGAGATGCTCCCCGCCGTAGCAGTCGTAGGGAACGGCCCGCCGGTTCCGTGCCGCGCCGGTGACGTGGGTCACGTCCGGTGCGGTGAGTGCGTGGGCGGGGCAGTGTCCGTACCTCCGCATGACGACGCGAGCCGGGATGCGAGGATGGGGTGACATGACAGCAGGGTGGTGTTCGCGCACAGTACGGGCCGCGGTGTTCGCGGCCGTCTGTGTCGTGCTCGCCGCCCTCGGCCACGTCCTGATGTCCGGGCAGGATGTTCCCGCCTGGGCGCTGGTCGCGGGCCTGACCGCTACCGGCGGTGTGGGCTGGTGTCTGACGGGCCGTGAGCGCGGCCCGTGGCTCGTCGTCCCGCTCGTGGTCGCCGCCCAGGCGGCGCTGCACACGGCGTTCTCCCTCGCCCAGTCGGCGTCCGGGAGCGCGCTGTCCCCGGCGTCCGGACCCGCGGCCACGGACATGCGCATGGGGTCGATGCGGATGGACTCCATGGACATGGGACACATGGGGCACACGTCCATGAGTCACATGTCGCACATGGGGCACGCCATGGGCGGCGACACCTCGTCGTTCGGGATGCTGGCCGCCCACCTGCTGGCCGCGCTCCTCACCGGGCTGTGGCTGGCGTACGGCGAGAGGGCCGCGTTCCGTGTCCTGCGGGCCGTGGCCGGATGGCTGGCCGCGCCGCTGCGGCTGCTGCTGGCCCTGCCCGTCACCGGCGAGCGCCCGGACCGGCGTCTGCGCCGGCCCCGTTCCGACCGGCAGCCCAGCCTCGACCTCCTCATCCACGCGATCACCTCGCGCGGGCCTCCCGTGGGGACCGCTGTCGTCTGAAGACAGCCGGTATCCCGAGGCCGCCCCTGTGCGCCTCGGGCCACGGTCATACGTCCGCGCGCACGCCGTGGCACCCAGGTGCCACAACGCCCCCATGCCGTAGCACTGCCGTGCCCCGGCGATCCGGCCGCAGCCCTGCGCTGTAGGCGGCGTCGCGCGCCGTAGGACCGTCCCCTCACTCACCGGACCGTCCGCGCTCACCCGCGCCCCGGTCCGGTCACGGTTGACCCGAGAAGGACACCAGGTGATCACTCCTGTCCTGCCCGCACCGCGGACCGCGTACGACCCGGCGGTATCCGCCGACGAGTCGATAACCGCCTGGGCGCTGGCCGCCCGTGGCGGCGACCCGGAAGCGGTCGAGCACTTCGTCCGTGCCCTGCACCGCGACGTCCAGCGCTATGTCGCCCACCTCTGCGCCGACCCCCAGGCCGTCGACGACCTCGCGCAGGACACGTTCCTGCGCGCGATCAGCAGCCTGCACCGCTTCGAGGGCCGCTCCTCGGCCCGCGCCTGGCTGCTGTCCATCGCACGTCGCGCGGTGATCGACAGCTACCGGTACGCCGCCGCCCGGCCCAAGCTGTCCGACGTGGCGGACTGGCAACTGGCGGTCGAGTCGGCCCAGCCGCGGGACCTGCCCGGATTCGACGACGGCATCGCCCTGCTGGACCTGCTCGCCTGTCTGCCGGACGAGCGCCGGGAGGCGTTCGTCCTCACCCAGCTGCTCGGCCTGCCCTACGCGGAGGCCGCCGCGGTCAGCGACTGTCCCGTGGGCACGGTCCGCTCGCGAGTGGCCCGTGCCCGGGCGACGTTGACGGACCTGCTCGACGCCGCGGAGCGGCCCGCCGCCACGCTGGCGGCCTGAGCCGTCCGGAGGGTGGCGCCCGCCCCACGAGGCCGGCGCCACCCTCCGAGCCGGACCGTGGCGCCCCTCCTGTGCGACCGGCGTCCCTTCGAGCCGGATCGCGGCGTGCTTCGCGTGCGGCCGGCGCCCCCTCCGAGTCGGATCGCGGCGTGCTTCGCGTGCGACCAGGGCCACCTCCCCCGAGCCGGACCGTGCCGCCCTGCATGTGCGACTGGCGCCCCTTCGAGCCGGATCGCGGCGTTCTTCGCGTGCGACCGAGGCCATCCTTCGAGTCGGATCGCTGCGTTCTCCACGTGCGACCGAGGCCGCCCTCCGAGCCGGACCGTGGCGTCCTTCGCGTGCGGCCCGCGCCCCTCCGAACCCGTTCCGGACGCTTTCGAACCGGATCTCCGGCCTCCGGGAACTCCCGGCGCCCGCGCCCCGACTACTGGACCGGGTGACGGAGGTTCACCCGCGTACCGAGTGGAACTTGGAGTTGTTCGATGCGTTCTCGCATGTGGGGCGGTACGGCGGCCGTCGTACTGGGCGGCCTGCTGGTGGCGGGTTGCGGCGGCGGTGGGAGGCAGGACGCCGCGGACGGCGGTGCGGGGGCGGCCGTGTCCGGCGGGTACCCGGTGACCGTGACCGACTGCGCGGGCGCCGCGACGACCTTCGCCAAGGCCCCCCGGAGGATCGTCACCAGCAACGCCTCCGGCCTGGAGCTGCTGTTGCGGCTCGGCGTGGGGGACCGGGTGATCGGCACCGGGTTCCCGCCCGGCAAGGGCACACTGCCCGGTCCGCTCGACGCGCGGGCGCAGAAGGTCAAGGTGCTCAGCCGGAGCGTCATCCCGAAGGAGAAGCTGCTCGGCTCCGGCGCCGACCTCTACCTCGACACCTTCGCCGCGATGGGCGGCATGGGCGGCGGCGGGATGGGTGACGCGCCGACCGAGGACGAGTTCAAGGCGGCCGGCATCAAGCACCTCTACCTGAAGTCCACCGCCTGCGCCGCGCGCAGCACCAAACCGGTCACCGACCTGTCGGCCGTCGAGTCGGACATCACCTCCCTCGGCGCGGTCACCGGCACGAGCGCGCGGGCGCGGGAACTCGTCGCCGGCATGCGCGCGAAGGTCGACGCGGTCCGGAAGGCGATCGGCGGCACCGCACCGAGCGAACGCCCGACGTACTTCTTCTTCGACTACGACGCCGGGACCAAGCAGCCCACCGTGGTCTGCGACCGCCAGGTCGCCAACGCCGTGATCACCCTCGCCGGCGCCCGCAACGTCTTCGCCGACTGCCACGGCGACTACCGGCAGACCGACTGGGAGGACGTCATCGCCAAGAACCCCGACTGGATCCAGCTCGGCGTACGCGACCGGGGCAGCGCCGCGGCGAACGACAGGGCCTTCGACGAGGCAGAACAGTGGCTCAGGAGCAACCCGGCCACGAAGGGGCTCAAGGCCGTCAAGGCGGGCCACTTCCTGCGGATCGGCTCCGAGCGGACCACCATCGCCGGCGTGCAGAACGCCGACACCGTACGGGAGATCGCCCGCACCCTCTACCCGCGAAAGGTCCGCTAGCCGTGCGGTCCGCTCTCTCGCGGCGCGCGGACACCGGCACGGCCGGGGACGCGCGCATCCTGCCCGCCGGGCCGCTGCTGCTCGTCCTCGGCATCGTCCTGCTGCTGGCCCTGACGGCGGCGGTGGCCTGGGGGTCGACCTCCGTCCCACCCGCCGAGGTGTGGAACGTGGTCGGGCGCAGACTGACCGGGGCCGCACCGAGGCCCGGCACCGACGACCTCATCGTCTGGCAGCTCCGGGTGCCCCGCGCCCTGCTCGCCGCGCTCGTCGGAGCCGGGCTCGGTCTGGTGGGTACGGCCGTGCAGGCGTTGGTGCGCAACCCGCTCGCGGATCCCTACCTGCTGGGCATCTCCAACGGTGCCTCGCTCGGCGCCGTCGCCGCCCTCGTGCTCGGCCTCGGCACCGGCGGGACACTCGGCGTCGGCCTGTCCGGAGCGGCCTTCGCCGGGGCGCTCGCCACCTTCGCGCTCGTCTGGGCGGTGGCCGCCCGGCGCGGCGGGTTCGCGCCGCTGCGCCTGGTGCTGGCCGGGGTCGCCATCGGCCAGTTCCTGTCCGGCTTCACCAGCTATCTGGTGCTGCGGGCCGGGGACGAGCAGCAGACCCACAGCGTGCTCTTCTGGCTCATGGGCAGCCTCGGCGGGGCGACCTGGGACCTCCTCGCCCTCCCGGCCCTCGCCGTACCCGGCGCCTGGCTGTGCCTGCAGGCCCGCGCCCGCGGCCTGAACGCCCTGCTGATGGGCGACGAGACGGCGGCCGGGCTCGGCGTCGACGTCACCCGGCTGCGCCGCGAACTGTTCACGGTGACCAGCGTGCTCACCGGCGTCCTCGTCGCCGCCTCCGGGGCGATCGCCTTCGTCGCGCTGATGGTGCCGCACGTCTGCAGGCTGCTCGTCGGCGGCGACCACCGGCGGCTGCTGCCCGTCTCCGCGCTCGGCGGCGCCGTGCTGCTCGTGGTGGTCGACATCGTCTGCCGTACGGCCATGGACGCCCAGGAGCTCCCGGTCGGGGTGGTCACCTCCCTGCTGGGCGCTCCGGCCCTGCTGTACCTGCTGGACCGGCGGCTGGGGAGCGACAGTTGAGGATCGACATCGAGGACCTGCGGGTGGCCTACGCGGGCCGCACGGTCGTGGCGGGCGCACATCTGGTAGCGGCCGAGGGCGAGATCACGGGTCTCGTCGGCCCGAACGGCAGCGGCAAGTCCACGCTGCTGCGCACGGTGTACCGCCACCTGAGACCGACCGCCGGACGGGTTCTGCTGGCCGGCACCGACATCCGCGAGCTGACTCCGGCCCTGGCGGCCCGGCATGTCGCGGCCTTGCCACAGGAGCGCGGCAGCGACTTCGAACTGACGGTGCGTGAGGTCGTCGCCATGGGGCGTACGCCGTACAAGCGGGCGTTCGCGGGCGAGGACGCCACCGACCGGGACGTCGTCGCCCGCGCTCTCGCCGACGTCGGCATGGACGGTCAGGCCGGACGCCGGTTCGCCGCCCTGTCCGGTGGCGAACGGCAACGGGTGCTTCTGGCACGGGCGTTCGCGCAGGGCCCGGACGTCCTGGTCCTGGACGAGCCGACCAACCACCTCGACGTCCGGCACCAGGTCGAACTCCTCGCCCTGCTGCGTGGCCGGCGCCGTACGACCCTGGTGTCGCTGCACGACCTCAACGCCGCCGCGTCCGTCTGCGACCGGCTGCACGTCCTGCACGCCGGGACCGTGATCGCCTCCGGACCGCCCCGCGAGGTGCTCACCCCGCCGCTGCTGGCCGAGGTGTTCGGCGTGCGCGCGGCCGTGGTCGACCACCCGCTCACCGGTGACCCGCTGATCGCCTTCGACCACCGGACCCCGGCCCAGCCGAAGCAGGAAGCCCCCTCATGGCGTTGAGGAGCAGACGTGCCGTGTCCGGAAGCGTGAAACCGCACCGTCCCGAGCCGGGGCGGGCCGGCCCCGCACCCGTGGGCGAGGATCGCTGGCTGCACGTCGCGGTGGCGGGTGTGCTGTCGTTCGTGGCGATGCTCGACATGAGCATCGTGAACGTGGCACTCGCGGACATCGCCGACGGTCTGCGGGTGTCCGCCGCGACCGCGCAGTGGGCCGCACTGGGCTGTCAACTGCCCGTGGTCGCCCTGTTGTTGCCCGCCGGTCGGCTGCTGGACCGGTACGGGACGCGCGGCGCCGTGCTGGTCGCGACCGCAGGCTTCGGGCTGTGCGGCGCCCTGACCGCCGCCGCTCCCTGGGCCGCCTGGCTGATCGCCGCCCGGATCGCCCAGGGCGCTTTCGGCGCGGTGCTCTTCGTGTCGATGCCGGTGCTCGCGATGCGCTCGGTACGGCCGGAGCTGCGCGGACGGGCGATGAGCGTGCCCGCCACCCTGGGACCGCTGGGCGCGATGCTCGGACCGGCCGTGGGCGGGCTGCTGCTCGACCACCTGGGCTGGCGCTCCGTCTTCCTGGTCAAACTGCCCTTCTGCGCACTGGCCTTCGCCGTGCTGGCGATGCCCGTGGCGCGGCCGGTGCGGGAGGTTCGCGCGCGTGCGGCGAGGCCGCGCGTCTCCCGGCGGTCCCTGGGGGACACCGCGCTGCTGGCCGTCGGTGTGGCGACCCTGTTGCTGGCGCTGACGCTGGCCGCGGACGGCCCGCGGTGGCTGCTGCTCGCCGTGGCCGCCCTGCCGCCGCTGGGGTGGTGGCTGCGGGGCGCGGGCGGCCGGCCCCTCGTCGGTGTGCTGCGCGTCCCCGGACTGCTGCGGGCACACGGCGCGGTCCTGGCGCTGGCGGCCGGATTCGCCGCCATGCACTACGTCGTCGCCCTGCACCTGCAGCGCGACGACGGGCTCAGCGCGACCACCACAGGGCTCACGGTGCTCGCCTTCCCGCTCGGCATGGCCCTGGCCGGCCCCCTCGGCGGGCGCCTGGCCGACGCCTCCTGGTACCGGTCCCGCGCGAGCGGGCCGGCCCGCTGCGGACCCCGGGCGGTCGCCGTCACCGGCGCCGCGCTCACCGCGACAGGGCTGCTCCTGCTGCTGTCGCTGGGGGAGGACTGGTCGCCCACAGCGGTGGCCTGGCGCCTCGCCCTGGCCGGCATCGGCATGGGCCTGAACGGCGGCCCCACCCAGGCCCTCGTGATGGGCGCGGCCCCACCGGACCGGATCGCCGCCGTCGGCTCCACGGTGCAACTCGCCCGCAGCCTCGGCTTCGCCCTCGGCCCGGCCCTCGCGACCGCCGCCTGGGGCATCACCGGCCCGGCAGCCGGCGCCCGGGCCGCACTGGCCCTGGCCGCCGCGGCCGCCTGCCTCGCCGTACCCCTGCTCGCGCTGCCCGGCCGGCGCCCCGACACCGATCCCCGCTGATCGCTGAACCGTTCCCCCTGATCCAGGAGTACTCATGTGCGGAATCACCGGCTGGGCGTCCTTCCACGGCGACGCCCGCGCCCGTACCCCGGTCATCGAGGCCATGACCGCCACGCTCGCCCCCCGCGGCCCCGACGCCGGCGGCATCTGGCTCGGCGAGCGGGCCGCCCTCGGCCACCGCCGGCTGGCCGTCATCGATCTCGCGGGCGGCACACAGCCCATGCCGGACCGACCCGAGGCACCCGCCCTCGTGCTCAGCCACAGCGGCGAGATCTACAACCACCACGCGCTGCGAACCGAACTGCGCGCCCGCGGACACCACTTCCGCACCCGCAGCGACACCGAGGTGGTGCTGCGCGCCTACGCCGAGTGGGGCGAGGCCGTCGCCGAGCACCTGGACGGCATGTTCGCCTTCGCCGTCTGGGACGAGCGGGCCCAGAAGCTGGTGCTGGTGCGGGACCGGCTCGGTGTCAAACCCCTCTTCTGGGCACGGGTCGACGGCGGCCTCGCCTTCGCCTCGGAGCCCAAGGCCCTCTTCGCCCACCCCGAGATACGGCCGCGGGTGGACGCCGACGGACTGAGGGAGGCCTACAGCCTGCTGTTCAACACCGGGCCGACGCTGTGGTCCGGGGTCCGGGAGGTGCAGCCCGGCGCATGCCTGGTCCTGGACCGCGACGGCGTGCGGGAACGGGTGTACTGGCAGCTGGCGGCCGCACCCCACACCGACGACCTCGACACCACCGTCGAGCGCGTCGGCGACCTGGTCGGCACCGCGGCCCGTGGCCAGCTGGAGGCCGACGTCCCGGTGTGCAGCCTGCTGTCCGGCGGCCTGGACTCCACCGTCCTGACCGCGCTGCTCGCCGACGAACTCCGTCTGCGCGAGGGCCCGGACGCCCGCATCCGTTCCCACGCCGTCGACTACAGCGACCAGGCCGAGCGGTTCACCGGCGACGTCCTGCGCACCGGGCACGACACCCCGTACGCCATCGAGGCCGGCGCCTTCATCGGCACCGACCACAGCACGGTCGTCCTCGACCCGCACGCCCTGCTCGACCCCGAGCACCGCAGGGCCGTCGTCGTGGCGCGGGACTCGCCCATCGGCGTGGGCGACATGGACACCTCGCTGTATCTGCTGTGCGGCGAGATCCGCCGGCACTCCACGGTCGCCCTGTCCGGGGAGGCGGCGGACGAGGTGTTCGGCGGCTACCCCTGGTTCCACAGCCCCGAGGCCCTCGCCGCCGACACCTTCCCCTGGCTGCTGGTGACCGGCGACGAGGCCGCCATGCCCCTCAACCCCGAACTCGACCTGCGCATGGCCGAGTTCCGCGACGGCACCTACCGCGGCGCGCTGGCCGACGTGCCGCACCTGGACGACGAGACACCGGCCGAACACCGGCAGCGCGAGATGCAGCACCTGTCCCTGACCCGCTGGCTGCGCCAACTCTTGCACCGTAAGGACCGGTTGAGCATGGCGCGGGGCCTGGAGGTGCGGGTCCCGTACTGCGATCACCGACTGGTCGAGTACGCCTTCAACGTGCCCTGGTCGCTGAAGAGCCACGACGGCCGGGAGAAGAGCCTCCTGCGCGCCGCGGGCACCGGCCTCGCCCCCGACTCGGTCCTGCACCGGCCCAAGAACCACTACCCGGCCACCCACCACCCCGACTACAACCGCGGCCTGCAGAACCTGGCCCGGGACGCCCTGGCCGGCGCGCAGGTCCGGGACCTCGTCGACGAAACCCGCATCAAACCCTGCCTCGACACCCCGCCCGACCGGCTGCGGTGGGGTCACCGGCTGCGTCTGGAACGCGTCGTCGACCTCGCCCTGTGGCTGGACCACCACCGACCCGAACTCGCCCTGTGAGGAGCCCGGACATGACCCCCCAGGAACCGACGGCCACCGCGGACACACGCACCGCGGACACACGGGAACCCGTCCCGCTCATGGGCTGCCCCTACAAGCGCGACCCCTACCCGCTGTACGCGCGGATGCGCGAGGACGGGCCGGTCCACCGCGTCCTGTTCCCGAGCGGCGTCCAGGCCTGGCTCGTCACCGGATACGACGCCGCCCACTCCGCGCTGGGCGACGACCGTCTCGGCAAGAACCACGAGCGGGGCAACCCCCGCTGGCGCGCCCGCGCCTCGATCATGCCCGAGCCCCAGCACTCCCAGCTCCAGGTGCACCTGCTGCATCAGGACCCGCCGCAGCACACCCGCATGCGGCGCCTCGTGACCGACGCCTTCACCCCGCGCCGGATCGAGCGGCTCCGCCCGCGCATGCAGCAGTTGGCCGACCGACTCGTCGACGACCTGCCCGGGAACGGCCCCGCCGACCTCGTCGCGGGCTTCGCCGCGCACTTCCCCTTCCAGGTGCTCGCCGAGGTCATCGGCCTGCCACCGACGCAGGCCGCGCGGTTCGACCGCGACTGGGGCAAGGTGGTCCAGCCCGTCGGCCCCGCCGATCCGGGACGCCCGCTGTACGAGGCCCGCCTGCACGGGCTGCAGAACTACATCGCCGAGGTCGTCGCGCACAAGCGCGCGCACCGGGACGACGACCTCCTCACCGGCCTCGTCGCGGCTCGGGACCGGCGTGAACTGTCCCAGGCGGAGCTGGACTCGATGATCTTCCAGCTCCTGGTCGCCGGCCAGGAACCGGTCACCAACCAGATCACCACCGCGCTGATCGCCCTGCTCCGTCACCCGGCCCAGCTCACCCGTCTGAGGGACGACCCCTCGCTGCTTCCCCGCGCCGTCGAGGAACTCCTCCGCTACGACAGCGCCTTCGAGCTCACCACCTGGCGCTTCTTCGATCAGGACAGCGACCTGCAGGGCACCCGGATCCCGGCCGGCGATTCCGTCATCGTCTCCCTGTGCGCGGCCAACCGCGACCCGCGCCGCTTCGCCGACCCCGACACCCTGGACCTCGACCGCAGCCCCAACCCCCACCTCGCCTTCGGCCACGGCATCCACTTCTGCCCCGGCGCGGCCCTCGCCCGCGCCGAACTCCAGATCGCCCTGGGCGCGCTCCTGTCCAGACTGCCGGGCCTGCGTCCGGCCGTCGCCGACGAGGAGATCGAGTGGATCCCGGCGGTCCTGGCCCGCGGCACCAACCACCTGCCGGTCGACTACGACGTGCGCCTCTGACACGCTCCCCGGCGGAGAGGGGGCAGCACGTGCCCGTCCTGCTCAACGGGCCGACGGCCGCGTACCGGCCGCCCCTTCCACCGATCGGGCCGACGGCCGCGTACCAGCCGCCTCTTCCGCCGACCGGGCCGACGGTGTCGTAGCGCCGCCTGCGATCGCGGCGGGCCCGGGGCGTACGACCCGGGCGGACCTGGTCCGCGCTGGTGACGGGCGGCCGGGCCCCCGCCGGCCGGCCGGATGCGGTTGCCGCACGCGTCCCGCCGGCCGTCCCCTCCCGACGCCACGGACGCCCGGCCGCATCCCGCCGGCGAACCAGCGTCGCACTCGCGGGCCGGCACACCGGCACATCCCCACGCTTCTTCCTTCCCGATTCCCGCTTCCCGGAGACCCCCATGCCTCTGACGACCGCGCCGGACCCCCGCCCCACGCGCATCAGCGCCGCCATCCTCAGGCTGCTCCTGCCCCACCACCGCACCATGGAGCGGACCCCCGCGCCCGTGCAGGCGTTCCCCCACCAGCTGCGCCGCATCGGGGATTTCGTACGCGACGGCGCCCCGGTCGTCTTCACCCTTCCCGCCTTCCCCTGCAAGTCCCCCAACCCGGCCAAGGTGTTGGGCCGCCTGCCCGATCAGGGCGAACGCCTGTCCCTCGGCTTCCTGCACCGGCTCTGCACGGACATCGAGCGGATCCACCCGCCCGGCGCCCGTATCGTGATCTGCTCCGACGGACATGTCTTCGGCGACGTCATCCACGTCCCGGACGCGCACATCGACGCCTACGCCGACGAACTGCGCAGCCTCATAGCCCGCCTGGGCCTCACCCGGCTCTCCGTCTTCGACCTGCGCGACGTGCTCGGCGACCTGCCGTACGACGCGAAACGCGCCCGCGTCCACCGGCACCACGCGCCCACCGTCGACGCCCTGCGCGCCGAGGTGCACGCCGACGACCAGGCACGCGCCCTCTACCGGGGCATCACGCGCTTCCTCGTCGAGGACACCGCCGGGTTCCCCGGCACCCGGTCGGCCCTCCAACGCGCCTGCCGGCAGCGCGCGTACGCGGTCCTCCAGCGCAGCCGTGCCTGGGGTGCCCTGATCGCCGAGCACCATCCGGCCGCCGTACGACTGTCCATCCACCCCCAGCCGGTCGGTGCCGCGAAGTTCGGCATCCGCCTGCTGGACGCCCCGGACGCCTGGACCACCCCCTGGCACTCGGCCGCCCTGCACCGCGCCGACGGAACCTGGACGCTGCTGCCGCGCGACCGGGCCGCACAGCTGGGCCGTCTGGTGACGGCCGACGGCAGACCGAGCCACTTCCGGCAGACCTGACCCGGAAGCCAGGATGAGGGCATGAGCATCGAGGACGCGGGGCCGGGCCCGGAGCGGGCGGTGATGGGACCGTGGCGGTTCGTGGTGTGGTTCGGCACGGTCAGCCTGCTCGCGGACTTCGTCTACGAGGGCGCCCGGTCGGTCACGGGCCCCCTGCTGGCCTCGCTGGGAGCGTCCGCCCTGGTGGTCGGCGTGGTGACGGGCGCGGGGGAGGCCGCCGCCCTGGGCCTGCGGCTGGTCTCGGGCCCCCTGGCCGATCGCACCCGGCGCTTCTGGGGGCTGGCGATCGCCGGGTACGCACTGACCGTCGCGTCGGTTCCGCTTCTGGGTGTCGTCGGCGTGCTGTGGGCGGCCTGTGCCCTGGTGATCGCGGAGCGCGTCGGCAAGGCGGTGCGCTCCCCGGCCAAGGACACGCTGCTGTCGCACGCCACCGCGGCGACCGGGCGAGGCCGTGGCTTCGCCGTGCACGAGGCCCTGGACCAGATCGGTGCCCTGATCGGCCCGCTCCTGGTCGCCGCGATGCTGGTCCTGACCGGCGGTGACTACGGACCCGCGCTCGGCGTGCTGGCACTGCCCGGTGTCGCCGTACTGGTGCTGCTGGTGTGGCTCAGGAGCCGGGTGCCTGACCCGGAGGCGTACGAGCGCGGGGCGACCACCGGTACCCCCGCGCGGGACCAGCCGGCCGATGGACGGCTGCCCGGCGCGTTCTGGGCCTACGCCGGGTTCACGGCGGCCACCACGACCGGCTTCGCCACCTTCGGCCTCCTCTCTTACCACCTGGTCGAGCGCCGGCTGATGGCCACCGCCTGGGTGCCGGTGCTGTACGCGGCGGCGATGGTCGTGGACGCCGTGGCGGCACTGGCCACCGGATGGCTGTACGACCGGTTCGGCCCGCGCGTCCTGGTCGCCCTGCCCGTGCTCACCGCGGGCGTGGCGCTGCTGGCGTTCACGGACACCGTCGGCGTCGCGGTGGCCGGCTCGCTGGTCTGGGGCGCCGCCATGGGCATCCAGGAGTCCACCCTGCGGGCCACCGTCGCCGACCTGGTGCCGAGCGGACGGCGCGCGACCGCGTACGGCCTCTTCGCCGGCGTGGTGGGCGCGGCGAGCCTGGCGGGCGGCGCACTGACCGGGGGCCTGTACGGCTACTCGATTCCCCTGCTGATCACGGTGGTGGCCGCGATCCAGGTGGTCGCGCTGGCGCTGTTGGGCGTCACCCGGGCGGCGCGTGCCCCACTCCGCCGCCCGTGACCGGGGTCAGCTCCGCCACCGGGACGCCGCCGCCCCTGCCCGCCCGCGACGGGCCGCCCGGGACGACCTGGCCCGTCCCGCGAGGTCCACGGCGGCCTGCGGCCAGGCGCCGTGGGCGAAGTCGAACCCGGCCTCGCGTAGCCGGCCCGGGACCACCCGGCGGCTCTTGAGCAGCAACTCCGTGTCCGAGCGCAGCGCGAACGCCCCCAGCTCCGCCATCCACCGCGTGGCGGGCAGCCCCACGGGGACGCCGCAGGCCGCGCGCAGTGCCCGCATGAACTCACGGTGCGGAAGCGGGCCGGGGGAGGCGAGATTCACCGGCCCGTCGATGTCGTCCCGCTCGATCAGGAACTCCACCGCGCGGACGAAGTCCTCGTCGTGGATCCAGGAGACGTACTGCGCCCCACCGGCGACCGGCCCGCCCAGCCCCAGCCGGGCCAGGCCCAGCAGCACGTCGAAGACCCCGCCCCGGTCCGGGCTCATCACCATCGCCGAGCGCAGCGCCACCTTCCGCGTCCCGGGCGTCGGCGCCTCGGACTGCGCGCGCTCCCAGTTCCGCGCGATGGCGACGCTGTACGCCCAGTACTCCGGAACCCCGGCCTCCGAGCCGCCGATCGTGCCCGTCGCCTCGTCGTTCGCCGCGTCGAAGCTGTGGGCGTAGATCGTCGCCGTGCTCATCTGCAGCCACACCCGCGGCGGCCGCGCGGCGGCGGCGATCGCCTCGCCGACCACGCGTGCCGAGTCCACCCGCGAGTCCATCATGGCCCGCAGGTTCTCGTCGGTGTAGCGGCAGGAGACGCTGCGTCCGGCCAGGTTGATCACGACATCGCTGCCGTCGACCGCCTCGGCCCAGCGGCCGAGTGTGACCCCGTCCCATGCGACCTGCCGGTCTCCTCGCGGGTGCCGGCTCACCAGGGTCACCTCATGCCCGGCCGCCGTCAGCGCCCGGTCGAGAATCGTGCCCACCTGTCCGGTTCCCCCGGGCAGAACCACCTTCATCGAGCCCCCTCAGTTCGGTGGGCACAGCGTAGCCCCATAATTGAACGCGTTCAAAACGGCGGACCGTCCCGCTGGCCGGGCTGTTCCGCGAGACCGCCGGAGTCGACCCGGGCGCCGGAATGATCGCCGAGGCCGTGGTCAAGCGATACCTGGGCCCGGTCCGCCGGGCCGGCCGAGGGCTGCTGCCGCGGGGCACGGCCGGCGGCGAGGGCGCGATCCTCGCCGGTGCCGGCTTCCTGGGCCCCGAGCGTTACGTCGTCCCCGGCGGACAGGAGCTGCGGCGCACGGTGGACGACGTGGTCGCCTGGACGTTCTCCATGTCCTACGCGGCACCCCACCTGTTCGGCCCCGCCGCGAGGCCTTCGAAACGGACCTGCGCCGCCTGCTCCTTCGGACCTCGGCAGCGGGACTGTTCTCCGAACGTGTGCCCGGCACCGAGGTGTTCGTCCGGCGCCGGCCGGGGCCGGGGCCGGTGCGCACGGCCGGAGAACCCGGCAGTAGGTTGGGCGGATGACGTCGACGCCGATGATCCTGCTGCTCTCCGGAAGTCTGCGCAAGGGCTCCACCAACGACGCCGTCCTGCGGACCGCGCAGGCCGTGGCGCCGTCGGTGGGGGTGGACACGGTTCTGTACGAGGACCTCGCCCGGCTACCCCCCTTCAACCCCGATGACGACACCGACCCGCTGCCGGACCCGGTCGCCGGCCTGCGGGCGGCGCTGGAGCGCGCGGACGGGATCCTGATCTGCGCCCCCGAGTACGCGGGCACGCTGCCGGGCTCGTTCAAGAACCTGCTGGACTGGACGGTCGGCGGCACGGAGATCAGCGACAAGCCGACCGCCTGGATCAACGCGGCCGCCCCCGGCCGCGGACAGGGGGCGGAGGCCACATTGCGGACGGTCCTGGGCTACACGGGAGCCACCGTCGTGGCACCGGCCTGCGGACGGCTCCCCGTAGGCCGGGACACGCTCGACGAGGACGGTCTGATCGCCGATCCGGACATGCGCCGCCAACTCGGCAGCACACTCGCACTGCTGGCGGCACACCGTCCCGCGCAGGGCTGAGGAAGCCCCCCAGGAACCCTGGGCGAGGGCTGCGGCCTCGGTGGCGGACAGCGTCCTGCCGTAGACCCGGTCATTCGAAATGTCGAAAGCTGTGCGACATGCTGTGCGAAGATCTACCGTAGAGGATCGGTTCCTGGTGTCGATGGCACCCGGGAGGTGCGAGCGGCGGGACGATATTCGGTGGACAACCCACCGGCCGGAGGCCAGCGTTGCTGAAATGCAGCAGGAGAACATCTGGGACGCCGCCGTCGCCCGGCGTTACGACACGCCCGGCACCGGGATGTTCGCGCCCGAGGTGCTGACGCCCGTGGTGGAACGGCTCGCCGAGCTGGCGGACGGCGGAGCGGCGCTGGAGTTCGCGATCGGGACGGGACGGGTCGCCGTCCCGCTCGCCGCGCGGGGCGTGCCCGTCACCGGCATCGAGTTGTCAGGCCCGATGGTGGAGCAACTGCGGACCAAGGCCGACGCGGCCACGATCCCCGTGGTCATGGGTGACATGGCGACGACGGCCGCCCCGGGGGCGTACACCCTGGTCTACCTCGTCTACAACACGATCTCCAACCTGCTCACCCAGGCCGGGCAGGTCGAGTGCTTCCGCAACGCCGCCCGTCATCTCGCACCCGGCGGCCGGTTCGTGATCGAACTGGGGGTGCCCGAACTGCGCACGCTTCCCCCGGGCAGGGCGGCCACCGTGTGGCGCACCGACTCCGACTACATCGGGCTCGACACCTACGACATCCTCGACCAGCGGGTCGTGTCGCACCACTTCCACTTCGACGGCACCGAACAGGCCCGGCTGTACCGCAGCCCGCACCGCTACATCTGGCCGTCCGAACTCGACCTCATGGCCCAACTGGCCGGATTCGAGCTGGAGTCGCGCCACGCGGACTGGGAGGGTGCCGAGTTCACGGCCGAGTCCCGCTCCCATGTCTCGGTCTACCGGCTCACCGAGACCGGCTAGCGGCCCGCCGGTTCGCGGCGGACCCACCGCCCCGATCCCCTGGACAAGGGCGCCGGGGGTCGGGCGCGCGGTCGCCGCGCGTACCCCGGGCCCGTGCAGACCGTCACCGACGCCGACGCGCCGGCACCGGGGCGATCCCTCAGGAGGGCAGCAGGCGCAGGGCGTACATCGCGGCGCCCAGGTCGGCCAGGGCGATCGGGTCGGAGAGCGAACGGCCCGTCAGCTCCTCGACCCGGCGCAGCCGGTAGCGCACGGTGTTCGGGTGGACGAAGAGCCGTTCGGCGGCCTCGGCGGCCACTCCTCCCGCACCGAACCAGTGCCCCAGCGTCTGCAGCAGCCGTGCCCGCTCCGCCTCCGGCAGTCCCAGGAGCGGCCCCAGCGCGACCTCGACCAGGCGGCTGGCCTCCGCTGGGGCCGCGGCCACCAGCATCGCCAGCGGGCTGTCGTCGAACCGGGTGACCCCCGGCCCGCCTGCGGGCAGCCCGGCCAGTGCCAGCCGGGCGAAACGCAGCGCCTGCGGAGTGTCCCGCAGCGAGTCGAACCGAGGGCTGACGCCGACCCGGGCACGCCGGCGGCGCAGCGCCCGCAGGCTCACCGTCTCCGCGTCCCGGTGCGCGAGCGAGACCAGCCCGATCTGCTGGTCCGGCAGCAGCCGCCACACCGACGGCACCCCGGAACGGCGCAACGCCGCTTCGATGCCGGGCAGCGGCTCCTGGCCGGGATCCGGCACCGACGCGGCCACGACCGCATACGGGCCGCGCTCCGGCAGGCCGAGTTGCCGGGCCGCCTCCCACGGCGTCGTACGGTCCGCGAGTGCGCCCGTGAACAGGGCCTCCGCCAGGGCCGAGCGGCGCGCCTCGCGCTGCAGCGCCAGCTCCGCGCTGGCCTCGCGGTAGGCGGCGGCCACGGCCTCCGCGTACCGGCCGAACAGGGCCCAGATCTCCGAGGAACCGGCCACCAGCTCGGCGTCCGTCGCCTCCGGATGCCGACGGGCCTCGTCGACCATCTCCGACCACAGCAACTCGAAACCGACCCGGTAGGCGTGCAGCGTGTCCGCGAGCGGCACCCCCTGCTCGGCGCGCAGCCGTCCGGTCTGCTGCGCGGCTCCCACATCGGGTTCGGCGCCGTAGGCGAAACGGCCGAGGAGCAGATCGGCGTTGCCCTCGCAGGACTCCCTGAGCGACGCGAAGGGGATGAGCGCGTCGTCGGCGTAGGACTCGACCTCCGCACGGATGCGCTCGGTCATCAGCTCGCCCAGCTCCGGAAGGCGCACACGCAACGCGGCGGCCACATTCTGCAAACCCATACCCGCAGCGTACGGCTGTCAGATTGTCCTCCGGAACAACTCGGGCGGGGGTGAACTGTGGGCGCCGCCATGGACCCCCGCGATGGTCCGGGCGACCATGCCGTGAGCGTCGGGGGCGGGACCCCGCGTGAGCGCCGGGGGGCGGGGCCCCGTGAGCGCGGTGAGCGTGCGTGCGAGGAGGCATCATGGCCAATCTGGCGGAGTTCCTGGTGGAGACGGCACGACGGCTGCCGGGCAGCCCGGCGCTGCGGCTCGGGACGGAGACCACCACCTACGCCGAACTGGACCGGCTGAGCGCGCAGGCCGCCGCGCTGCTGCGCACCGAGGGCCTGCGCACGGGCGACCGCGTTGCGCTGATGCTCCCGAACGTGCCCGAGTTCGTCGTCCTGTACTACGCCGTCCTGCGCGCCGGCGGCATCGTGGTGCCGCTGAACCCGCTCCTGAAGGAGCGCGAGACCGAGTACCACCTGCGGGACTCCGGCGCCGTCCTGCTCTTCGAGTGGTACCAGGCACCGGGAGAGGGGACGGCCGGCGCGGCCGCCGCCGGGGTACGGCGCCTGGCGGTCGAACCGGCCGCGTTCGCCGCCGAACTGGCGCGCCTGGAGCCGCAGTACGAGGTGACCGCGGCCGCCGGCGACGACGTCGCGGTGCTCCTCTACACGTCGGGCACCACGGGCCGGCCCAAGGGCGCCGCGCTCACCCACGCCGGGCTCCGCCACAACACCGAGGTCAACGTCACCGAGGTCCAGCGGCTGACGTCCGACGACGTGATCGTCGGCTGTCTGCCGCTGTTCCACATCTTCGGGCAGACCTGCACCATGAACGTCGCCGTCCGCAGTGGGGCCTCACTCACCCTCGTCCCCCGCTTCGAGCCGCAGACGGTGCTCGACGCCATCGCGCGCGACCGGGCGACCGTGTTCGAGGGCGTCCCCACCATGTACGCGGCGCTGCTGCAGCACCCGGGCGCCGCCGCGGCGGACGTCGCCAGTCTGCGCATGTGCATCTCGGGCGGCGCGTCCCTGCCGGTGGAGATCCTGCACGGGTTCGAGCGGCGCTTCGGCTGCATGGTGCTGGAGGGCTTCGGCATGTCCGAGACCAGCCCGGTGGTGTCCTTCAACCACCCCGACCGCCCGCGCAAGCCCGGCTCCATCGGCACGCCGATCCGCGACGTCGAGGTCCGGCTGCTGGACGACGCCGGCCGGGACGTCGCCCCGGGCGAGGTCGGTGAGCTGGCCGTGCGCGGTCCCAACCTGATGAAGGAGTACTGGCACCGCCCCGAGGAGACGGCCGCCACCGTCCCCGACGGCTGGCTGCGCACCGGCGACCTGGCCCGCCGGGACGAGGACGGCTATCTGTTCATCGTCGACCGGAAGAAGGACCTCATCATCCGCGGCGGCTACAACGTCTACCCGCGCGAGATCGAGGAGGTGCTGCACGAGCACCCCGCCGTCGCCCTCGCCGCGGTGCTCGGTGTGCCGGACGAGCGGCTCGGTGAGGAGGTGGCCGCCGCGGTGGTACTGCGGCCGGGAGCCCAGGCGGACACCGAGGAACTGCAGCAGTTCGTGCGGGACCGGGTCGCGGCCTACAAGTACCCCCGCCGGGTGTGGCTGGCGGAGACGCTGCCGATGGGTCCGAGCGGCAAGATCCTCAAGCGGGAGATCACCGCACCGCTCTCCTGACCGAAGTGAACAACCTGTTCACAATATTCAGTTGCCGTCATGTCGTGTGCAGTCCCATGCTGGTCACATGTCATCGACCACGGACCCCACCGATCCCTTCACACCCCCGCAGCCCGAGCAGGCCCGCGCCCAACGGGTCTACGCCTCGCTGTTCCGCATCGCCGAGCGGCACGCCGCGACGGACGAGCAACGGCGGCGGCAGACGAATCCGACGCTCCTCGCGCCGCACGAGGCCGTCAGGCTTGTGACGTTCCTGCTCAGCGGGGCCGCACTGCGCGAAGACGGGGAGCCGGAGGTGGACCACGCCGACATCACGGCCGCGCTGAGCCTCGTCCCGCTGGTGCGGGCGGAGCTGGACGAACTGGAGACCGGGCTCCTGGAGATGGCGAGGGGCCGGGGCATGACCTGGCCCGAGATCGCCTTCGGCCTGGGGCTCGGCACGCCCCAGGCCGCCAGACAGCGCTACGAACGACTGGCCAGCCGCACCGCCACCGAGGACGAAGCCTCCTAGACGCCGTCCGGACCAGGAGGGCAGCACGAGCTGCGCCGGAGGTGACCGGCCACCTCGAGCCATGTCATGCCGCGGGGAGGCGCCTGCCCGGCTGCCGCGTCCGGCCGGTGGGCGGACGTCAGGTCGCCCTGCGTGTGGGGCACTCCCTCGCGCACCACGACCGGGATGTCGACCAGGGTGGCGAAGTCGGAGAAGGGGTCGCCGGCCACGATCGTCAGGTCGGCGATCCTGCCCTCCTCCACCGTGCCGAGGTCGGCGTCCAGCCCGAACAGGCGGGCCGGCACGGTGGTCGCGCTGTGCAGGGCCTCGGCGGGCGTGAAGCCGTGGGCGTGCAGCGCCCGCAGCGCCAGATGCAGGGAGAGACCGACCGGGACCAGGGGCGCGTCGGTGCCCAGGGCGATACGGGCGCCGTCCGCCGCCAGCCGACGGTAGTCCGCCATCTCGGTGGCCAGGGCCTGCCGTTGGGCGTCGGTGGGCGCCGTCCGGGCGTGTTCGCGGACGGCGGCGGCGTCCCAGGGCGGCATGAGGCGCGTCACGCGCGGGTCCTCGGCCAGCCGCGGCTCGGCGGCGAGCAGGATCTGCGCGCTGAACGGCGTGATGACCAGGGCGAAGGAGCCGTCGGCGTACTGCTGCACCAGATCCTGGCCGATCCGGCCGAGCGGGGTGACGGCATGCCCGTACTCCAGGCGCTGGGTGGCCTGCAGATGGGTCGTCAGGTCCTGGCCCGCCGCCCGGCCCGGGGCGCACAGATGGCTGCCACTGGGCACCCCCAGCGCGTGGGCGGCCTCCGCCGCCTCGGCCATGACCTCGCCGGATGCGCGCACATAGGTCTTGACGAAGTCCACGTCCAGCGCGGTGGCGCGGCGGAGCGTGCGCCGGACGCCCTCGCCGGTGCGGTGGGCGCGGCCCATGCTGTACGCCGTGCGGGCGCCGTCGACGAGTTCCGCGCAGGCGAGCTGCCGCGGACCGAGAAGATCCCCCGAGGCGGCCGCCTCGCGCAGCCGGACGGCGTCGTAGAGCGGACCGCCGAGACAGGCCGTGGTCGTGATGCCGTACGCGAGCGCCGTGAGGCTCTGCCGGGCACCGTAGGTGGCCGCATAGGGGTGGGTGTGGCTGTCGAACAGGCCGGGCAGGACGGTCCGGTCCGAGGCGTCGAGAGTGCGATGGCCGGGTCGGCGGGCGCGGTGCGGCTCGACGGCGGTGATCCGTTTGCCGGTGACGAGGATGTCCACGTCGTGCCGGGGTGGCGCGCCGGTGGCGTCCCACAGCTGTCCCGCGTGGATCCGCAGCGGCTCGGCAAAGGCGCCCGCGGTGCGCCCGGTGGTCAGCCGGACCGGGAGGGTGCGGGCTCGTGCGGTGGGGACGGAGAGCCGGCGCAGCCGTCCGGCGGAGAGATACAGGAGCGTGGCGGAGTCCGCGGACCAGCTGGGGTGGTCGGCCGGCTCGTCGGTGAGCCGGCGTGCCGGACCCTCCGGTGTGCCGTCGGCCGTCACGGGCAGCAGCCACAACGCCGACTCGGCCACCAACGCCATCCAGCGGCCGTCGGGGGACCACACCGGCCCGGCGGCCACCCGGTCGGACAGCGACTGGTGCTCGGCGGGCAGATGGCGGCGTTCGCCGCCGGTACGCGTGTCGATGACGCGGATGAGGTGGTAGCCCTCGCGGAACCGCTGGTTGAGCCGGTTGCGGTCGCAGAAGGCCAGGTACCGGCCGTCGGGCGACCAACTGGGGGCCCCGGGCGGCCCGTCGGTGGCCAGCGGCCGGGCCAGCCGCTGCTCGTCGCCCGTGGCCAGGGTGCGCAGCAGCAGGTTCCCGGTGAGGTCCTGGCAGGCCAGGCGGGTGCCGTCCGGGGACAGCGCGGGATACAGCCGGCCGCCCTCGGTCAACGGCTCGTCGGCGCCGCTGTCCAGGTGACGGCGGCGTACGGCCACCAGCCCGTCCTGGTCCGTGCAGTACAGCAGGCTGCCCCCGTCCGGCGCCCACGCCGGCATCTGCATCAGATGGACGTCGGCCGCCTGGAGCAGCTTGCGCGCAGCGCCCCCGACCGGCATCAGCCACAGCGCGTTCAGCGCCACGAACGCCACACTGCGGCCGTCGGGGGACAGGGCCGGCCGGTGCAGACCGCGTACCGGTCGCTGCCGCTCCGGTGCGAGCGGACGACGGCGACGGACCGGGGACGGACCGGGCATGGGCATACGGGCGGCGAACGGCACCTCTCGCACGGAGGAGCCGCCGAGAGAGCGGATTCGGATCCGCCCGTCCCCGACGTACAGCAGCTCGTCCTCGCTCAGCCAGCACGGCGGAGCGGCAGCCAGGTCCTCGTCCGCCGTGACGACCTCCCCGTCGACCATCAGCAGTGCCGCGTCGGCCGGCAGCCCCGGGGCCGCCGGGCCGGCCAGCCGCACGTACGCGATCCGCCCCGAGGGCGACACCGACGGGCACAGCAGCCGGCCCCCGGTCACCGTGCGCAGTACCTCGGCAGGGCCTCCCGCGGCCGGTACCCGGACCAGCGCCAGTCCGCCGTCGTTGCCGCCGCCCGGTGTGTGGGCGGCGCGCACGCACACCAGCGACCGGCCGTCCGCCGACCAGGCCGGATCGAAGTCCTCGTAGTCCCCGCCGGTGAGCCGGCGCGGCCGGCCGTCGGCCACGTCCAGCACGCACAGCCCGTAGGAGGCGCCGGCCGTGGCGTCGCCGCCGCGTTCGGACGAGAACGCCAGGCGGGTGCCGTCCGGCGACCAGGCGACACCGCGGTCGTCCCAGGGCCCGTCCGTCACCTGCCGCAGTCCGCCGCCGTCCGGCCGCAGCGTCCACAGATGGAAACCGCCCCCGCGATAGCCGCACACGGCCAGACTCTCACCGTCGGGGGACACGGCGGGACGCGTCGCCTCCAGCTCCCAGCCCGTCACCTGCTCGGCCGTTCCGCCGCCCCGGGGCACCCGCCACAACACCCCCTGCACCTCGGCGATCAGCGCACCGCCGGCCCGGCAGGCGGTGACCGAACCCCCGGTCATCCGCGTGTAGGTGAGGTACCGCTGGGTGCGGCCGGCCGGCGCACCGGCCCCGTCCGCCGCTTCCCGTGCCCCCGCCGGCGGCGGCGAGACGGCGGTGACCAGCCCTGCCGCAGCCGTCCCCAGGAACCGGCGCCGGTCGACCCTGCCGAAGTCCATACCCTGTCCCCTGACCTTCCTGCCGTTTCCGTTCAGCGAAGTGGCAGCGGTACGCCCCGCACCAGTACGCGATCCGGCCACTCCCGCCCCCTCCCACGCCCAGCGCAACGCCCGGACGGTACGGCGGTCACGCGGTGTCACCCCGGAGCGGGGCGCGCGGCAGCCGCGGGCAGCGCCCTCGTGTGCGGTGGGCGGCGGAAGCCGCCGGGGGGGTGGCACCGGTCGGACGGGTGAAGAACTTGCCGAGACCCCCGGGCGTCGAGCCGCAGGAAAGGCGGGCTCCCGCGTCGTCACCGAGGCCGCCGCACGCGGACACCCGGTGACCGCCGTCGTCCGGCGCCCCGGATCACCGGGCCGACTGCCCGACGGCGCGGCGGCGGTGCGGGCAGACGCCACCGGGGCCGTCCGCGTCCGCGGGCTCCGGATCCCCTGCATGGGCGGCGGTGCGAGCCCGCCCTACGCGAGGGCGTCCGCCCTTACGACGCCTGGGGCGACGGGCGGGCCCGCGTCCCGTACCAGGACCGCGCGGTCGCCCCGCTGGAGCAGATCGAGCCCAGCGCCTCAACGGGCGCTTCACCGTGGGTCCTTGACACCGGCCTCGGCCGGGCCGGGCGGCCGGTCTGCTCCCGGTGCGCCCTCGTCGCGCCCTGCTGGGATGCCGTCCGGGCAGGGATGCTGGCGCCCATGGGGGTATACGACGACAGCATCATCCCGTTGGCCGGTTCCGACGAGCAGCGGCAGCCGCTCCCCGGCGCGCCCCGCTCGTGGGAGAACGCGGACCGCGCCCAAGCGGCCCTCGACGGAGCCGTCGGTCCGGAACCGCCCAGCCCGCCGTGCTGCCCGCACTGCGGTCTGGCCGGGGAGCGGCGCCCCACCTACACGGGTCAGCATGTGCTCCTCGAACCCGGCCTCGTGCTGCCCGCCCACCTGGTTCCCGGCGGCCACCGCTGGCACATCGACAGCAACGGGGTGGCCTGGAACGGCGGATTCGAGGAGCCCCTGCGCGGTGCCCGGTGCCGCATCCCGCACCACCTGGCCTGTCCGGGGCTCAGCCTGGACGAGATCCGGCCCTGGCGCTGGCTGACCGAGATCCGGACGGAGAACGCCGACAGGGCACGGCGGAGAGCGGACGAGGAGAGCGGCCCCACGGCACTGCCCGATGCCGGCTGAGACCGGCGCGCGGAAGCGGTCCGTGCGCGGCACCGGGCACCGGGAACCCCGGCTCACCAGCCCGTCAGCAACAGGTGGTTGAGGAGCAGGGCCAGTACGGCCTGGGCGGTGAGCCAGGCGCGGGGATGGGGGAGGAGCGCGCAGGCCGGCAGGAGCCACAGGGCGAACGGCAGCCAGATGCGTTCCGTCTCCGCCTTGCTCATCCCGGACAGGTCGGCCACCAGCAGGGCGAGCAGCGCGGCGGAGACGAGGAGGGCCAGCCGCGCGTCCGCGGGGCGCCGGCGGCCGGTGGCCGGGAGCGGCGCCGCGCAGGCCTGGGAGGTGGACTCGGCAAGAGGGGCGGCGCGGCGCTGACGGCCGGTCGTCGGCAGCGGCCCGGGGGACGGTGACGCGGCACGCCCGGCGCCGGTCGAGTGGAGCGGGGCCGCTGGAGGTCGCAGGCCGGTGCGGGGGAGCAGTGCCGCCGTCGTCCGGCGCAGCCCCGCCGCGGTGGCCGGACCGGTGATGAGGGCCGTACAGGCGAGGTCGGCCCAGATCCAGTAGCCGTAGGGGCGGGTGCCGCCGACACCCTGGTAGTAGCGCGTGACCAGGAGGTGGTAGGCGGTCCACCAGTCGAATCCGGCGAGGCCGAAGGTAACCGGGAGCACGGCCAGTCCGGCGAGCAGGGACACGAGGAGCATGGGGCGTTCGCGCAGACCGGAGCGGGCGAGCGCGAGAACCGCCGCGCCGATGAGCGCGAAGAGCGTGAGGCCGTAGGAGAGGTAGCAGGTCAGGCCGAACAGGAGGCCCGAGGCCGCCGCGTACCCGTGGGACCGCCTGGTCAGCGCCAGGGCGAACAGCGCCAGGGTCCAGGCGGCGACGGCCGCGAAGTAGCCGTCGGCGGAGGTGCCCTGCCACACCGCGGCCGGGGCGAGCACCAGGAACGGCGCGGCCCGGCGAGCGAGGGTCTCGTCGGCGAGCGCGCGGATCGCGATCAGCACGGCCACGCATCCCGTCGCGCCGACGGTGACGCACCACATCCCGGCCCAGCCACCGCCCCGCAGCCCGATCCGGTCCAGCACGACGAAGGTCAGCGTGGCGGCCGGCGGATGGCCGGCGACATGGGCGGGCCAGGGGTGCGGGGTGCCGCTGACGATGTGATGCGTGAAGTCCCGCAGCGTCGCCGGGATGTCGTGGAAGCGGCCGATGACCCGGAGGTACTCCTCACGGGTGGTCAGCCGGACCGCCACACCCTGGTGCCAGCCGTCGATCAGGGCGAGGGACAGGATCCAGGCCAGGGCGCTCGCCCACGCCGCCGCGAGCAGGCCCCGCCAGGGCAGCCGGGCCGCGACGGCGGGACCGTACGCCACGAGAGCAGCCGCCACCGCCAGGGCCGCCGGGGTGCCCGGACCGATGTGCGGATCCCACTCGGCCAGCACGGGCGGCCAGTGCACGAACAGGGTGTGTCGGGTGTCCTGGATGTGCCGGCCGACGACGACGGCCGCCGTCACGAGCAGGACGGCGGCACCGGCGGCGTACAGGTCGCGGCGAAGAGATCGGGTCACACCGGAACGCTAGGGCGGGAGATCGGCAACCGGCCGCCGTCCGGGCAGGACGTCAGCGTTTCGTCACCGGTCACGGACCCCTTTGCGGGGGTGCACCGGCCTACGGTCGGGACATGCGCGACCATCCCCGGCTTCCCACTTCCCCAGGTTTCTGGCGCAGCCCGCTGCGCGGCCCCTGGTTCACCTCGGTGCTCGGCCTCGTCCTGCTCGTCGGCATCACCGTGCTCTTCGTGACCGGACTGGTGTCGTACGCCGCCTACAACCCGGGCCTGGCCCGGGTGAACGACCAGACACCGGACAAGGGCGTCCTGGGCTTCTACCTCTTCGCCTGGCCCACCGACCCGGTGTGGCTGTACCGGCTCACCCAGGGCGTCCACGTGACGCTCGGCATCACCCTCGTCCCCGTGCTGCTGGCCAAGCTGTGGTCGGTGGTGCCGAGGCTGTTCACCCTGCCCCCGGCCCGCTCCCTAGCGCACGCGCTGGAGCGGATCTCCCTGGTGCTGCTGGTCGGGGGCGGACTGTTCGAGTTCACCACCGGGATCCTCAACGTCCAGTTGGACTATGTCTTCCCCGGCTCCTTCTACCCGCTCCACTTCTACGGCGCCTGGGTCTTCTTCGCCGCGTTCCTGGCCCACGCGGCGCTCAAGACACCGGCCGCGGTGCGCACCGTGCGCAGCCGGCGGCAGGAGCACGACGACCTGGTCCCGCCGCGTCCCGCGGCGCCCACGGTCTCCCGGCGCGGCGCGCTGGGACTGGTCGGCGGGGGTTCCCTGCTGCTTTTCCTGACCACGGTCGGGCAGAGCCTCGGCGGCCCCTTCCGCCGTACGGCCCTGCTCGCGCCGCACGGCACGGCCGATCCCGGCGGCGGCCCGAACGGCTTCCAGATCAACAAGACCGCCGCCTACGCCGGCATCACGGCGGCCGATACCCACGAGGACGCCTGGCGGCTCGTCGTCACCGGCCGCACCACGACCGTGCGGCTCAGCCGCGCCCAGCTCCTCCGGCTGCCGCAGCACAGCGCGTCGTTGCCGATCGCCTGCGTGGAGGGCTGGTCGACCGCCGATCAGTGGTGGCGCGGGGTGCGGCTACGGGACCTCGCGGCACTCGTGGGGTACGACGGTGATCCGCCGGACGTGCTCGTGGAGTCCCTGCAACGGCACGGGGCCTTCCGCCGCGCGGCCCTGCGCGCCAACCAGGTGGCCGACGGGCGCTCCCTGCTCGCCCTGTACGTCAACGGCGAGGAACTGTCCCCCGACCACGGCCACCCCGCGCGGATCATCGTCCCCGCGGCACCCGGTGTGCTCAACACCAAGTGGGTGGCCCGGCTGACCTTCGGAGACCTGTGATGCCACCTCGCGTGAACCTGGGCAGTCCGTTCCAACTCCTGCTGCTGGCCTGTTCGTTCGCGCTCGCCGCGTACGCCGGGATCCGGCTGTTCGCCGGTGACTGGTTCGGCGTGGCGCTGTGGATCGTGGGCGCCGCCCTGCTGCACGACCTCGTCCTGCTGCCGCTGTACACGGCGGCCGACCGGGCGGTCGTACGCGGGCTGGGAGCGGCCGGACGGCGCGACCGGACGCTGTACGTCCGCGTCCCGGCGATGCTGTCCGGGCTGCTCCTGCTGGTCTGGTTCCCACTGATCAGCGGCATGGCGGACCGCCGTTACCGGTCGGCCACCGGCCTCTCCCCGGACGGCTTCCTCGCCCGCTGGCTGCTGATCACCGCAGTGCTCTTCGGCGGTTCGGCGCTGCTGCTCGCCAGGCGCGTGCGCAGGGCGGCGAAGCACCGGCCGCCCGCGCCCCACTGAGCCACCGGCCGCCAGCCGGCCCTGCGCGCGTACCGCAGCAGGGCCGGCGTGCCGAGCCGCGCCCAGGGGAACGGCGCGCCGTCGGCCCGCGGGGCGCCGACGGTGCCGACCACCTGGACCCGGGCGCGTTCGTCGACGTGGCCGGGCACGGTCTCGGCGATCAGCAGCCCGCCCGGGCGCAACAGCGCCGCCACCCGCTCCAGCAGGACGGACGGTTCCCCGCCGATGCCGATGTTGCCGTCCATGAGCAGCACGGTGTCCCAGCGGCCCTCGCCGGGCAGCGGTTCGAAGACCGAGCGCCGCAGCGCCTGCCCGCCGAGCCGCACCGTCTGGTCGACGGCGGCCTCGCTGACGTCGATGCCCAGCACGGTACGGCCCCGGGCGGCCAGCTCCGCGACCAGCCGGCCCGGGCCGCAGCCGACGTCCAGCACGGCGCCCTCGCAGCGGTCCAGCACCGCCCGGTCCACGGCGTCCGCGTCGGCGCACCAGCGCTCCACCTCCAGCGGCAGCAGCCAGCCGTCGGCGCGGCGCAGGAACAGCGGGCCCCGGCCGGTGCGCAGCGCGGTCGCGTAGGGGTCGGCGGCCGCCCAGGCGACGCGGGCGGCGGTCGGGCCGCTCACCGCGGGGTGACCGGTGTGCAGCGGGCCAGCCGCGCGGCGAACCTGCCGTGCGGGGCGAGCGCGGCGACGGCGCGGGCGTCGGCGGCGGTGTCGACGTCCCGCAGCCGGGGCAGCTCACGCACCCGCAACCCGGCGGCCAGCAGCCGCTCGCGCTGTACGGCGCCGGTCACGGGCGTCGACATGGGCACGCCCCGCAGCAGCGCGGGGGCGGGCTGGGCCAGGCCCAACGCCCAGAAACCGCCGTCCTCGGCGGCGCCCAGGTACGCGTCGCAGTCCGCGAAGTCCACGGTGAGCAGTTCCGGCGTCACCTGCGGGGTGTCCATGCCGATGAGCAGCGCCGGGCCGAAGCAGCTGGCGAAGGCGTCCGCCAGCCGCTCGTCCAAGCCGCCCGCGCACTGGGGCAGTACCTCGAAACCGGGCGGCAGCCACGGTCCCGGCGCCCCGTCCAGGACGAGAACCCGGCGGGTCGCGGGAGCCGCCACCACCGCGTGCAGGGTGTCCGCGAGGGCCGCCTCCGCCAGCTGGGCCGCCTCCCGCGGGGTGAACGGCGGGGTGAGCCGGGTCTTGACCCGCCCCGGCAGCGGCTCCTTGGCGATGACGAGAAGCGTGGTCACCGTACGGGCCTCCCGTCGGCCGGGGTCTCGGCCAGCACGCGGCTCATGTCCCGCACCGCCTGCCAGGTGCCGCGCCAGGTGCCCGTCACCTTCGAGGCGCCGGTGCGCGGCCGGTAGGGAACGTCGTGCTCGGCGATGCGCCAGCCGGCGTCGGCCGCACGGACGACCATCTGCAGCGGATAGCCGCTGCGCCGGTCGGTGAGTCCGAGCGCGAGCAGCGGCTCGCGGCGGGCGGCGCGCAGCGGCCCCAGATCGTGCAGGCGCAGCCCGGTGCGGCGGCGCAGCATCCGCGCCAGCGCCAGGTTGCCCGCGCGGGCGTGTGCCGGCCAGGCACCCCGGCCCTCCGGGCGTCGCCGGCCGAGCACCAGGTCGGCCGCGCCGTCGCGGATCTCCCGCACGAACGGCAGGAGCAGCGAGGGATCGAGCGAGGCGTCGCAGTCGCAGAAGCACACGATGTCGCCCGTGGCCGCCGTCAGACCGGCGTGGCAGGCGGCGCCGAAGCCGCGCCGCGGCTCGTGCACCACCGTCGCGCCGAGCGAGCGGGCGATGTCGGGGGAGCCGTCGGTGGAACCGTTGTCGACGACGAGGGCGCGCCAGCCGGCCGGGATCCGGCCGAGCACCCAGGGCAGGGCCTCGGCCTCGTCCAGGCAGGGCAGCACCACGTCGACGTCCGTGGAAGTGGTCGTCACGGTTTCACCCTACGAACGCAAACCAGGCATACAGGACCCTTGGTCCTTACGAAACGCGGACGCCCGGACCGCGGCCCGGCGGCGGGGGCGGCGCGGTGCGAAGCTGGAGGCATGCAACCGCTGTACGAGCCCCACGAGGCCGAGTCCGCAGGTGAGACGGCCCGGATCCTGGTCGTGGACGACGACCCGACCGTCGCCGAGGTCGTCGCCGGATATCTGCACCGCGCCGGCTATCTGGTCGACCGCGCCGACGACGGTCCGACCGCCCTCACCCGCGCCGCCGCACACCGGCCCGACCTGGTGGTGCTCGACCTGATGCTGCCCGGCATGGACGGCCTGGAGGTGTGCCGGCGGATGCGGGACCGCGGTCCCGTGCCGGTCATCATGCTCACCGCCCGCGGCGACGAGGACGACCGCATCCTGGGCCTGGAGGTCGGCGCCGACGACTACGTCACCAAGCCCTTCAGCCCCCGTGAACTCGTCCTGCGCGTCGAGTCGGTGCTGCGCCGCAGCCGCCCCTCCAGCACCGGGTACCGGCTGGCCGCGGCCGGACTGACCGTCGACCCCGATGCCCGCAGGGCCACCAAGGACGGCAGCGAACTCGCCCTCACCCTCCGGGAGTTCGACCTGCTCGCCTTCTTCCTGCGGCACCCCGGCCGGGCCTTCAGCCGCGAGGACCTGATGCGCGAGGTCTGGGGCTGGGACTTCGGCGACCTGTCGACCGTCACCGTCCATGTCCGCCGGTTGCGCGGCAAGGTCGAGGACGACCCGGCCCGGCCCCGGCTCATCCAGACCGTGTGGGGCGTGGGCTACCGCTTCGAGCCCGCGGGGGCGGTGCACTGACCATGCGTGACACCCTGCTCATCGCCCTCTACGCCTTCGCCGGCGCCGCGGCCGCGGGGGCCGCGGGAGCGGGCGCGCTGCGCCTGATCCGGCGCCGCTCGCTGACCGCTTCCCTGGCCGTGGTCGCGGCGGTCGGCGTCGTCGCGATGCTCGCCGGTACGCTCGCCGTCGCCTGGGCGATGTTCCTCTCCCGGCACGACCTGACCGTGGTCACGACCGTCGTCGCGATGGCGGCCGTGGTCTCCCTGGTCACCGCGCTGCTGCTGGGCCGCTGGGTCGTCGCCCGCAGCCGCGAACTCACCGACGCGGCCCGCTCGTTCGGCGACGCCGGGTCCTTCGCCGCCCCGCACGGCCCGGCCACCGCCGAACTGGACGCCCTCAGCCGCGAGCTGGCGGCCACCAGCGCCCGGCTCGCCGAATCCCGGGAGCGGGAGCGGGCGCTGGAGAAGTCCCGGCGCGAGCTGGTCGCCTGGATCTCGCACGACCTGCGCACCCCGCTGGCCGGCCTGCGCGCCATGGCGGAGGCGCTGGAGGACGGCGTGGCCGCCGACCCCGACCGCTATCTCCAGCAGATCCGCACCGAGGTCGAACGGCTCAACGACATGGTCGGTGACCTCTTCGAACTCTCCCGCATCCACGCGGGCACCCTCCCGCTGAGCCCCGCCAGGATCTCGCTGTACGACCTGGTCGGCGACGCGCTGGCCGGAGCCGACCCGCTCGCCCGGGAACACGGGGTTCGGCTGGTGGGCGACCGCGTCGAACCCGTGCCGGTGGAGGTGGACGGCAAGGAGATGAGCCGCGTGCTGGGGAACCTGCTGGTGAACGCCATCCGCCGGACCCCGGCCGACGGTACGGTCGCGGTCGCCGCCGAACGGGGCCCGCACGGTGTGGTGCTGTCGGTGACGGACGGCTGCGGCGGCATCCCGGAGGAGGACCTGCCCCGCGTCTTCGACACCGGCTGGCGCGGCACCGACGCCCGGACCCCGCCCGCCGGGGCGGGGCTGGGGCTGGCGATCGTACGGGGCATCGTCGAGGCCCATCAGGGCCGGGCTAGCGTCCGCAACATCCCGGGCGGCTGCCGCTTCGAGGTGACCTTGCCGACGGCCGAGGTGTGAGCGGTCACTTCTCCGGGCGGCAGACGATGTCGGTCGCGGACTGGCTCCGGCAGGTGATCCCGCTCCCGGGGCCGATGAGACGCGACAGGAGCGGCGCGATGTCCTTCTCGCAGGACAGACCCGACCCCTCCTCGGGGTCCGCGCCCGCCTGCCGGCAGACCCTGCCGATGACCTCGCCGCTGTCGACCCTCTGTCCGGGCGGCGGTGTGTCCGCGAAGGCCGACGGGGCGAGCAGGCCCACGCCGAGCAGGGGTGCGGTGAGCAGCGCTGCGACCTGGGCGCGGGTCGGCCTCAGGATCCGTCGCGACATGGCTGTCCTTTCGACTGGTTCGTGCGAACGTCATGGGGAGCAACGCCATGATCGGCGGCGCGCCCGCCCCGCGGGTGCGGACACGCTCAGTGCGTTCGCGTGAACTCCTGCATTCCCTCCGTGAAGTCCACCTCCGGCTTCCAGCCGAGTTCCGCGCGCAGCCGGGAGGAGTCCGCCGTGATGTGGCGGACGTCGCCCAGGCGGTACTCGCCGGTCACGACCGGCTGCGGGCCGCCGTGGGCGGCGGACAGGGCGCGGGCCAGATCGCCGACCGTGTGCGGCTCGCCGCTGCCGGTGTTGTACGCCGTGAGGGTTCCGCGGCGCGGCGCGGCCTCCAGCGCGATGACGTTGGCCGCGGCCACGTCCCGTACGTGGACGAAGTCCCGCCGCTGCCGGCCGTCCTCGAACACCCGCGGTGCGTCGCCGCGTTCGAGGGCCGATCGGAAGAACGAGGCGACGCCGGCGTACGGGGTGTCACGGGGCATCCCGGGGCCGTACACGTTGTGGTAGCGCAGCGAGATCGCCGTACCGTCCGTGGCGCGGGCCCAGGCGGCCGACAGGTGCTCCTGGGCGAGCTTGGTCGAGGCGTAGACGTTGCGCGGGTCGGGCGGGGCGTCCTCGGCGACCAGGCCGGGGACGAGTGGGGCGCCGCAGCGCGGACAGGGCGGTTCGAAGCGGCCCGCCTCCAGGTCTGCCGCGGCCCGCGGCCCGGGGCGTACGACGCCGTGCTCAGGGCAGTCGTAGCGGCCCTCTCCGTACACCACCATCGACCCGGCCAGCACCAGCCGCCGTACGCCCGCCTCGGCCATCGCGGCGAGCAGGACCGCGGTGCCCAGGTCGTTGCGGGAGACGTACTCGGCCGCGTCCGCGACGCCGTTGCCGAGGCCCACCATGGCCGCCTGGTGACAGACCGCGTCCACGCCGGACAGGGCGCGGGCGACCGCCGCGTGGTCGCGCACGTCGGCGCCCGGATCGGTCCGGACGTCGTACACGAGCGGCTCGTGTCCGCTCGCCCGCAGCGCCTCGACGACATGGGACCCGATGAAACCGGCACCGCCGGTGACCAGTACTCGCATACGGCCACGCTAGACGCGCACGGCGCCGCGACCGGGCGACGCGGCCACCGCGTCATGGCTCCGTAAGGAGTGGTCGGGGCACCGGGAAAGGCCTGTTGACGGACCGGATCATTCTGTAGGTGTTTCAAGAATTCCTGTCGACAACGTTGACTCCGCCGTGCCGCACCCGCACATTACCTATCGGTAGTACCCAGCGGTAATCCCGCGATCCCCCACTTCGCGGCCGTAGCCGTGGATGCGCACGCGCGCCCACCTCCCGACGGCCGGTACGTTCCGCTGCTCTGAGCCGCATTCTCGTGCACCAGTTCAGGCGGGCTCCGCCATGCCCGCCTGATCCGTGTCCCCACCCCGAGAAGAGGGAGCACATGTCCCTGCCTGCCCTGCGTCGTGCCATCGCCGCGACCTCCGCACTCGCCGGCGCGCTGGTCCTCGGCGTCACCGCCGTCCCCGCCCACGCCACGACGACCCTGAACTACGCCGCCCTCGGCGACAGTTACAGCGCCGCCTCGGGTGTCCTGCCCGTCGACCCCGGCAATCTCCTCTGTCTGCGCTCCACGGCCAACTACCCCCACGTGCTCGCCGCCCGCACCGGCGCCCGGCTCACGGACGTCACCTGCGGCGCCGCCCAGACGAAGGACTTCACCCAGTCGCAGTACCCCGGTCTCGCCCCGCAGGCGGACGCGGTCACCGCGAACACCGACCTGGTGACGCTCACGATCGGCGGCAACGACAACGGCACCTTCATCAACGCCATGCTCGCCTGCGGCACCGCGGGCGTCCTCAGCGCAGGCAGGGGCAGCCCCTGCAAGGACACCTACGGCAGCTCCTTCGACGACGCGATCGACACCCACACCTATCCCGCGCTGAAGGCCGCGCTGCGCGCCGTCCGGGCCAAGGCCCCGGGCGCCCGGGTGGCGGTGCTCGGCTATCCGTGGATCACCCCGGCGAAGGCCGACCCGTCCTGCTTCGCCCAGCTGCCGGTCGCCTCCGGTGACGTGCCCTACATGCACGCCCTGCAGGCCCATCTCAACGCCGTCGTCGAGCGCGCGGCCGAGGAGGGCGGGGCCACGTACGTCGACTTCTCGCAGGCGTCCGAGGGCCACGACGCGTGCCAGGCCGTCGGCACCCGGTGGATCGAGCCGCTCCTCTTCGGGCAGAACATCGTCCCGGTCCACCCCAACGCGCTCGGCGAGCAGCGCATGGCCCAGCGCACGATGAACGTGCTCGGCCTCGGCTGACCGGGCCCCGCCGGCCCCGGGTCAGGCCCGTGCGCCGCCGTCGACCCGCAGCACCGTGCCGGTCACGAAGGAGGAGCGGTCGCTCAGGAGCCATGCGGCGGCCTCGGCGACCTCCTCCGGGGCGGCCGCGCGGCGCAGCGGGGTGAGTGCCGTGAGCCGGTCCTGAAGTCCGGGGGACCGCGCTTCCCAGGCCCGGATCATCTGCGTCAGCGTGTTGCCCGGCGCTATCGCGTTGACGCGGATGCCTTCCGGGCCGTAGGTCACGGCGGCCGACTCCGTCAGGCTGTTCACCGCCCGCTTCATCGCACCGTACGCCGGCAGCTCGGGATTGCCCCGCAGACTGCCGATGGACGAGTTGTTGACGATGGCCCCCGTCCCGGCGGTGGCCCGGATGGCGGCGACCTCGGCGACCATGGCCAGCCAGACACCCCTGAGGTTCACCGTGTACACCCGGTCGAACTCCGCCTCGGACAACCGGTCCATGGGGCCGGGCGGCTGGATCGTCGCGCCGTTGTTGAAGGCGATGTCGAGCCGGCCGTGGAGGTCGACGGCACGGTCCACGGCGGCGCTCACGCTCGCCGCCTCGGCCAGGTCGCACACGACGTGGTCGGCGGTGCCGCCCGCCGCCCGCACCTGCTCGGTCACCGCCTTCAGCTGCTCCTCGGTGCGGGCCGCGAGCAGCACCCGGGCCCCTTCCCGGGCGAACAGCCGCGCCGCGGCGGCGCCGATCCCGCGTCCGGCGCCGGTGACGAGGGCGACCTTGCCGGCCAGCAGGCCCGGCGCGGCCGGGGCGGAGGTGCGGGTGGTCCGTGTGTTGTCCATGGCGGCGAGCGTGCGCCCGCGCCCGGGGCCCATCCAGGCACCGGCAGTACCTGGATCGGCTCGCGGCACGCGCGCACACTGGGCGGGTGGACCGAGCAGAACTGGCGGGCTTCCTGCGCAGCCGGCGCGAGCGGATCAGCCCTGCCGACGTGGGAATGTCCGCCGGGCCGCGCCGCCGTACCCCGGGGCTGCGCCGCGAGGAGGTCGCTCTTCTGGCGTTCATCTCGACCGAGTACTACACGCGCCTGGAGCAGGCCCGCGGCCCGCGCCCGTCCCGTGAGGTGCTGGCCGGACTCGCCCGCGCCCTGCGCCTGTCGGACGCCGAACGCGAGCACCTGCATCTCCTGGCCGGTGCTTCGCCGGGCCCCGCGCCCGGGCCCTCGCGCGAGGTGCGGCAGGGCATCCTCGACCTGGTGCACCGGCTGCCGCGGTCGGCGGCCTTCGTCACCTCGGCCACGCTGGAGGTGCTCGCCTGGAACGAGCTGGCCGCCGCCCTGATGGAGGACTTCTCGGCGCTGTCGCGCCGCGACCGCAACCTCGCGCGCCGCGCCTTCCTCGGGCCGCGCGCCGAGGGACGGCGGCTGTACGGCGTCTCCGACGCCGACGCGTTCGCCCGGCACGCCGCGCGCAGGCTGCGCACGGCCGCCGCCCGCTACCCCGAGGATCCCGAGGTGACCGGACTGGTCCGCGAACTCCGCTCCGGGAGCGAGGAGTTCGCCCGGCTGTGGGACTCCCACGACGTGGCCGCCGAACCGACCCTCCGCAAGACGTTCCAGCATCCGCTGGTCGGACCGGTCACGGTGAACTGCGACGCGCTCGCCCTCGCCGACCGCGACCAGCAGGTCGTGATCTACACCGCCGTTCCCGGCACGCCGTCCGAGCAGGCACTGCGGCTGCTGTCGGAGCGTGCCTCGGATGCCGTCCGGAGCTGACGGAACGCGGCGGGGGCCGGGATCCCGGCGAAGACGAGGTCTGCCGAGGAGGGGAAGGAGCGGTGCGCCCGGCGGGTATACAAGCTGTGTATACGCACTGTGTATAGTGCGCGGCGTGGCACTTGGACCTGTGGGGGCGACGATGACGACCACAACTCCCGGCCCGGCCGGAACGGCGAGCCGATTGCGCGCGGCGGGTGGTGCCGCGGCGACAGCGGCGGTCGCCGGCCTGCTGCTCGGTGTTCTCACCAACCTGGCCCAGGGCTGGCTCCCCGGAGCCTGGCAGCAGATCGCCAATTCGGGAGCGGTCTGGTCCGCGGTCGCGTTCGCCGTGGGTGCCGTGCTGTACCGGGAGGTCACCGCCGCCCGCGCGGCGATCGGCGGCCTGGCCGCGGAGGCCGCGCTCGTCGTCGGGTACTACGGCTTCGCCGAGTTCGGGCGGGACGGCGCGGGGAACCTGTTCTTCCCGCTCGTGTGGCTCGCCATGGCCTGTGTGGCGGGACCGCTGTTCGGTGTGGCCGGCCACTGGTGGCGCAGCGGCCGGGACACGCGCCGCCGCGTCATCGGCCTGGCCGCGCCGGCCGGGCTCTTCGGCGCGGAGGGCCTGACATACGCCTGGAAGCTCCACTACGCGGGGCAGGCGTGGGCGTGCCTGGCGCTCTTCGCCCTCATCCCGCTGCTCATGGCCGCCACCCACAAGGAACGTGCCGCGACGCTGGCTGCCGCCGCGGCCTTCGCGCCGCTCGCCTACGCGGTCGTAGAACTGCCCCTCCAGGCCCTCTCCGCCTGACCCCGGGTGCGTCCCGGCACCGGCCGCGCACCGGTGCGACGCTCCGTGAGGGGTCGCGGTGAAGCCGCGTGGAGGCATGAGGGAAAATAGTTGCCTAGTGAAACCACGGGCACAGGGGAAGGTCCTTCATGCCGCACCTCACCATCGACTACTCCGCCCACCTGGCCGAAACCTTCGATCCCTCCGCCCTCGTGAAGGAGCTGCACCCGCTCGTGGTCGAGGAGTCCGGTACCTCGGGCGTGTGCAAGACGCTGGTCCGTCCGGTGGCGACGTACGTCGGGGACGGGCCGGGTGGCGAGACCGCTTACGTGCACGTGGAGATCGGCCTGATGCCCGGCCGCCCCGAGGGGCGGAAGGCGCATCTGTCCGAGAGCGTCCTGGCGCTGCTCGCCAAGCATCTGCCGACGGACGACGGCGCGGAGGAGCAGGCGGTCGTCTCGGTGGAGGTGCGGGACCTCGCCGGCTCCTACCGGCTGTCGCCCTCGGCGCGGTGAGCCCGCCCACCACTGCCGTTCGCTCCGGCTTACGGACGGGCGCCTTCGGGGCCCGTCCGAATTCGCTTGTCCGCCCGGCCGCGCCCGCACTACCTTGCCGCGGTGGATCTCTTCTCCCGCTCCTGGACGGCGTTGCTCACCGCGGTCGCCGAACTCCCGGACGAGTACTTCGGGCTACCGTCCGGCTGCACCGGCTGGCTGGTACGGGACCTGGTGTGCCACCTGGTCATCGACGCCCAGGACGTCCTGATCACCCTGGTCACTCCGGCCGACACCGAACCGACCGTGGACGCGGTCACCTATTGGAGGCTTGTCGGGCCGCCGACCGGCGAGGACCCGCTCGACGCCCTGATCCCTCGGCTGGCCGCCGCATACGGCGAGCCGTGGTTGCTGAAGTTCCACCTGGACGACGTCGGTTCGGCCGCGGGCCGCGCGGCCCGGCTCGCCGATCCGGCCGTCCGTGTCGGCACCCGCGACGAGGTGCTGACCACCGGTGACTACCTGTCCGCGTACGTGGTCGAGTGGACCCTGCACCACCTCGACCTGATCGCACATCTGCCGTCGGCCGTGGAGCCGCCCGCCGAGACCCTCGCGGCGGCGCGCGCGTCGCTGGAGAGGATCGCCGGGACCGCGTTCCCCGCCTCGTTCTCCGACCGGGACGCCCTGCTCATCGGTACCGCGCGCCGTGCGCCGACCGATGCCGAGAAGGCCCGGTTGGGTGCCGTCGCCGCCCAACTCCCTTTCATTCTCGGTTGAGTGACCCGGGGTGTCTGATGAGATGATCTTCTTATTCGGTCACTACCATGTGGCCTTAAGACAACCATTCGACCGGCTCGTCACCCACGTGCCGTTCGGGGTCGCCGATGCCAGGGACCGCTCCCCGGGCTGCGGTGATCTTCCTGTCCAGGAGGACCTTCCGCATGTTCCGACGTATTGGCAACACCGTCGTCCGACATCCCGTGTGGACGATCGTGGCATGGCTGATCGCCGCGGTGGCGATCGTCGCCACTGCTCCGAGTCTGCCCTCGAACAGCGACGAGAGCAGCTTCCTGCCCAAGAGTTACGAATCCATCAAAGCGGCGGACCTTCAGCAGAAGGCGTTCCCCAGCGCCTTCACGCCGTCCGCGATCGCGCTGTACCAGCGCACCGACGGCGGCACGCTGACCGCCGCCGACAAACAGGACATCGCCCGGATCACCACCGAACTGGGCGAGAAGCACATCGATCAGGTGCAGAAGGTCGTCCCCGGCCAGCCGTCCAAGGACGGCAGGTATGACCTGACCCTGGTCCAGATGGACAGCAAGAACGCCGGCCAGCCCAAACAGGCGGACGCGGCCAAGGTGATGCGCGACGACGTCAAGGCGCTGGCCAAGGGCACACATCTCGACGTCAAGCTCGGCGGCTCCGCCGCGCAGGCCCTGGACCAGCAGGACTCGTCCAAGCGCGGACAGGCGCTGATCGGCATAGGCACCTTCGTGATCATCCTGGTGACCCTGCTGATCATCTTCCGGGCGCCGATCCTGGCGATCCTGCCCCTCGTGCTGATCGGCCTCGTGTCGGCCGTCGCCAACGGCCTGATCGCGTACGCCACCAAGCTGTTCGACCTGCAGGCCAACAGCTCGATCTCGTCGATCCTGATCGTGGTGCTGTTCGGCGTCGGCACGGACTACTTCCTCTTCCTGATGTTCCGTTACCGCGAACGCCTGCGCGCGGGTGACGAACCCAAGCAGGCCATGATCAACGCGGTCGACCGGGTCGGTGAGGCCATCGCCTCGGCGGCGGGCGCGGTCATCATCGCCTTCCTCGCGCTGGTGCTGTCCACGCTGGGCTTCCTCAAGCAGATGGGCCCGGCGCTCGCCATCGCGGTCGCCGCCACCCTGGTCGCGGGCCTCACCCTGATCCCGGCGGTGGTCTCGCTCATCGGACCGAAGGTGTTCTGGCCCTCCAAGTCCTGGCAGAAGGAGCCGGAGAACGCCCGGTTCGCCGCCCTCGGACGCAGCGTGCAGCGCCGCCCGGCGCTGACTGCCGCGGTCTCCGGCCTCATCCTGCTCGTGCTGTCGCTCGGCACCCTCGACTTCCACGCCACCTTCGACCTGGCCTCGGGCTCCATGCCGAAGACCAAGGAGTCGATGGTCGTCCAGGACCAGATGCAGAAGGCCTACTCGGCGGGCGCCGCGGCACCCACCGACGTCTACCTCTCCAGCGCCGACGGCAAGCCCCTGGACAAGGCCGCCTTCGCCGCGTACGCCCAGAAGCTCGGGGCCGTGGACGGGGTCGCCGCCGCCCGTATGACCCAGCTGAACAAGGAGGGCACGACCGCGGACTTCACGGTCACTCTCAAGTACGAGGCGTCGACGGACAAGGCGATCGACGCGGTGGGACGGGTGCGCGACGTCGCCCACGCCAACGCCCCTGAAGGCACCGAGGCGGTCGTCGGCGGCATGTCCTCGATCTTCAAGGACATCAACACCGCGGTCAACCACGACTACCGCACCGTCTTCCCGGTGGCCGCCCTGCTCATCATGGTCATCCTGGGCCTGCTGCTGCGCAGCGTGGTCGCCCCCTGGTACCTGATCGCCTCGGTGGGCCTCGGGTTCGGCGCCACCCTCGGTGCCACCGTGTGGATCTTCCAGGAGGGTCAGGGGCACTCGGGGCTGATGTTCATGCTCCCGGTGATCATGTATCTGTTCGTGGTCGCGATCGGCACCGACTACAACATCCTCATGATCGCCCGGCTCCGCGAGGAGGCCCGCGAGGGCCGCGAGCCGCGTGAGGCGGCCGGCATGGCACTGCGGCACGCCGGTCCGACCGTCGCCGCGGCCGGGTTCATCCTGGCGGCGACCTTCGCCACGATGATGCTGGCGGGCAACTCGCTGCTCACGGAGATGGGTTTCGCGGTGTCGTTCGGCATCGCCGTCGCCGCGTTCGTCATGGCGATGTTCTTCACCCCGAGCCTGACCGCGCTGATCGGCCACGCCGCGTGGTGGCCGGGGCACGGCGACCGCGCCGAGGTGACCGTGGTCGGCGCCGGATCCAGCGGTTCCGCATCGGCGCCCGGCGCCGACCGGGACTCCGTGACCCACGATCGCGCGGGGCGCCGCAACTAGCGGCGGACGCGGGTGACATGGGGTCCTGCCCGGCGGTCGGAGTCGGGCAGGACTCCTTCCGCAGGGCCGCGCGAGGTGCGGCCCTGCGGCCCCACGCTCACGCGAAGCCACGACGGCCGGCGCTATCGACGTCCGGTCCGTCGCCGGTGTACCGCCAGGCGCAGCACCAGCAGGGCGGCGAGAACGGCCACCGCCACCAGCCACCGCGGTACGGCGGCCCCCGCGTTCGGTGCCGCGCTCGCCCCGCTGTCCGGCGCGCCCGAGGCCGCGTTGCCCGGGGCGGCCACCGGTACCCCTCCGCCGAGCCAGACCTGCCCCTCCGCCCTGTCCGTGGTCGGCGCCCTCAGGGACTGGCCCACATCACGCGTCAGCGTGGGAGAAGACGCCTTCAGCTGAGCATCGCTCACGGAGGCGAAGGGCACGCGGGAGAAGTCGACACCGCCGTAGATGTACGTCCTCGTGTAGAGGGTGTTGCCCTTGCGGGTACGGTGTGTCACCTTGAACTCCCCTTTGGTGTACGACCGTACGTATGCGTGGAAGGTGTCGATCGGCGTCCAGTTCTCGCGCGTCGTGAGGCCGCTGACGTCCCCCTTGTCGATCAGCCCCGCGTACATCGTGCTCTTGCGCAGACTGAGCTTCCGGTACCACTCGGCGGCGACCCGGCTGAGATACACGCGCCGCAGATCGGCGTACTCGGGCGCCGTGTTCACCGCCTTGACCACCTTGGGCAGGATCAGCCGACGGAACAGCGCCTCGTTGTGATCCTGCACGGACCTGGCCTGTTTGGGACACGACACCGCGCCCGAGCTGCCGTGCTGCTTGAGGTACTGCGCCTCCATCTGCACGTTCAACGGCGATTTGAGGATGTACAGCTCATCCCCCTTCGTGTACACCGTCGCCGGCGCCGGCACGATCCATGTGCGGAACGACATGCAGTCCCCCGAGAGCCCTCGCCAGAAGTCCGCGCCGAGTGCGCTGTCCGGGTGGATCAGCTTGCCGGTCGTCTTCTTCAGCGTCAGGTCCGCCTGCAACAGCACCCGTCCGGCGTCGGTCCGGCCGAGCCGGGAGTCGACGATGCGGTCGGGCTCGTTCGGGTTGAGATTGACCCAGAAGGTCGAGGGTTCCAGTTCCAGCCAGGTGAAGAACGAGTCGGACGCCTGCGCGGCATGGGCCAGCCCCGTCAGCGCGCTCCCATGCCGCGACGTGGCCGAGGGGGCCTGGAACGCGTAGCGCAGTCCGCCCGCGTGCGGCCCGGAATCGGCGAGGTACCGCAGTTCCAGCTGGGAGAAGTCGATTCCGCCGGGCGCCCGTTCGGGCTCGGAGAGCCCCTTGGCCAGGCCGCCCGCGCGGGGTGCCGGGGACTCGCCGCAGCCGACGGCACCGCGTGCGGCGAAACCGGCGTACCGGGCGCGGGCGGGGCCGCCGGACCGCCGAAAGCCGCTCTGCGACTGGCCCTCGGGGCAGTCTCCCGGCCCGACGAAGACGGAGCCGGCTGCTGACCTGAGCCCCTTGGCCTCGGTGTTCAGTTCCCCGCTGTCGTAGCCGGAACCGGGGTGGATCACCCGGACGTTGGGATTGCCCCTGAACCGGTCCGCCACCGCCTTGGCCTGGTCCTCCGTGGTCGCCGTGAAGACCACGTTGCCGCTCTGGCTCTTTCTGCCACCGGGCAGTTTGTTGGTGATGGTCTTGCTGATCGAGTCCAGGTCGGCGGGGTCGGCGCCGGTGCGGACGGTGGCCGTCGAGTCGACCGATTCGACGCTGATCAGCCGGCCGTCGCTCCAGGTGACCTTGATCATGTCCGAGGTGGTGCCGGCCACGCCGTCGCCGACACTCGCCTTCTCTTCCAGGCGGTTCGTCTCGTCCTGGAAGAGGTACTCGGACCCGGTCCTGGTCCTGGGGTCGTACGCCAGTCCGTCCTTGGCGAGCCTGCGGTTCATGAAGGTGAGAGCCTGGTCCGCGTCCGCCGTGTCACCGCGAGAACCGAGCACGTGCGGCACGCCGTTGGCATCGATGTAGGTCTTGCGGCCGTTGATGGTGCGGACCGTGAGCGGTGGCCCCCACTTGGTGTACGGGGGTGTGCTCGGCCCGCCGGGGCCGGCCGCCGTGGCTGCCCGGGCCGGCGGCGCGATGCCGGACCCGGCACCGGCCAGTGCCACGGCGACGGCCACCAGTGCCACAAGGACCGCCGTGACCCGGCGTCTCCATTCCCGCGTACCTGCCCGGTACACGTCCATGTCCGCTTTGCGCATGGCCGAACGCACCCCCGATCTGCGTACGTGACATCCCCCCGACGGTAGACTCGCGGGGGGCGTTCCTTGCAGGCGCACTCAGGCCAAATCCGGGAGCGCAAGGAGGGGTTCGGCCGCTCTCGGGAGCTGCCGGCCGGCCGCCGGGCCGGTCAGCCCCGGTCGGTTCGGCCGAGCATGCCGGTGACGCTGACCCGGGGATCCCGCACACGCGTGGTGCGCGGCAGAGGAACCTCGGTGAGCTTGCCGTCGTAGATCATCCACAGCCCGAAGCAGTCGTCCTCCTCGTCATGGACCAGGACCTGGACCGAGTGCGGGTCGGGCCAGGGCAGGGCTTCCAGATGCGCGAGCAGTCCCCGCCAGTTGTGGCGGACGAACTGGACGACCCACATGTAGCACTCCCGTGAGCCCGCGCCGGTGCCGGCGAAGACGGAGTCGTCGACCCGGGTGAAGCACTGATGCCACTCCCGGTCGGGGTCCCGGCGCGTCAGCGGCTCCATGACCTCCTCGGCGTCCCGTGCCAGAACGATGACCTCTGCGAATCTGCTCATGCCTCCAGTCTGCGGCCCACCGCCGACCGGATTCAGTCCTGCCGTTCCGGGAGATGGACGATCAGCCCGTCCAGAGCGCGGGTCACCCGCAGCCGGCAGCTCAGCCGGCTGTGCGGCCGACGGGGACCGGCGGTGAAGTCGAGCATCTCGTCCTCGTCCGGCCGCGCCGGCTCCGGTTCGTCGACGGTGGCAGCGTCGACGTGGCCGTGGCAGGTGGCGCACTGCGCCTTGCCGCCGCACCGGGCGACGATGCCGGCGATGTCGTGGACAACGGCGCCCCGCATGACGCTGGTGCCGAGGGGACGTCGACCGGGTGCGCCGTCCCGTCGACGGTGACGTAGGCGATCGTGGGTACGACGGAACTCTTCGGCGGCATCCGATGGCATCCGGTGGCATCCGGTGGCATCCGGTGGCTACGAGGGCGCGTACGGCCGCGGATGCCGATGGGGTGGTGGCCGGTGCTGTTCCTCGACGAACCCACCGAGTGGCTGGCCCCGGACACCGCGGCCGCCGTCCTTGCCGACATCCTCGGCGCCGCCTGCGGCCGTACCACGCTCCTGGTGACCCACGAACGCGCGGGCCGGAAGCGGACGACGCCGTCGTGAGCCTACGATCCGGACGTGAAGATCACCTATGAGTGGCGGGGCGAGTTCGGCGACGCGGCCCTCGACGCGTTGCACGCCGCCGGCTTCGGCCATCCGGTCGGCCGGACCGACTGGCGCGAGCGACTGCGGCGCCACAGCCTCGGCTGGGTCTGCGCCTGGGAGGACGGGACGCTGGTCGGTTTCGTCAACGTCGCCTGGGACGGGGGCACGCACGCCTTCCTCCTGGACACGGTGGTCGCCGAACACCGCCGTACCGAGGGAGTCGGCACCGCGCTCGTCGCGACGGCGGCCGAGCGGGCCCGCGCCGCGGGGTGCGAGTGGCTGCACGCGGACTTCGAGGAACACCTTCGCCCGTTCTACTTCGAGGCGTGCGGTTTCCGGGAGACGGCGGCAGGGCTGCTCGCTCTCTGACACCACGGGTGGCGCCTCCCGCGGCACCGGATCGGCCCGTTGATCACCCGAGCCGGGGGAGGGACGGGAATACCGGTGACGCAGGCCGAAGTTGATCACGGCGTGACTCAAGGACCCGCGCCCCGCCCCCTGTCCGACGACGCCCTCTGCGAGCTGCTCGCCAAGCAGCGGTTCGGCACCCTCGCCACGGTGAAGCAGAGCGGCCATCCGCACCTGACCACCATGCTCTACGCCTGGGACCCCGAGGCCCGCGTCCTGCGGCTGTCCACGACGGCCGACCGTGTGAAGGCGAAACACCTGCGACGCGACCCGCGGGCCGCGTTGCATGTGCAGGGCGGCGACGTGTGGTCCTTCGCCGTCGCCGAGGGCACCGCCGAGGTCTCCGAGACCACGACGGTGCCCGGCGACGCGGTCGGGCGGGAACTGCTGGCGATGATCCCGCCGTCCGCGCAGCCGGAGGACCCTGCCGCCTTCCTGGAGCAGCAGGTCGCCGAGCGCCGGATCGTGATCCGCCTGCGGGTGGAACGGCTCTACGGGACGGCGCTGGACATCAACGGGTAGGTCGGACAGGAGAGTTCACCGACCCCGCGGGTGCAGCGCCCTCCGCTGAGGAGTGAAGTCCGCGCGCCGCCACGGGGGCGGGGAAGAAATGCTTTGCCGGGTCGGCGGCGCGGACGCCATGCTCACGCCGTGACAACCAAGAGCGATCCCACCGGATCCACCGGGCCGACCGCACCCCCACGCCCCAGCGACACGACCGTCGTCATACCCGTCCGCGTACGCGACCTGCTGCCCCGGGATCTGCCCGCCTGTACCTGGGCCGGCTCGGCCACCCATCTGCGTCAGGTCGAGCGGGAGCTGGCGCGCGCCTCGGCGGGCGAGGTGGACTACCTGGCCGTGTGCACGCCTGCGGATCTGCCCGTGGCGATCGGTGGCGTCGACTACCAGGTGTCCGAGGGAGCCGGAACCCTGTGGCAGCTCGGCGTGCTTCCGGCCGTGCAGTCCTGCGGCCTGGGAACGCTGCTGATCCGGGCCGCCGAACAGCGCATCGCGGAACGTGGCCTGCGCAGGGCCGAGCTCGCCGTGGAGGAGGCCAATCCCCGGGCGCGTGCCCTGTACGAGCGTCTGGGGTACGTCGCGTACGGCAGTGCCCCGGACGCATGGGACGAGGAAGGACCGGACGGTGTGATCCGCCGGTACGAGACTACATGTGTCCTCATGCGCAAGGATCTGTGAGTCCCCGCCGCCCGTGCGCACCGCGGGCGTGGCCGTCACGGTGGCCGGTGGGCGAGTTGCCGCCAGGTGGACGCCGTACAGCACGGACAGGGTCGCGAGGGCACCGCACAGCAGGCGGAACAGAACGCCCCGCCGCCCGCGCGCCCAGCCCGGCGGACCGAGGAGGCCGGACCCCGTACGTGCACGGCGATGTGCAGATACCAGGGCTGTCGGACCGCCGCGGTGCGGGGGACATGCTCACCTTCCGACCATGGGCGGCCGGTGTACGAGCGCGATCCGGATCACGGCGTCGCCGGCCCCCGCAGGCCGCCGGCCGGGGCAGGTGCCGCAGGGCAGGCGAGGTGACCGGCCGACCCCGTACCGCTGCTCACGGCGACCCGGCAGCAGTGGGGTCCGGCCGATATGGTGGAGAGGCGGGGTGGGGGACATCCGGGTCGTCGCGATCCGCCGAACCGCCAGGCGTGGAAGAAGTGAAGCCGATGATCTCCGACATGGTTCTCGTGCCCACCAACGACGCCACGCTCCCCGGTGACCTTGTCGTCCCGGCGGCGTCCAGGGCCGTGGTGCTCTTCGCGCACGGCAGCGGAAGCTCCCGGCACAGTCCGCGCAACCGGATGGTCGCCGCCGAGCTGCGCACCGCCGGCTTCGGCACGCTGCTGATGGACCTGCTCAACGAACGGGAGGAGCGGCACGACGCCCTGACCGGCGAGCACCGCTTCGACATCGCGCTCCTCGGCCGGCGCCTCGTGGCCGCGATCGACTGGCTGGACACGCAGCCCGACACCCGCGGCCTCCCGGTCGTGCTGTTCGGCGCCAGTACGGGTGCCGCCGCGGCGCTGGTGGCCGCTGCCGAGCGCCCGGACCGGGTGCTGACCGTGGTGTCGCGAGGCGGCCGGCCCGATCTGGCGGGCGAGGCCCTGGGACAGGTGCGGGCCCCGGTCCTGCTGCTCGTCGGCAGCCTGGACCAGCAGGTCCTGGAGCTGAACGAGGAGGCGGCCCGGCGCCTGGGGGCTCCGCACTCCCTCTCCGTCGTGCCGGGGGCGACCCACCTGTTCGGGGAACCCGGCGCCCTGGAATACGTCGCCGAGGCGGCCAGGCAGTGGTGCGACGACCAGCTGCGCGCCCCGCGCGCGTCCGGAGAGGCCACGCAGCGGGACGAGTGACCGGTACGGGCAGCACGGGCGGGCCTGCCCGGGAAGCCGCCTGTCAGCGCGGGTTCGACCTCCCGAAGTACTCGGCGTAGCGGGTCGGCAGCTGGGACAGGAGATGGTGGATCTGCCCGTCCGGTACCGCGTCGGCGACCGTGGACAACACCGCGTCCGCGTCCCACTCCGCGGTGCGCGGCCGGGCGCCGGTCTGCACGGACACGCGCCGGAGGAACTCGTCGCAGTCGAACGACTCCGGGCGCCCTCGATCCAGATGCAGGGCCTCGCCCAAGGGGGCGGGCAGCCGTGCCGCCAGTTCGTCGGCCTCTTCCGGAGCGATCCGGGTCGCGAGCACCCACAGCACCGCCTCGCAGACGTGCTCGGCCTCGTCCCGGCTGCGGTACTCCCCCCGGTCGCGGACCTGGGTCAGGAACTCTTCCAGTTGCACGGCGGCCTCCCAATGTCGTCGCACGCCATCACGGCGAGCCGCTCCCCTCCAGTCTGCCGCTGAAACCCCCTTCGGCTCCTGCCGTGCCGGTGCCAGGGGCGGGGCGGCCACGGACAGGGGCCGGGTGCGCCGACGGCATCCCGGACCGCCGACGCCACTGCTCCGCTCGTACCCTGCGGGCGGCGACCTCCAAATTCCCCCGCTACGGCATGGGTCTCCGGCCTGCCGCGGGTCCTCAGGCCGCGGCCGGGGTGCACCCGGAGCGCCGCTCGGCGGGGGAGCCCGCAGGCCGGTGCGGAGCGGCACGGCGGCTTCCCCGAGACTGGTGACGCGCGGCGAGTGGACGTCGTGGACCCCGGGGCCGGCCGCACGGGGGCAGCGGTGCGAGCCGCGTGGGGGAGTGGCCGGCTTCGAGACCGCCCGGCCCGAACGCGCGGGCCGGGACCAGGCTCCGGCCGGCGCGCCGGGGACGTCTCCCTGGGTCAGTTCAGATGCCGGGCGAAGAACCGCAGCGAGCTGTCGACTTCGAAGGGCGGCACATCCCCGTGCTTGCCGGGGTTGGCGTGCAGTGTCTTCTCGGCCGAGGCCAGGGCGTCGTACAACGCCAGGCTGTGGTCCCGGGGCACCATCTGGTCGTCCCACTGGACGAGGAACCGCACCGGCACGGTGACCTGTGCGGCGTCCTCGGCCAGCCCGTGCACGCCGAGCAGGCCCGGTACCGCGGCGCGGATGCGGGGCTCCGCGGCGATGAGCGGGATGCCGAGCCCGCAGCCCATGGACATACCGCAGTAGCCCACCGGCCGACGCCGACCTGGTCCAGGCGCTGGGCCGCGGTGAGGACCGCCTGCCAGTCCGCGACAGCCTGTCCGGCCAGATGGCGGTGCATGCCCGCGACCGGTGAGCCCGGATCCTCGCCGGCGGCCACGCCGGCCCGCATCTCGGCCGCGATCCGGCCGAACTCCTCGTCCTGGGGCCGGTCGCCGTGGCCCAGCACGCGCGGCGCAGGTGTGTCCCCGCTGTGGGCGGCCGGTCGACAGCGGCAGGGCGACCCGCTCTCTGCGCCCAACGGACACCGATCGTCAACAGCCCGGTCAGAGCAGCGCCATGTCGCAAGTGCAAGATCCGGACCCCCTTCCTTTCTGCCCGCGGCCCGGGATACCCCTGGAGAGGGAGAAGCCGGGCCGGACGGCCACGATGCGAGAGGAATCCGCCATGAGCGAGGAACGGTTCGAGGACGGGTGGTACGTGGACGAGCGGTGCACGAACTGCGACGTCGCACGACAGCTCGCCCCCGACCTGATCGGTGAGGTCGAAGGACGCGCGGCAGTCCTGCGCCAGCCCCGCGACCTGACCGAGGTACGACAGCTGCACGCCGCCGCCCATGCCTGCCAGACACGGTCGATCCATCCTCCGGGCGGGCGGCTGGACGCGTCGCTGGATCCCTTCCCGATGGCTCTGGACGACACCGTGTACCTGTGCGGACACAACGCCAGGGAGACCGCGGGGGCCAACTCCTACCTGTTACGTCGCCCCGGCGGCACCACGATGATGGTGGACACCCCGCGCTGGAGCACCGCGCTGGCCGCACGCTACGCGTCGCTGGGCCCCGTCACCGACGTCCTGCTCACCCACCGCGACCACGCCGCGCACGGACGCAGCTACGCCGACCACTTCGGCGCCCGGCTGTGGATCCACGAGGGAGACCTCGATGCCGCCCCGGACGCCGACCGTGTGCTGCGGGGCACCGACCCCGCCGAGATCGCCGAGGGCGTCATCGCCCACCCCCTGCCCGGCCACACACGAGGCAGCGTGCTGTTCGTGGCGGACGAGCGCTACTGCTTCAGCGGCGACAGCTTCTACTGGTCGCGCACCACGGGGGACGTCGAAGTGGTCGAGAGTGTCACCTGGTACTCCATCAGCGAGCTGGCCGCCTCCTTGGCCCGGACCGTCGGCGGGCTGCGCTTCGAGTGGCTGTTGCCGGGCCACGGCGACCGCCGCCGGCTCCCCGCCGACGAGATGGCTACGCGACTGCAGCGGCTGACGGCACGCGCCCGGGAACTGCGGCAACAGCCCATCGACTTCACCGCGGTGCGCTGGTGACGACCTGCCCGGGCCCAGGTGCCCCCTGGGGCGACTGAGACGCCATGACCCTGGCCGTGGTGCGGGTGTTCCGGAGCGGGCCGGGGCGTCGCGGCGAGGCGCTGACCGGCTGCCGGTCGGGCAGCGCCCACCGTCCCGCCCTGGAACCGCCAGGTCGGCCGAAGCGAGCCCGTGCGGGTTGTCCGGCGCTGTGTCCCTCGGCTGCTGCGCCGTTACCGGGGGTGCCGGTGACACCATGCGATGCCATGCGTGCTGCGTACATCGAGGAGCTGGGGCCCGCCGACGTCATCCGGTACGGCGAGATCGCCGCTCCCCGCCCCGGTCCCACCGACGTCCTGGTGGACGTCCTCGCCACCCCGGTCAACCCGGTGGACACCTTCGTACGGTCGGGGCTGTTCCCCACACAGGTGGCCTTTCCCTTCGTCGTGGGCCGTGACCTGGTCGGCACGGTCGCCGAGGTGGGACCCGGTGTCACCGGCTTCCGTGCCGGGGACCGGGTGTGGTGCAACAGCCTCGGGCACGGCGGCCGGCAGGGCGCGGCTGCGGAGCAGGCGGTGGTGGCGGTCGATCGGCTCTACCACCTGCCCGAAGGGGTCGATCCGTACGCGGCGGTGGCGGTGGTGCATCCGGCGGCGACCGCGTATCTCGCCCTGTTCGTCCACGGACGGCTCCACGTGGGGGAGACCGTGCTGGTCGCGGGCGCCGCGGGCAATGTCGGCAGCGCTCTGGTGACCATGGCGGTACGGGCCGGCGCCCGTGTCCTCGCCACGGCAGGCGCGCGGGACGCCCGGTACTGCGCGGAGCTGGGCGCGGACGAGGTCTTCGACTACCGGGATCCGGAACTGACCGCGAAGATCCGCGCGACGGCACCGGCGGGGCTCGACCTGTGCCTGGACACGGCGGGTGTCAACGACCTGGAGACCACGGTCGAACTGCTCGCGCTGAGAGGACGCGTGGTGCTGCTGGCCGGCATCCGGACCCGCCCCGTAGTGCCCGCCGGAGCGCTGTACGCGCACGACCGCTCCGTCGTGGGGTTCGTGATCTCGCACGCGACCCCCGACGAACTCGCCGCAGCCGCCGCGTACGTCAACGACCTGTTCGCTCAGGGTGCTCTGCGCCCGCGGAGCATGGAGGCCTTCCCGCTGAGCGCGGCAGCCGACGTCCACGCCCGGATGGAGAGGGGCGAGCTGCGGGGGCGGCGCGCCGTCCTGCGGACGGATCTCACCGCCACCGGCTGACATCGGGAGCGGGGGCCCGTTCGCAGCGCCGTCGCCCCTTCTGCGGACCGCCGGCAGGCACGGGGACGCAGAACAGGCCGGGGAGAACGCCGCTACGCGAAGGCGCTGTGGGCCCAGTCGGCGAAACCGGTCCAGCGGATCTCCGGATGCGCGGCGTGCAGGGCGGCGATGTCGACGCGGTAGCCAGGGCCGTTCAGGAACGTCCACATCGCGTGCATGTCCGGGTTGGTGATCGCCGTCAGAGGCACTTGCTCGTGCCGGACTTCCCGTCCCAGCGCGGCACCCAGCGCTGCCGCCATCCGGCTGGGGGTGGGCGCGTCGCCGGCGAGCTCGATGCGGTGCCCGACGTACCGCGCAGGGTTGAGGAGTACGTTCGCCGCGAAGGCGCCGAGGTCGGGGCGGGCGAGCTGCTGCAGCGGCCGATCGGGCGGCAGCGGCAGGTCGAGGACACCGCTGACGATGCGCTCCGCACCGCTCAGTGTGTTGTCGAAGAAATACGTCGGCCCCAGGACCGTGTGGGGGACATCGCTCAGGGCCAGCTCGGCCTCGATGCGGGCCTTGCTGTCGAAGTGCGGTACGCCGCTGTGCTGGTCGGCCCCGGCGACCGAGCTGAACACGAGATGCGGCACACGCGTCATCGCGGCCGCGGCCAGGATCGACCGTCCTTGTTCCACCTCCGCCTCCGGACCGGCCTCGAAGGGGGTGGTGAACGCGAAGACACCCGCCACGCCGCGCATCGCCGCGGCGAGCGAGTCGCGATCGCTCAGGGATCCCGCCACCACGTCGACGCCCTGGTCCGCCAGGGCCCGTGCCGCTCCGCGCCCCGGGTCGCGCACCAGGGCGCGGACCCGGACCCCGCGATCCAGCAGGGCGTCGGTCACCGCCCCGCCCTGTCCGCCCGTTGCCGCAAGCACCAAGATCGGCTCGTCGACCATCGCAGGGTTTCCTTCCCGCCGGAGAGACACGGTCCGGAGAGTTCCGGCACCTGATCATGATGTGCCGCAACAGCGCGCCGCCTCGGCATGCGATGGTCCGGACGGATGAGGATCCCGTGCCGAACGGCTACGATCATGGCATGATAGTTGAATATCGAACAATATTTCCGGGAGGCGGTCCACGGTGAGCAACGTCGAAACGAAACCGGCCGAGGTGCGGTGCGGTGGAGCGGCCGACGGCGTGCGCCCGGCCGGGGCGGCGCGCGTCGAGGTGCTCAGCCCGCGCGACGTCCCGCTCGGCGGCCCCCGGGCGATGACCGTACGGCGGACACTGCCGCAGCGCGCCCGGACCCTGATCGGCGCCTGGTGCTTCGCCGACCACTACGGCCCCGACGACGTCTCGGTGACGGGCGGCATGGACGTCGCCCCGCATCCGCACACCGGGCTGCAGACGGTGAGCTGGCTGTTCACCGGGGAGATCGAGCACCGCGACAGCATGGGGAGCCACGCCTTCGTGCGGCCCGGCGAGCTGAACCTCATGACCGGCGGACACGGCATAGCCCACTCGGAGGTGTCCACCCCGCGCACGACGATCCTGCACGGCGTGCAGCTGTGGGTGGCGCTGCCGGAGGGGCACCGTCACACCGAGCGGGACTTCCAGCACTACGCGCCCGAGCCGGCCCTGGCCGACGGGGCCGAGATCAGGGTGTTCCTCGGTTCCCTCGCCGGAAGTGTCTCCCCGGTGCGGACGTTCACGCCCCTGCTCGGTGCCGAGATCACCCTCCAGCCCCGTGCGACCCTCACCCTCGCCGTTAACCCCCGCTTCGAGCACGGCCTCCTCGTCGACCAGGGCGAGGTGTGCCTGGCCGGCACCGTGGTCGGTCCCGCGGAGCTCGGCTATGTCCCCCCGGGTGCCGGCGCGTTGACGCTGACGAACGAGTCGGACGGCGTCGCACGGACGGTGCTGCTCGGCGGCACGCCGTTCGAGGAGGAGATCATCATGTGGTGGAACTTCGTCTGCCGGTCACATGAGGAGGTCGTACAGGCTCGCGACGCGTGGACGTCGGGGGACCGGTTCGGTTCGGTACAGGGCTACGACGGCGACCCGCTGCCGGCGCCCGAGCTGCCGACGGTCCCGTTGAAACCGCGAGGGCGATCCCGTTGACCTGCTGAAATGCCGTGAGCCGAGCGAGGCGGGGCGGCGTCTGCGGCGAGCCTGCCGCGTGAGCGTGCCGGGGGCTGCCTCATGCCGGCGTGGACAGACGCGCGCGTCGGGAACAGCACCCCCGGCGCCCTCCGACGCGACGACCGTCCTGCCCTGTCAGCCGACTCTGTCCCCCACCAGCTGGTCTTCGATCAGATCCGCGGCCCGGCGCGTGCCGCCCTCGGCGCGCACCTCGGACCACAGCCATGCCGAGCGCGCCGCGACCCGCGGATCGCCGATGAGCTCCATCAGGGCGGTACGCAGCGTCGCCGCCGTGACGTGAGCGGCGTCGATCCGGCGGGCGACGCCCAGTTCGACCAGCCGGTCGGCGTGGAGCGACTGGTCGGGCCCGTTCGGTACCGCGATCATCGGTACGCCTGCGTACAGGCCCTCGCTGCTGCTGCCCACACCGGTGTGCGTCACCCATACGTCCGCGTGCTCAAGGATCGGCAGCGGCGCCCCCCACGGCCGTACTTCGAAGTTGCGAGGGACGCGCTCGCCCGGAGCGCTGCCACTGACCCTCTGCAGCACCACATGCCACCCCGGGAGATCCGCGAACGCCGCCACGCACTGGTGGTAGGTCTCCTGCGCCCCGTGGCACGCCGAGCCCGTCAGCGAGACCAGCAGCACCTTCTTGGCACCGGCCGGCCGCATCCAGCCGTCCTGCTCCTGACCCACGCCGTAACACGGGCCGACGAACGTCACCGCCTCGGTGTCGACACGTTCCGCATGCGGCTGCATGGCGCGGGGGATCATGGCCAGCACGCGCCGCGGGTGGCCGGTGAACTCCTCCACGTCCGTCGTCACCGCACCGCACCGGTCCAGCCAGGCAGCGAACCGCGCCCGGTGGGCGAATCCTCCGGGCAGCCGGGCGAATGCCGCGCCGATCTCCTCCTGGGCACCCTCCCAGGCCACATGTGCCGCGGACAGCTGGACGCAGCGGCGGCCCTGCGCCTCGGCCAGCGCGCGGCCCGCGTACGCGCCGACGTCGTAGAGATAGACGTCGGCGGGATCGTCGTCGTACGCGGCGTGCAGCTGTGGCAGTACGGCCATCGCCTCGCCGAGGAAGAGGGAGGCGGAGGCGATGGGATCCTGCGGCCAGTCGCGGGCGGCGACCGGCAGAGTGGAGGTGACGCCGACCAGCTCGGCGCCGGTGGGTGCGATCAGCTCGGCGACGGGGTCGGCGATGGCGTACGTCACGCGATGACCGCGGGCCACCAGCTCACGGACGATCTCCAGGCTGGGCAGCACATGGCCGACCAGAGGCGTGCCGACCATGGCGATATGAGCAGGACGGGGCATATCCGGACTTCCTTGGATGGGGGTCTACGGCAGAGAAACGCTCAGGACCCCGACTGAGCAACGCGGTCCTCGGACGGAACCGCCCGGACGCCCGTCGGTGAGCGCCGCGACCCCGGACCGTCCGTGGCGGCGTCCGCCTCGTCTCAGCCGCCGAGTACGGGCAGGGAGAGGCCGCACTGGACGGGACGGGCATGGGCGGGGTCGAGGGCGTTGGTCACCAGCTGGAGGGCGTTGAAGTCGAAGGCCATCGACAGGTGTTCGGAGGTGTCCCCGGGGCAGACCTCCTGGATCAGGATGTTCCGCACGGTCGCGTCCGGTCCCGCGGTCAGGTACTGGTGCAGGTAGGGGGTGACGACCTCGTCGTATCGGGTGGCGATGACGGTGTAGGCGACCCCTGGCTGTGTGTCCCCGTCCCGGTCCAGCGTCGTGTTCACCTCGGATCCGACCATCTGGTCCGAGTAGGCCTGCCCGGCGACAGCGGACACGGCCGGGTTGAGCCCCAGCTCGGTGGTCAGCGTGCCGAGGCCGGAAGCGGTCGTGCCGTGGTTGGACGGCGCCAGGCCGATGAGGCTGTGCACCTTGTTCCGGTCCGGGTGCGCGGGGTCGGTGCCGCCGTCGAACCGCAGGTACCAGCGGGGCAGCACGCCTCCGCCCTGGGAGTGCCCCACGAGGTCGACCTGGTGGGCTCCCGTGGCCTTCAGCACACGGTCGACGTAGTCGGCGATCTGCCGGGCGGAGTCCGGGATGTGCGCGGTGGCCTTGACCGGAGAACCGGCCGGCCCCCCGTAGTTGGGAGCGAAGACGCAGTAGCCCGCCTGCTTCAGATACGGGGCCATCAGGCCCCAGTCGGCGTAGGCGTTCACAAAGGTGCCGTGCAGCAGGACGACCGGGCGCGGATGTTCGGGCGTGGGCTTGCAGCTCCAGTCGTCGGCCCCGGGCGGCGACGCGTCCGGGTGGAGGAGCGAGCCGACGGCCCCCAACGGCGCGGTGAGGATCTTCCCCCGCGGCACCGGGGGCGCGGGGGCGCTTGCCGCGGCTGCCGTGCCCTGCCCCACGCCCAGCGCGAGGGTGAGCCCCGCACAGACCGCGGCCCACCAACCGTGCCGCCCCACCGACCGCCTTCGGCCAACACTCCGGTCCGACACCAGGCCACTCCTCGTCATCGCAAGGCCGGCCGAGCGCCGACGCGGAGATCATCGAGGAAGCAGCCGCTCACAACGGGCAACAACCGCGTGCAACACCCTTATGGAGCAACCGGTTTCATCAGTCCAGCCGGTCCGGATCCGGCCGGAACGGCACCTGCAGTGGACGAGGCGGAGGACGGCAGTCGCGCTCTACGCCCGGCACGCGGCGTCGTGCAGCCCGGCCCGACGCCGGCTCGTCCCGTTCATGGCGGACGTACCGGGCGAACGGGTCAGCCCGGCCCAACTGCCGCCGACCGCTCTCCCCGTAGCCGGACGTACCCGCGGCGGCGCAGCACACCAGCCCGGTTCCCCAGGTGCCGGCCGTCCGTCCCTTACGGTGACGTCCGGTGCAAGAGCCGCGCGACGGGAGGGAGTACGGGACGTGCCGTTCGCAGGGTCTGGCAGGGACGGTGGTTCCGCACCCCCGGGCGCGCCGCCCCCGCTGTCCGGACGGAACTCCTACGCACCGCTCCTGGCCGTCTGCGCCGGGTACTTCATGGTGATTCTCGATGTGACGATCATCAACGTCGCCGTACCGGTGATCGGCCGCGACATGTCCGCCTCGCTCACCGGCATCCAGTGGATCACCGACGGGTACACCCTCGTCTTCGCCGGCTTCCTGCTCAGTGCCGGGGCGCTGGGCGACCGGCTGGGAAACCGTCGCGTCTTCTGCTCGGGAGCGGGGCTGTTCACGCTCGCCTCCGCCGCGTGCGCGCTCGCGCCGAACGCCCCCTTCCTGGTGACGGCGCGGCTGGTGGAGGGACTCGGCGCGGCACTGATCGTGCCCGGTTCCCTGGCCCTGCTCCAGCAGTCCTACCCGGAACCGTCCGCACGGTCGCGGGCCTTCGGGCTGTGGGGTTCGATGGCGGGCATCGCGGCCTCCGCCGGACCACTGCTCGGCGGGCTGCTCGTCTCCACGGTGGGCTGGCGGTGGGTGTTCCTCATCAACCTGCCCGTCGGCGTCGCCTGCCTGGTGCTGACGCGTCGGTACGTGGCGCGCTCACCCCGGCGCGCCGACCGGGCCCTTGACTGGCCGGCACAGTGCGCGGTGGTGGCGGCGGTGGCGCTCCTGACGGCCGCGCTCAACGAGGCCGGACGGCGCGGCTGGTCCGATCCCGCCGTGCTCGCCGGGCTGGGTCTGGTCGTGCTCGCCGCCGCCGCGTTCGTGCTCCGCGAGCGCCTGGCCGCGACGCCCGCGCTCCCGTTGCGGCTGCTGCGCTCGCGTGCGATGAGCGGCGGAGCCGTCATCGGCATGCTGTTCAACTTCGCCTTCTACGGCATGGTGTTCACCGCCAGCCTGGAGTTCCAGCACCAGCGTGGCTACAGCGCCCTGGGCACCGGTGTCGCCCTGTTCCCGGCGGTGGCGATGACCATGTTCGCCTCCGTCCTGTCGGGCCGGCTGGCCCGCCGCACGGGTGACCGTCCGCTGGTGGTCGCCGGCATGCTGCTCGCCGCCCTCGGGCTGGCCGGCTGGGCCGCGGCCGGGTCCGATCCGGCCTACCCGCTGCTGGTGGCGCCGATGATGGCCGCTGGGTTCGGTACGTCCTTCGCCCTCACCGGCTCGACCACCACCATGATGGGTGCCGCGCCCCCGGCCTACTCGGGAACCGCCTCCGCGCTGTTCAACACCACCCGCCAGGTCGGCAGCGCCACCGGCGTGGCACTCGGCGGCAGCCTGCTGGCCACGGCGCACAGCTACGGCACCGGGCTGCGGGTCAGCATGGCCGCCGGCGCCCTCGCCTACCTCACGGCCGCCGTCCTCGCCTCCCTGTGCGTCCCGGCGAAGGCCCAGGCGACCTAGGGCGCCCGTGGATGCCCGTGGATGCCCGGAGCCCGGTCACCCGGATCGCCTGCGGTCCCCCAGTAAGATCGTTGTAATCTCCCCTGTGAGGCGCGTCGGCCGGACCACCGGCAGCGCCCCCATGCCGAGCCACGCAGGACGCGCCGAACGACGCATCTGACGCCGTGCTCGTTCACGACTTCCTCCGGAGAGCCGATGCGTTGTGCCCTGCCCTTGGCCGCTGTCGCCGCTTTGCTGTGCGCGGGCTGTGCCGCGAGCGGTGACGGTTCCGATGACGCGAAGCCGAAGGCCGGTTCGTCCTCCCCGGCTCTGGATGCCGCCGTGCGCGCCGCCGTCGCCCGGACCGGTACGACATCGGCCCGCCTGCACGAGCGCATCGAGATCGGCGGCGGGGGACGGGAGTACGCGCTCACCGTCACCGGTGGGTTCGACTTCGGTCGCGACCGGGGTTCCCTCGCCGTCGACTTTCCGGAGGGCGGCATCTCGCACCTCGACGAGGTCTTCGCGGACGGCAAGGTGTACGTCCGGGGCGCCTCCGGTCCCGACGCCGGCACGTGGGGCGTGATGCCCCGGGACAAGGCCGTGGCACACTACGCGCTCCGGGCCCCGGTCAACGACCCGGAGCATGTCTTCCGGCAGATATCCGCGATGCGACACGTCTCCCGTGAGGGTGAGGAGACCGTCAACGGTGTGCGGGCCGCGCACTACCGAGGGACGCTCGACCACAAGACCCTCACGCTGAGAATGGCCCCGGACGTCCGCTCGAAGATGGACCAGGGCCGGGACCTCTTGGGGGACGACCTCCCGGTCTTCGCCGACGCGTGGGTCGACGGCCGTGGGCGGCTGGTGCAGACCCGCATGACACTGAACCTGGCCGGCACCCAGGTGAAGGTGACGACGGGACTGTCCGGGCTCGGCACGCCGGTGTCGGTGAAGACGCCCCGGCCCGGCGACACGGTCCCTGCCGGCAGCATGAGCGGAGTGCTGAGCGGCTGAGCGTGCCCCCCGCTCGGCACCGCGGACCACCCCGTACAAGCCGCCGTCACCTGCCGTACCCCTGGGCGCGGCAGCGTGGCCGCATGACGTACGACCCCGTCCCGTCCGTGGACGCGCTCATGGCCCTGCTGGCCGACTGCGAGGCCGTCTGGGACACCCCGGACCGGTCCGGCGACCCGGTGGACATCCCGGACCACGGCCTCCAGGTCACCGCCCCGCTCGCCGTGAGCCACCCGCGGGACCAGGAGCTTCAGCTGGCCGGGCTGGTCCACGGCATCGGCCACTTTCTGGTGCCCGCCGACGAGGCGGGGGACGGCAGGCACGCCGCGGTGGCGGTCGAGGGGCTGCTCGGTCCGCGGGTCGCCCGCCTGGTCGCCGCGCACATCCCGGCCAAACGCCAGCTGGCGGCGGCCGATCCGGACCTGGTGCTGTCCCCGGAGAGCGCTCGCACCGCGCCGCGCGGACGACGCGGGGAAGGTGAGGGCCTGCGGGTCGCTCCGCCCGACTCCTGGCGACCGGTCGCGGAGCGAGTGGCCGCCGGCCGATGTCCTCGGGCGTGAGGTGGCTGTCGCGTACCTCGGTGACCGGCGCTCGGCCGTACGCCCTCGTCCGGTGACGTCATCAGGTGTACGGGCGAGTGGGGGTACTCCGTGTGAGGTCGGCGAAGCCCGCCGCGTGCGCGTGAGCGGCGTCAGTGTGTGGCTCCCTCGGTGACCTTCAGGTCCTGCCCCGCCGGGGTGTCGGCGGCAGCGAGCAGCAGGGCACGCAGTCCGTGCGCGACCGTGGTGGTCTCAAGAGCCGGGGCGCTGCCGTCGGTGACCTGTTCCGGCGCCCAGGGCACGTGCACGAAACCGCCCCGGGCGTACGGGAATTCGGTGGCCAGGAGGTGGCCGAGGCCGTAGGCGACGTGGTTGCAGACGAACGTGCCCGCCGTGTTGGAGACGCCGGCCGGGACGCCGGCCGCGCGCAAGGCGGCGACGCAGGCCTTCACGGGGAGGGTGGAGAAGTAGGCGGCGGGACCGCCCGGGACCACCGGCTCGTCGACGGGCTGGTTGCCGGCGTTGTCGGGGATGCGTGCGTCGTCGACGTTGACGGCGACACGTTCGACGGTGACGCCGGGGCGACCGCCCGCCTGGCCCAGGCACACGACCAGGTCGGGGCGGGAACCGCGGATGGCGTCGCGGAGTGTGTCGACGGACTTGCCGAAGACGCAGGGGAGTTCGGTGGCGCCGACCGTCAGCCCGGCCGGTGGCTCGGCGGCCACCAGCAGGGCGGCCTGCCAGGACGGGTTGACCCGCTGGCCGTCGAAGGGGGCGAAACCGGTGATGAGCACGCGGGTCATGGCATGTCCTCCACGAGGGGCGTCGGTCGGCTCAGAACGCGAACAGCGCCATGATCACGGTCGAGCAGGCCAGCAGCGGAAGAGCCGTCGGGATCTGAGCCTTGATGGGGCCGTACTGGTCCTTCAGTTCGAGCAGGGTGGCCGGGACGATGTTGAAGTTGGCGGCCATCGGCGTACACAGCGTTCCGGAGAACCCGGCCAGCATGCCGATCGCGAGGACGGCCGGCGGGTTGCCGTGCAGTTGCCCGACGAGGACCGGCCAGCCGATCGCCGCGGTCATCACGGGGAACGCGGCGAACGCGTTGCCCATGATCAGGGTGAACAGGAACATGCCGACGCAGTACGCGATGACGGCGAGGTACTTCGAGTGGTCCGGCAGGACGTCGTGCACGATCTTGCCGACCTGGGTGCCGACGCCGGCCAGCGCGAAGAGCGAGCCGAGCACGGCGAGGAGCTGGGGCAGCAGCAGGGCGGCTCCCATCGCCTCCAGCATGGAACGGCCGGAGTGGAGCGGTACGGACAGCCTGCGCTCGCCGGTGACCAGCATGCCGACGGCAAGGGCGACGAGACAGCCGGCGCCGAGCCCGAGGAGGGTGGCCTTGCCGGTCTCGAACAGGCCGGACGTGTCGAGGAACGAGGCGCAGACGATGGCGACGAGCGGGATGGTCAGGGCGGGGACGAAGATCTTGCTGCCGAGCCGGGTCGCGGAGGCCTCGCGTTCCTCGGAGCTGCTGGTGACGGGCGTGCCCTTGCCCAGGAAGTTGAATCCGGCGAGCACGATGAGGACGAGGACCGCGGCGCCGAGCGGTTCGGCGGGCAGGGTCCAGCCGCCGTTCTTCGCGGTGGCGTCGGCGACGCCGGTGCCGTAGGGGAAGGTGAGTCCGAGCAGGCCCCAGAACGCGGCGGACGTCCACCGCTTGGGGTTGCTGCGGTCGGCGGCCATCTGCGCGGCCATGACGACGAAGACGAGCCCCACGAGCCAGTAGAGCCACTCGACCTTGATCACTTGCTGTTCTCCTTCGGAAGCGGCAGGTCGTGTTCGGCGGCGGCGAGCGCCATCTCCCGCTGCAACTGCCGGTCCAGGAGCAGCAGGCGGGCGCCGTGCACGAGGAAGGCGCAGACAGCGAGCGGTATCGCCCACAGGGCCAGCTGGGTGGGTTCGAGGTTCTGGTGGTACGTCGAGTTGACGAAGCCCGTGATCAGGAGGATCGAGCCGATCGCGATGAAACAGTCCTCGCCGAAGAAGAGGCCCACGGTGTCGGACGAGGCGGCGTAGGAACGTACCTTCTCCCGCATGCGCTCGGGCAGCGCGGCGCCCGCGGTGCGCTCGGCGGCGGCCTCGGCCATGGGTGCGACCAGCGGGCGTACCGTCTGCGCGGGACCGCCGATGCTGTTGAGGCCGAACGCCGCGGTGATCTGACGGATCAGCAGGTACACGGTGAGGAACCGGCCGGCGCTGAGGCCGCCGAGCCGGCCGATGAGTCTGCGGGCCTGTTCGCGCAGGCCGTAGCGCTCCAGGAGGCCGATCACGGGCAGGACGACGGCGAAGACGGTGACCGAGCGGCTGTCGGCGAAGGACCGGCCGAAGGCCGCGAGGACCTCCAGCGGGTTCATCCCGCCGATGAGTCCGGTGAAGACACCGGCGACACCGACCACGAGGACGGGATTGCGGCGCGTGACGAATCCGAGGATCACCACGACCACGCCGAGGAGAACGATCATACGGTTGCCTTAGGCGTGAGCGGGCGGGACGCCCGAGCGGCGCGGATCCGGGGCCCCGGATCCGTGAGGGATGCCCGGGACCCTAGGGGATCGTTCAACGATCGAACAAGGGGTAGGCAGGAAAATCAATCCCTTGTCGGATCGTTCAACAATCGCCTACCTTGAAGGAGTGATCGACCTCAACGCAGACCTCGGTGAAGGCTTCGGCCGCTGGACCCTCACCGACGACGACGCCCTGCTCTCCGTCGTGACCAGCGCCAACGTCGCCTGCGGCTTCCACGCCGGCGACCCCTCGGTGATGCGCCGCGTCTGCGACCTCGCCGCCGAACGCGGCGTCCGGATCGGGGCCCAGGTCTCCTACCGCGATCTGGCCGGCTTCGGCCGCCGCGCCATGGACGTGCCGGGCGACGAGCTGGCGGCCGAGATCGCCTACCAGATCGGGGCGCTGCGGGTCTTCGCCGAGGCCGCCGGTGCCGAGGTGGCCTACGTCAAGCCGCACGGCGCCCTCTACAACCGCACCGTGCACGACGCCGAACAGGCCGCGGCCGTGGTGGCCGGCGTACGCCTGGCGGGCGGAACGCCGCCGGTGCTGGGCCTGCCCGGGTCACGGCTGCTCGCCGCCGCCGAGGAGGCGGGCCTCACCGCCGTACCCGAGGCCTTCGCCGACCGCGCCTACACCCCCGCGGGCACGCTCGTGCCGCGCCGCGAGCCCGGCGCCGTGGTGAGCGACGAGCAGGCGGTGGTGAGGCGCGCGCTGGCCTTCGCGGTGGACCGGGCCGTGGAGGCCGTGGACGGTACGACCGTCCCCGTGGCCGCCCGCTCCCTGTGCGTCCACGGCGACACCCCGGGCGCCGCCCGGATCGCCGCGCGGGTCCGTGAGGCACTCGACGCGGCCGGAGTCGAGGTGAGGGCATTCGCATGACCGAGAGCCGGTCCGTCGAGGTGCGCCCTGCCGGGCGGCGCGCCCTGCTCGTCGAACTGCCGGACGCCGAGCGCACCGGAGCCTTCCACGCCGAACTGCTGCGACGGCGCGCCGCGGGAACCCTGCCACCGGTCGAGGAGATCGTGCCGGGTGCGCGGACGGTACTCCTGGACGGCGTCACCGACCCGGAGGAACTGGCCCGCCGGATCGCCGGCTGGGACCTGCCGTCGCACGCGGCCGACGACGGGGCGACGGTGGAGATCCCGGTACGCTACGACGGCCCGGACCTGGCCCGGGTGGCCGCCCTGTGGGGCATCGGCGCCGACGAGGTCGCCACCCGGCACTCCTCGTACACCTACCGCGTCGCCTTCTGCGGATTCGCCCCCGGCTTCGGCTACCTCACCGGCCTGCCCGCCGAACTGCACGTGCCACGCCGCGACACGCCCCGCACCCGGGTCCCGGCCGGCGCGGTCGCGCTCGCCGGCCCCTACAGCGCCGTGTACCCGCGCTCCACCCCCGGCGGCTGGCAGCTGATCGGCACCATGCCCGACCCGGCACCCCTGTGGGACCTCACCCGGGAGGAACCGGCGCTGCTCACCCCGGGAACGCGCGTGCGGTTCGTCCCCCAGGACGGCACGCCATGAAGGCCGAGCTCGCCGTCGTACGCTCCGGCGCCCTCACCACCGTCCAGGACCGCGGCCGGCGCGGCCATGCCCACCTGGGGGTCCCCCGTTCCGGCGCCCTGGACGCCCCCGCCATGAACCTGGCCAACCGGCTCCTCGGCAACGCCTCCGACGCCGCCGTCCTGGAGACCACCCTGACCGGCTGCGCCCTGCGCCCCGACCACGGGGTGACCGTCGTGATCGGGGGCGCGCCCTGCCCGGTGACGGTCGACGGCCGGCCGGCGGCCTGGGGGGTGCCCGTACGGGTGCCCGCGGGCGCCGTGCTGAACGTGGGCGCCGTGACGTCGGGCGTGCGCTCCTACGTCGCCGTCGCCGGCGGCATAGCCGTCGAGCCGGTCCTCGGCAGCCGTTCCGCGGACCTGCTCTCCGGACTCGGCCCGGCACCCCTGCGGGACGGGGACGTCCTCCCGCTGGGCACCCCCGCCCCGCAGCCGGCGCTCCCCGCCGGCGCCCCCTGGCCGGCGCCGCCCACCGAACTGACCCTGCCCCTGCGCCTCGGCCCCCGCGCCGACTGGTTCGCGCCCGCCGCGCTGCACACCCTGACCTCGGCGACGTACCGCGTGTCGCAGCACAGCAACCGCATCGGCCTGCGCACCGAGGGACCGTCGCTGGAGCGGGTGTCGGCCGGCGAGCTGCCGAGCGAGGGCATGGTGCTCGGCGCCGTACAGGTGCCCCCGGACGGGCGGCCGGTGGTGTTCCTGCACGACCACCCGACCACCGGCGGCTACCCGGTGATCGGCGTGGTCGCCGAGGCGGCCCTGGCGGTCGCCGCCCAGGCCGCGGCGGGCACACCGGTCCGCTTCACCCTGGGCTGACGCGCCGGCACGACCGGGATCACGTCCCACCGGTGCGCCGGGTCGCGGCGTGCCGGGCGATCGACGGTGGGCGATTCTGGAGGAGTGGGTCGAGTCCCGGTCCGCCGGATTCCGCCGGACTACGCCGCCTCGGGCCGCCGGGCGGTACGCGTGACGCTGGTCGCCGCGGCCGGCTTCTACCTTTTCCGCTACGGCTTCGATCGGCCCGTGGCGGCCACGTACGCCCTGTTCGCCGCCGTGGCCCTGGGCGGACTCGCCAAGATCCCGGGCACCGGCCGGCAGCGAGCGGCGACCATGCTGCGGCTGCTTCCGGTGTGCTGGCTGCTGGTCGTCGTCGGCACGTTTCTGTCGGTGCGGACCTGGAGCGCCGTCGCGGGCATGCTGGCGGTCGGCTTCGCGCTGGCCTTCGCCGCCGTGGGCGGCCCGCGCCCGGCAGGGGCGGCGCCAGGCCTGCAACTCCTCTACATCCTCCCGTCGTTCCCGCCGTACGCCCCCGACACGCTCGGTGAGCGCCTCATCGGCACCACCACCGGACTGGCCCTCCTCGTCGCCGCCGAGGCACTGATCTTCCCCGAGCCCAGCCCGCCGTCCTACCGGGAGCGGGCCACCCACGCCGCGCACACGGCCGCGCACTGCGCGACCCTCCTCGCCGCACCCCCGTACGCCCTGACCGACCCGGACATCCGGACAGCCTGGGAAACCGGCCGGTCGCTGCGGTCCCTGACCGTGCCGGAGGCGGAACGCCCGGCCGGACCAGGGGTGCGCGACCGTGCCCTCGCCCACACCGGCCTCGCCACGCGCACCCTGCTCAGCCGCCTGGCGCAACTGCCCGCCGCACCGGACGGGCATCCGGGTCCCGAGGTGACCGCCGTACTGCGGGCCGTGGCACGGCTGGCCACGGCGACCGCGACCTGTCTGGGCACCGGGCGTTCGCCGGAGGCACCGTACGAGGAACTGCGCAAGGCACGCGCACGCCTGTCCGCGGTGTCCGCGGGCCCGGTCGCGGTCGGGGATCCGGCCACCGCCAGGGATTGCGCACCCGGCGGCCCGGCCGCCACCGGGACCAACGTGCCCGCGGACCCGGACCCCATCGGTGGTTTCCCGGCCGCGACCGCCCGCACGCCGGACTTCCCGCCCGCCGTGCTGCGCCGGCACGCCGCCGCTCTGGAGATCGCCGACGCCGCGCTCGCCATGGCCACGGCGGCCGACCTGGCGGTGCACGGCAGACACGCCGCGGTGCGGATCACGCCGGGACGCTTCTGGTACGCCAGGGCCCGGGCGCCGATGCTGTGGTGGCACCGGGTGCGCGGCCACGCGGGACGCCGGTCGGTGTTCTTCCAGAACGCCGTCCGCATCGCCCTGGCCCTGACCGCCGCCCGGCTCGTGGCGGGGGTGGACACGCTGCCCCACGGATTCTGGGCCACGCTCGCCACCCTCACCCTCACCCGTACCACCATGGACGAGACCTGGCACACCATCCGTCTGGCACTCGCCGGCACCCTGGCGGGAGCCCTCGTCACCGCCGGGGTACTGAGCGTGGCCGGACCCCACACCGCCGTCTACGCCGTCGTACTGCCGCTGTGGATGCTGTTCGCCTTCACGGTGGGGCCGGTCAAGGGCGTCGGCTGGGCGCAGGGCCTGTTCACCGTGCTCGTGGCCCTGGTCTTCGCCCAGCTGGCCCCGCCGACCTGGCGACTGGCGGAGGTGCGGATGCTGGACGTGCTGGTCGGCAGCGCGATCGGCGCCGTCTTCGGGCTGCTGGCCTGGCCGCGCGGCGCCCATGACGAGCTGCGCCACGCGGCGGCGGAACTGCTGCGCCGGGCGGCCGAGATCGTGGTGGCGACCGGAGCATGCGTGGCGGGCGGCGGCGTGGTGGTCGTCTCCGCGGGAGTGCCCGGTCACCGGTCGCTGCAGCGCGCGGTCATCCTCGCCGAGTCCGCGTACGCGCAGTTCCAGAGCGAGCCGACGCCCTTCGGCGGCCCGGCGCGCCGGGCCGGGCTGCGCTCCGTGGACTGGCAGGCCACACTGATGGCCGGTCACCACACCCTGTGGGGCTCCGACCGGCTGTTGACGCCGCCGCTCACGGGGCTGGGCACCGCGGCGGCCGAGTCCGTCAACGGCCTGGGAGAGCGGGTGGCCGGGCGGATGCTGCTGGTCTCGGCGGCACTGGACCCCGGGGCGGACACCCCGACCGGGCAGATCCCGCTGGTCGATCCGGCCATCCAGGGGCCCCTGACCGAGCCGCCGGGCGCGCCGCGCCTGTACTACGCGACCGTGTCGTGGCTGGACTCGCTGATGACCGACCTGCGCCGGATCCCCCGGGGCAGCCCCGAGGCCGGGCCGGACCCCCGGGCACCGTGAACCGCACCATGCCGCCGGTGAAGCGGGACGGCGCCGGGTCGTGCCCGCAGCCGGCAGCGTCTTCCCGGCAGCCGATGCGGCACCGTTTGGCGCGTGCTGCGGAAGGGGACCCGGAGCCACATGTTCCGAAGCATCGCGCGTGGCTGCGCGGCCGGTGCCGCAGGTACCACCGCGTTGAACGCCGTGGCCTATCTGGACATGGCACTGCGCGGCCGGCCTTCGAGCAGCGCTCCCGAAGCCGTCGTGGAGAAGGTCACCACCGTAGCGGGACACCCGCTCCCGGACGGTGAGGGGCGGGACAACCGGCTGTCCGGACTGGGAGCCCTGGCCGGCATCGCCGTGGGAGTCGGCACGGGCGCCGTCGTCTCGCTGCTCCACCGGGCCGGTGTACGGCCGCCCGCGTGGCTGGGCGGCGCGCTGACCGGGGCCCTGGCGATGACGCTGGCCGACGCGCCGATCGCGCGCCTGGGCGTCAGTGACCCGCGCACCTGGTCGGCCGTCGACTGGACCGCGGACGCGATCCCGCACCTGGCCTACGGCCTTGTCACCTACGGCGTCATCGCCTCTGCGCGAGGACGCGCCGGAGCCAGCGGGTGCGGGCGTCACGGGCGTCCTGGCTGAGGGCCGCCTTCGGCGCGAAGGTGTCGAAGCCGTGGAAGGCGCCGGGCCACACGTGCAGCTCGGCTTGGCCTCCGGCCCGCCAGAGCGCCTGGGCGTAGGCGACGTCCTCGTCCCTCAGGGTCTCCGCCGACCCGACCTCGACATAGGCCGGGGGCAGCTCGGACAGATCCGTGGCACGGGCGGGAGCGGCGTAGGGCGGCAGGTCCGCCGAACCCCGACGGTCGCCCAGCGCCGCCTGCCACGCGGTCGCGTTGGAGGTGCGGTCCCAGGTGTCGGCGCCGGCCATCTGGTGACTGGAGAACGTGTCGTTGCGGTCGTCGAGCATCGGGCACAGCAGCAGTTGCCCGATCGGCGCGGGTCCGCCCCGGTCACGGGTGAGCAGGGCGAGCGCCGCGGCGAGACCGCCGCCGGCGCTCTTTCCCCCGACGACGACACGACCGGCGTCGAAGCCCCGTTCCGTCGCGTGCGCGGCCACCCAGACGAGTCCGGCGTAGCAGTCCTCCAGCGCTGCCGGGTACCGCGCCTCGGGCGCCAGCCGGTACTCGACGGAGACGACGGCCAGTTCCAGGGTGACAGCCCATTCACGCAGGAGCCGCGGTAGGACGGACCACGCGTTGCCGGTGACCAGTCCGCCGCCGTGCATGTAGTACAGCAGGGGGAGCGGTCCCGGGATCCCGGCGGGCCGCCCGCTGACGAGGGTGACGTCCGGACCGCCCGCCGGCCCCGGCACACGCAGTTCCTCCACCTCGAAACGGCCGCCGGCGCGCAGTTCCCGGAGCGTAGGCCTGGGCCGGGCCGCCGCATCCTGCTCCCTTCGGTCCGCGAGGTTCTCCGGGGTGAACGGCGCCCGGGCCTCCTGCGTCAAACCGCCCAGCGCGACGGCCAGTTCGGGGTCGAAGGGTGGCACGCCCCGGGCGGTCGAGGCAGGGCCGGTCCCCGGCGACGGCGTGTCATCCGTGAGGTCCATACGGCGTAGTCAACCACCTGCGGCGCGCGCGTCACGGGGCACAGGCCGTGAGCGGACCGGCCCCCGGCTCGTCCGCGTTCCCGCAGCCGTCGTGGGCGCTGCGGATCCGGTGGAGTGAGCCCATGGGGCGGTCGCCGTACGCCCGGTGCCGCTACGCGATCCGACCGGTCCGGGTGAGCGGCCCCCTGGCGGTGGTCTCCTGTGGCCTTGGCCGGAAGCCGTCGGGCCTGGTAGGCATGGCCTGTGCGATTCGAGAGTGTTCCCATGCCGGCGGCGGTCGAGGCACGGCCCCGTGACGTTCGTGGGTATCCGGTGCCGGCGATCACTCCCTGGGAAGGGGAGGAGCCGCAGTTCGCGCTGACCGACTACGAGCGCAGCGCGGTGTGCGCGCGGCAGCGTCTGTGCTCGGTGTGCAACCAGGGGATGCCCCAGGGCCCGGTGTGGCGTGTGGTGGGCGCCGCGGAGAGCGCGGCGATCGGCGAGGCGCTGGCCGCCGGGCGGCCCTACCGCAATCTGGAGCCGACCCTCGAAGGACCGGGGCACCGGGCGTGCATGCTGTACGCCTCGATGGTGTGCCCCTATCTGGCCCGGCCCAACGCCCGGCGCGGTACGTCGGCGACGGAGCCGGACGAGATGACCTCACATGTGGTGCGGGGCGCCGTCCGGGGCTCCATGGGCGCGGTGGTGGGGTTCGGCGAGTACGAGTACGCCGTCACCGGCAGCCGGGTGCTCTTCCGCTTCCTCGACGTCGTCGAGTTCCTGCCGCACGACACGTCCGACGCGCACCTGGACGAACTGCGGGCCGAACTCGCCCGGATCGCGAAGTGACCCGCACCTCGCGTCCCGGACGCGTCCGGCCCGTCCCGTCGGTCGAGGTCAGGGGCGGTACGCCGCCAGACCGACCGCCGAGGTGACCTTGGTCGGGTGACCCGTGCCGTCGGCCGGCAGCGTCACCGTGCCGGAGGGGGTGCGCACCGCGAGGGTCTTGCCGTCGGGCGACCAGGCCGGCTCGGTGTAGTCGGTCGTGGCGTGCGGCGTGAGGTCCTTGATGTGGTTGCCGTGCATGAAGTCCTCGACGAGAACGTGGTCGTGGCCGGCGACCGAGCGCACGAAGACGATCTCCTCCTCGTTCGGGGAGAGGGCCGGCTGGGAGCCCTTGGTGAGCTTGCTGCCCTGCTGACGGAGGTAGTCGTCGCGGATGTAGACGTCGCCGGTGTGGTCGTTGGCGTACACCGAGGTGCCGTAGTGGCCGGCCGCGTTCGGCCAGACGTTGCCGGTCTGCGGAAGCGTGCTGTCCGGACCGGGCTCGCCGTACAGGGACAGCGTCTTGGGCGTGCCGTGGACGGCCTTGGCGGAGATGACCTTCAGCCGGGAGACACCGTTCGCGCGCGCCGCGAAGATGAGGTTGTCCTTGGCGGGGATGTTGTTCTGGGTGTCCTTCGCGGTCACCTGCCAGGTCGGGTGCGACCAGTTCTGGTTTCCGGGGTTCTTGGCGACGACGACGCGCCCGCTGCCGTCGGGGTTGGCGATGTCCAGGTTGCCGGAGCCGTCGATGAAGGCGGCCTTGGCGCCGTTCGGGGACCAGGCGAGGTCCCGGACGGGTACCCCGAAGTTCACCTTGTGGCCGCCGATCAGCACGTCCTTGGTGCCGTTGCTGATGGTCAGGGTCCCGTGCGAGGCGCTGGTGGCGGCCGAGGCGGCGCCAGAGGCGCCCAGCAGCGCGGAGCCGGTGACGGCCGCGGCCACGGCGATCGCGGCGGCCATGGTGCGGGTACGGGTGGTCATGACGGGAGTCCCCCAGGAACGTCGACAGGTCAGGTCGTTGGGCGAGGCTGCGCCAGAGCCGCACCGGCGTCGTCCTGGTCGCTGAAGACCACGACCGCCTGCCGCTCTGTTCGAAACCGAGCCTGACAGGATGGTTTCCCCGAATTGTCCGTTCAGTGTCACAGGGGCGTAACACGGTGAGGGGCGATGCCGGTGGTGAGCGCGGAGTGTCCAGGGGCTAGGGTCCACCTGATCGCGCCTCCGTGCGTGAACCTCCTTCCGACCAAAGGACGTTGATGAGACGAAGATCCCTCACCGGTACGGCCGCGGTGTTCATGTCCGCCGCGGGCCTGGCCGCGGCACTGCTGGGCGCAGCCCCGGCCGGCGCCGTCACCGGCCAGCCGGTGATCACCCTCGACGCCCCCGCGCCGGTTGCCCTGCCGGCTGCGCCCGCCACGGCGGACGTGCACCTGGAGTTCCAGACCAAGGCCAGGAACCTGCAGGCGGACGACACCACCCTGACCGTGGACGCCCGGGGCCTGTCGAAGATCGCCAAGGTGACGTTCTCGCACAACTGCACGGCCAGGGGTCTGGTGGCCACCTGCTCGGAGATGTTCGAGACCGACTCCTCTCCCACCACGCACATGGGCGCCATGACCGGGCTGACCCTGACCCCGCTCAAGGGTGCCGCGCTCGGTGCGGCGGGAACGTACAAGGTCACCGGGCGCTCCGCGCACGCGCAGATCGTGGGAGGCACGGGCAGGGTCGAGGTGGGAGGTCCCTCCTTCGGCCTCGACGGCCTCACCGACCACACCGGCCTGAAGGTCGGCAGCACGGTGTCCGAACCGGTCCGGTTCAGCAACGTGGGCGACCGTCCCGCCAAGGGGGTCCAGACGGTCCTGGCCGCCTCACCCGGTCTCGACTTCGCCGACCACTACGCCAACTGCAAGTACGGGTCCAACGGCACCATCCACTTCGCGGAGTGCTATCCCAAGGGCGCGATCGGCATCGGAGAGACGGCCGCCCTGGCCGCACCGGTGCGCCTGCGCGTGAACTCCGCGGCGCTGTACACCTACCTCGACACGCTCACCGCGCCCCTCGGCCAGCCGGGCTGGCCGGACGGTCAGGGCATCAAGTGGACGTGGGGCACGGGCTCCACGCTCAAGCTGAAGGTGATCAGGGCGGGACGGCGGTCCTCGGCGCCGGCGGGTTCCGTCTCGCTGCCGCAGTCGGGCAAGGTCACCGACTACCGGATCGCCTCCCTCCAGGCCCGCAACACGGCGGACTTCGGGGTCACCGGCGCCAGTGCGCGGGCCGGGCAGGGCAAGAACGCGACCTTCGCCTTCCAGCTGTCCGCCAACGGTCCGGCGACGCTGTACGACCGCAGCGGCGGTGACGGCGTGCCCACCGTCTGGGTGACGCTCCCGGCCGGCACCACCGCCGTCGGCCACTCGGCCGACTGCGCTCCATGGCAGGAGAACAATCCGACGGCCGAGGCCCACGGTCCCTATGTCTGCGGCCTGTCGAGCATCGTCCTGACCAAGGGGAAGACCGCCAGGTTCAGCTTGACGCTCCGGGTCGACGAGGTGGTCGCCCATGCCAAGGGAGGCGTCCAGCTGGTCTGGGGCCCGGATCCGTCCCACTCCCGCCGGCCGGCTTTCGACCCGGACAGCCGCAACGACTCCGCAGCCCTCACGCTGAACTGAGACGCGGCGGCCGGCACGGAGAGGCGAACGGGGTCGCTCAGGTCCGGCGACCCCGCTTCGGCGCGGCGATGAGTTTTGCCGGCCCCGGCGGTCCACCCCTCATCGACCGCAGGAGGAGTCCCGTGAACCAGCTGCTGAGGGTGCAGAACTTCAACGTCTCGAGTGACGGATACGGTGCCGGTGAGCACCAGAGCCTGGAGAGGCCGTTCGGCCACGCCGATCCAGCGGCCCTGTTCGCCTGGGCGGGCGCCACCGCGAGCTGGCCCATGCGCACCGACCCCGGCGGGAGCCGGGGCCTCGACGACTACTTCACGCGGGACTACGCCCGCGACATCGGCGCCGAGATCATGGGCCGCAACAAGTTCGGTCCCCAGCGCGGCCCCTGGCAGGACCACGCGTGGCAGGGCTGGTGGGGTGCCGAGCCGCCGTTCCGCACTCCGGTGTTCGTCCTGACCCACCACACGCGTCCTTCGCTCACCCTCGCCGACACCACCTTCCACTTCGTCGACGGCGACCCGGCCGCGGTCCTCGCACAGGCGCGGGAGGCGGCACAGGGCAAGGACGTCCGGCTCGGCGGCGGCGCCACCACCATCCGTGCGTTCCTCGACGCCGATCTGGTCGACACCCTGCACGTGGTGGTCTCGCCGGTGAAGCTCGGATCCGGGTCACGGCTCTGGGAGTCCCCCGAGGAACTGCTCGACCGCTTCCACCTCGATGTCGTGCCCAGCCCGAGCGGTGTGACCCACCACCTGTTCTGGCGCAAGTGACACGTGGGCGAACCTTCCTCGCGGAAGTCAGGCGCGTACGCGGCCGAGGAAGTCGCGGATGTGCCCGGTGATGACCTCGAGGTGGCTCTCCAGGGCGAAGTGCCCGGAGTCGAGGAGATGGATCTCGGCGCCGGGCAGGTCCTGGCCGAACGCCTTGGCACCCTCCGGGCCGAAGATCTCGTCGTTCGCGCCCCAGACCGCCAGCAACGGGACTTGCGAGTCGCGGAAGTACTGGTGGACCCGGGGGTAGAGGTCCACGTTGGTGGGGTAGTCGCGGAAGAGCCTGAGCTGGATCTCGTCGTTTCCGGGGCGGTCCAGCAGCGCCTGGTCGTGGACCCAGTTGTCGGGGCTGACCAGGCTGGGGTCGGCGACTCCGGTCAGGTACTGCCATCGGGTGGCCTCAAGGGTCAGGGCATCCCGCATGGGGGCCTCGGTGTCCGGTCCCGGGGCGTCGGTGTAGGCGAAGACGCCGTCCCAGAAGGGCCTGACGAAGCCCTCCTCGTAGGCGTTGCCGTTCTGCGTGATGATCGCGGTGATGCGGTCGGGGTCCTGGAGCGCGAGTCGCCAGCCGACGGGAGCGCCGTAGTCCTGCACGTACATCGCGAACCGGTCGACGCCCAGATGACGCAGCAGGCCGGCGGTGACCTCGGTGAGGGCGTCGAAGGTGTACGGGAAGTCCTGCGGGGCCGGCATCGCGGACTGTCCGAAGCCGATGAGGTCGGGGGCGATCACGTGGTAGCGGTCGGCGAGCGCCGGGATCAGGTGGCGGAACATGTGCGAGCTGGTCGGGAAGCCGTGCAGGAGGACCACGACGGGTGCCGTCGGGTCGCCGGCCTCCCGGTAGAAGACCTCGAGACCGCTGACGGTGGCGGTGCGGTGGTGGACTGCGGAAGCCATCTCTATAACCTCTCTAGTACCTTTCACCAGTTATGTGCTCCAGTCGAGCACTCCCTCTCTAACCTGTCAAGATAATTTCAACGGTTAAGTGAAATCGAGCCGGCTCCGGCACGGGAACCAGGTGTCCTGCGGTCGCGGACCCTGCGCGCGGACTTGGGTACCGTGACGCGAACCGATGCCCCGCCGGAAGGTGATCCGCCGATGCCTCAGCCCGCCATGGCCGTCAGTTCGGGCGCACCCCGCAACCCGGTCCTCGCCGAGGTAGTCCGCTCCGGATTCGTCGAAGGGCGGCACCGGGGCGGTGTGGTGCTGCTCGCGGCGGACGGTTCGGTGGAGCTGGCCATCGGTGACGTGACGTCCCCCGTCTTCCCGCGTTCCTCCAACAAGCCGATGCAGGCGGTGGGTGTGCTGCGGGCCGGCCTCGACCTCGCGGGGGAGCGGCTGGCCCTGGCGGCCGCGAGCCACTCCGGCGAGCCCTTCCACCGCGACCTGGTGCGAGCGATGCTCCACGAGCACGGCCTGACCCCGGAGCACCTGCAGTGCCCGCCCGCCCTCCCGCTGGACCAGCGGGAGCAGGAGGCTTACCTGGCCGTGGGCGGCCGGCGCGATCGCGTGGCCATGAACTGCTCGGGCAAGCACGCGGCGATGCTGGCCGCCGCCGCGCTCCGGGGCTGGCCGCTTCAGTCCTACCGTGACCCGGACCATCCGCTGCAACGGCTCATCCGTACGGTCGTGGAGGAGGCGGCCGGTGAACCGGTGGCTGCCGTCGGTGTGGACGGCTGCGGGGCGCCGCTGATGGCGATCAGCCTGACCGGGCTCGCCCGCGCCTTCCGCTCGTACGTCCTCGCCGCGCCCGGCACGCCCGGACGGCGGGTCGCCGACGCCATGCGCGCCCACCCCGAGTACGTCGCCGGCACCCGACGCCACGACACCTGGCTCATGAGGGAGATACCGGGTGCCCTGTCCAAGGTGGGCGCGGAAGCCGTCCAGGCCCTCGCGCTGCCCGACGGCCGCTCACTCGCCCTCAAGGTCGACGACGGCGGCACCCGGGCCCTGGGCCCGGTCCTGGCCCGCGCGTTGCGCCTCATGGGGATGACGGCACCGGTCGTGGACCGCGTCGGCCGTGCACCGGTGCTGGGCGGGGGGTGCGAGGTGGGAGAGGTGCGGGCGGTGTTCTGAGGGGCGCCGCTATGCGGCATTCGCCCTGCGTCAGGCGCCTGATGTCCCGTCAACTTTCTTGCTGATTAAGGAATTTACCGTCTATTGGCATGGCGAACGGCTGTTGTGTTCCGTTCTCTGAGCGTTCAACTGGGAATCCCTGTGGGTGTTGTGTGCTCTCCCTAGCCTCCTTGAGGTTTCGGAAAGAAGGGGCTCATGGACGACTCACTCCTCGCGATCCGGGCTCGCGGGATCACCAAGTGTTTCGGTGATGTCGTCGCACTCGACGGCATCGATCTCGGCGTGGCGCAGGGACAGATCCACGGCCTGGTCGGACCGAACGGTGCCGGCAAGACGACGCTCCTCGGCCTCCTGCTCGGCCTGGCCGTGGCCGACACCGGCCGGCTGGAGATCCTCGGTGCGCCGGTGGGCCGGAGGTTCACCGCTCCCGACGGTGTCGCTGGGTTCGTGGACGGACCGGGCCTCTACCCCTCGCTCACCGCCAGGCAGAACCTCACCGCGCTGGCCGCGCTCCGCGGTCAGGACACCCGGACGGCAGGCATCGACGACGTGCTCGACCAGGTCGGACTGACCGATGTCGCCGACGACCGGGTCCGCGGCTTCTCCCTGGGCATGCGCCAACGGCTCGGGCTCGCCGCCGCCCTGCTCACCAGGCCACGGCTCCTCGTGCTCGACGAGCCCTCCAACGGCCTCGACCCGGCCGGCAAGAAGCACGTGCACGGCGTCCTGAGCCGGCTCGCGACGCAGGGCACCGCTGTCGTGCTGTCCAGCCACCGCATGGACGACCTGGAGGCGCTGTGTTCCGAGGTCACCATCCTCGCCACCGGACGGGTCGTCTTCTCCGGCCCGCTGGGCAAACTGGCCGCCGAGAACCGTGAACTCGACTACCGCCTGGTCACCTCCGACCCCCGGGCAGCACGCCGGCTGGCCGCCGAGACGCCCGGGATCCATGTGGTCGACGGCGGGGGAGGACGCCGGCGAGACGAGGCGCTCGTCGTACGCGCGCTGGTGCCCGCCGTCGACGAACTGGTGACACGGCTCGTGCGGTCGGGCCTCGCCCTGCGCGAACTCGCCCCCGTGGTGTCGCCGCTGGAGGCCGCGTTCCTGGCCCTGACCGAACAGGACGCCGGAGCCCGGCCGCAGCAGACCCGCGCTCAGCAGCAGGAGGCCGGCCGATGACCGCGACCGTGACCGCCGCGACCCCCACCGCCGGTGCCGGCCGCGTCTCCGTGGCCCGCGGCTACCGCTTCGAACTGGTCAAGCTCGTCTCGCAATGGCGCATCCGTCTGCTGGTGCTCGCCTGCTGGATCGCACCGGCACTCTTCGTCGCCGGGGTGGGCCGGCAGAGCACACTTCCCTCGGACACCCTCTTCGGCCGCTGGATGCTCGCCACCGGATGGGCGGGCCCCCTGGTGATCCTCGGATTCTCCGGCACCTGGGCGCTCCCGCTGCTGACATCCGTGGTCGCCGGCGACGTGTTCGCCTCCGAGGACCGGCTCGGCACCTGGCGCCATCTGCTGGTCGCGGTCCGCTCGCCCCGTCGGATCTTCGCGGCGAAGGCGCTGGCGAGCCTCACCGTGATCCTGCTGCTCGTGGTCGGGCTGGCCGCATCGAGCACGGTCGGCGGGCTCGTGGCGGTCGGCGACCACCCGCTGGTCGGCCTCGACGGCCACCTGCTGGCCCCGCAGGACGCCGCCGGCAAGGTGCTGCTCGCCTGGGCCTGCGTGCTCGCCCCGACGCTGGCCCTCGCCGGGATCGGCCTCCTCGGGTCCATCGCGCTCGGCCGGTCCCCGATGGGACTGCTGCTGCCGGCGATCGTCGCCCTCGTGATGCAGCTCGCCCAGATGCTGCCCCTGCCGGTCGCCGTGCGACTCGCCCTGCCCAGCTGGGCGTTCATCGCCTGGAACGGTCTGTTCACCGGCCCAGCCCAGCTCGGACCGCTCCTGATCGGCATCGTGGTCAGTCTGCTGTGGGCCCTGACCGCGACCGTGCTGGCGTATCTGCTCTTCCTGCGGCGCGACTTCACCAACCCGACCGACGACGGCTCGGGGCGCCGCGCGGTCACCGCCGGGCTGCTGCCGCTCGCCGCGCTGGCCGCCGCGACGGTCGCCGTCGTGGCGGCGGCGACCGGGGCCACGGGCTCCGGGATCTCGCAGGCCAAGGTGCAGCACTCCCTCGCCACGGAGTTCGCGCACCTCTATCGCATGCAGACCCGGCAGCTCAACCGCCCTGCCGTCACCGAGGCACAGCTGAGGGCCACGGCGACGTGCGACAAGGGCAGCGTCAGGGTCGCCGCCGAGGGGCCCGGCAACGACTGGCGCTGCGTCGTCTCCTGGCATCTCCCCGGCGTCGAGGCCACCGGGACGGCCGTCTACCAGCTCGACGTCACCTCGGACGGGCGGTTCGTCGCCGACGGCGACGGACCGAAGGAAGTGAACGGCTACTTCCTGGTGCGCACCCCCACCGGGGACGCACCGAACCCGCTGTGGCAGTTCGACGGCAACCTCGCACTTCTCCGTACCTCGAAGGGATGACTCCATGCAGGTAACACGGCACCGCCGCCCCGTCGGGACACAGCCGCGCGGCAGACGCATCGGGCGCCGGAGCACCCTCACGGCCGGCGCCACCGCGGTCGTGCTCGCCGTCACCGCCGGCATCGGCTACGCCCAGACACGGCAGTTCGGCACCGACCAGGTCGGCCAGGTGACCGACCGGGGCCAGGTCGTCTCCAGCGACCAGTACATCGCCCCGTACGGCGACCGGCTCGTCCTCGACAACGGCAAGATCATGTCGTCCTCGGTCAGCCCGGACGGCACCCACCTCGCGGCCGCGGTCACCGACGGCGGCAGCGCCCTGGCCATCGTAGACGTGAAGAACTGGAAGGTGCAGCAGGTCGTCGGCACCGCCGCGTCCTCGACGCCGCGCCTGAGCAGCAACTCCGTAGGCCAGGAAGGCCCCACGTACTCGCCCGACGGCACACAGCTGTGGCTGGGCCAGACCGACGGCTACACGAGGTTCACGGTCAACTCGGACGGCACGGTCACCAACCCGACGCCGGTCACCATCCCGGCGGACGGATCCAAGCGCGCGCTGGTCGGCCAGGCCGTGTTCTCCTCCGACGGCTCCACCGTGTACGCCGCGGTCAACGGCCAGAACCGGGTGGTCGCCATCGACGCGGCGACCGGCGCGATCAAGCAGAGCTGGCCCGTCGGCAACGCCCCGCGGGACATGGCCATCGCCGACGGCAAGCTCTACGTCAGCAACGAGGGCGGACGCCCGGCGCAGTCCGGCGACACGACCATGAACTCGTACGGCACCCAGGTGCCGGCCGACCCGCAGACCGGTGCCACCACCACCGGCACGGTCAGCGTCATCGACCTGGCGGACCCGGCCGCGGCCCCCACGAGCATCGACGTCGGCCTGCACCCCACCGCGCTGTACGCCAAGGGCAAGGCACTGTTCGTCACCAACACGGCCACCAACGACGTGTCGGTCATCGACACCGCCCGCGACAAGGTCGTACAGACCATCTCCACCAAACCGTGGCCGGAGGCGTCCGTGGGCTACGAGCCCGACGCCGTGACGCTCACCGACGACGGCCACCTGCTGGTGACGCTCGGCCGCGCCAACGCGGTCGCCGTCTACCGGTACAGGAGCCCGCAGGAGCCGGTGAGTTATGTCGGCCTGCTCCCGACGGACTACTTCCCGGCCGAGATCACGACCGTCGGCGACCAGGTGCTGGTCTCCAACACGCGTGGCATCGACGCCCGCCGCCCCAACAACCCCGCCGGACACGGCACCCACGACACGACATCGAGCGTGCAGCGGTTCACGCTGCCGGACGACAGCGTCATCAGGTCCGAGACGGCGACGGTCTTCCGGCAGAACGGCTGGACCCCCGGCTCGGTCAAGCTGGCCAAGGGCGGCGGCCACTCCTGGCCGGTACCGGTCCCGGCCCGGCTCGGCGACCCCTCGACGATCAAGCACGTCTTCCTGATCGTCAAGGAGAACCGGACCTACGACCAGGTCTTCGGTGACATGTCGCAGGGCGACGGCGATCCGGCGGTGACCCAGTTCGGCGAGAACGTGACGCCGAACCAGCACGCCCTGGCCGAGCAGTTCGGCCTGTACGACAACACATACGACATCGGCACGAACTCCGCCGAGGGACACAACTGGCTGATGCAGGCCGACGACCCGGAGTACACCGAGTCCTCGGCCGGTGAGTACCAGCGCAGCTACGACACCGAGAACGACGCCCTCGGCCACCAGAAGTCCGGCTTCATCTGGACCGGTGCGCAGGCGGCCGGGAAGACCGTGCGGGACTTCGGCGAGTTCCAGTCGATCGAGAGCAAGCCGGCCGGGGCGTCCTGGCAGAACCTGTACTGCGACGCCAAGAACATGGACGCCACCGGCCAGACGACCGCCTATCCCATACAGACCGGCTCGGCGATCCCGTCGCTCAACGCCGTGTCGGCGCCCGGATTCCCGATGTTCGACCTCGACGTCCCGGACATCTACAAGTACCAGATCTGGAAACAGGACTTCGAGAAGAACGGGCCGGCGAACCTGAACATGTTCTGGCTCTCCAACGACCACACCGGTGGTCCGGCGAGCCCGGCGGCCCAGGTGGCGGACAACGACCTCGCGGTCGGCAGGATGGTCGACGAGATCTCGCACAGCAAGTACTGGAAGGACTCGGCGATCTTCGTCGTCGAGGACGACTCCCAGGCTGGCCTCGACCACGTCGACGGCCACCGCGCCCCGATCCAGATCATCAGCCCCTGGGCCCAGCACGACACCGTCGACAGCCGCTACTACTCCCAGATCACGATGATCCGGACCATCGAGCAGATCCTCGGGATCCACCCGATGAACCAGAAGGACAGCGCGGCCAGCCCGATGACCGGGGCCTTCACCCGGCGCCCGGACTACACGCCGTTCACCGCGCTGCCCAACCGGACCTCACTGACCGACGGCCTGAAGACCCCGCCCACCTGCGGCGTGGACACCCCCGCTCCGCAGGACCCCAAGGCGGCGGCCGTGCCGGCGGCCAAGGTGCCGGCGGACAAGCGGCAGCTCGCGGCCGAGTGGGACGCCTGGAAGTCCAAGCAGCGCCTCACCGGCCCCCACGCCGTCCCCGACTTCGCCAACCCCGCGCAGATGAACCACCTCACGTGGTACCAGACGCACAACTGGGCGAAGCCGTACCCCGGGGAGAAGAAGATCTACGCGCCCGATGACGTGCCGGGTGCCTACATCCCGTCGTCGGAGTCCGACGGCTGACGCGGACCGGCCCCGTCGAGGGCCCCCGGCCGGCTTCACCGCCCGCCGGGGGCCCTTCCGTCCTCCCCGTGGAAGACGGCCTCTCCCGAGGCCCGCGGCTCCAGGTGGGACGCGAGCACCGCGGCCTGGACGCGCCGCTGCACGCCCAGCTTCGCCAGCATCCGCGAGATGTGGTTCTTGACGGTCTTCTCCGACAGGTACAGCCGCTGGCCGATCTCACGGTTGGTCAGACCGTCACCGATCAGGGCGAGGATGTCCCGTTCGCGCGGCGACAGGCTCGCCAGCTCCGGCGACAGCGACGGGGCGTCCGCCGGGTCGGTGCGCAGGGAGCGCATCAGCCGGGCCGTGGTCGCCGGGTCGAGCATCGACTGTCCCGAGGCGACGGTACGGACCGCGGAGACGAGGTCGGAGCCCTTGATCTGCTTCAGCACATAGCCGGAGGCCCCGGCCATGATGGCGTCCAGCAGGGCGTCCTCGTCGTCGAACGAGGTCAGCATCAGACAAGCCAGTTCCGGCATCCGGCTGCGCAGCTCCCGGCACACCGAGATACCGTCCCCGTCCGGCAGCCGCACGTCGAGCACGGCCACGTGCGGGCGCACGGCGGGGCCGCGGACCAGGGCGTGCTCCGCGGTGTCGGCGTCCCCGACCACCGAGATGTCCGGTTCGGCGTCGAGCAGGTCGGCCAGTCCGCGCCGGACCACCTCATGGTCGTCCAGCAGGAACACACGGATCGGGTGCTGCTCCGTGAAGCTGCGCGTCTCGGTCATGACGACCTCTCGTTCCCGGGGACGGACAGACAGCGGGCTGTCCACGACGCTGATCATCCAATCAAGGGGGTGCAGGGACTAGGGCCGACCGGCCCCACTGACCGCATGGCCGTCACGCCGGAGGCCGAGCAGTCCGGCTCCGTCCACCACCGTCGACATGAAGTCCCAGCAGCGCTGACGAAGTGCGGGGTGCCGTACATGGTGGCTCCATGAGGTCCGCGGCGGCCGTTCCGTTCTCAGCATGGGCCGGTGCCACCGCACGAGCCAGGGGCCACCAGGCCCCCCGGGCGGTCCGTTCGGCCGCCACTCGGTACGCGGTACGACGGCGAGACGGGTCGGTCCGGCACAGGGCCGTGCGGCCACTGGCCCCGCGGGCAGACCGCGACCATGCTGGAAGCGGAGCCTCGGCCCCGGGAGGTGGAGACGATGTCCCGAGCCGTCACGGCGGATCCCGACGACCGGCCCGAGAGCGGCGCCGCCGGGTGGGCGGCGCGCGAGGCGGGGCTTGGCGGTCTGTCGCCGAAGACCGTGCCCGTCCGGCAGCGGACGCCCGAGCGCCTGACCCAGGCCCCGCCGCTCCGCGCCGGGCCCGGCAGCACGGGAGCGAGCGCGGTGGTCCCGCACGAATGACCCGTCGCTGGGGTGGTGAGCACGATGGACCTTCCGATCGTCGTCGGCGTCGACGGCACCGAGCCGAGCCTGCGCGCCGTCGACTGGGCGGCCGGCGAGGCAGCGCTGCGCGGGGCACCGCTCCGGCTCGTCTACGCCTCCCTCTGGGAGCGCTACGAAGGCGCCCTGCTGGCGCAGGAACTCGGCAAGCCGTTGGAGGAGGTGATGGCCCTGGACGTCGTCGGCGCCGCGGAACAGCGCGCCCTGCGCCGCCGGCCCGGGGTGAAGATCACCACCGACGTGCTGCCCGAGGAACCGGAACACGGGCTCGTACGGGTGAGCGGTACCGCCCTCGCCGTGGTGCTGGGCTGCCGGGGCCGCGGCGGGGTGGCCGAGGCGCTGCTCGGTTCCGTCAGCCTGACGGTCGCGGCGCACGCGCACTGCCCGGTCATCGTGCTGCGCGGCAACCACCACGACCAGGTCCGCTCCCGGACGCAGGGCCGGATCGCGCTCGGCGTCGGTGACGGGCCGAGCGGCTCGGCCGTGCGCTTCGCCGTCGAGGAGGCCGCCCTGCGCGGAGTGCCACTGGAAGCCGTACGGGCCTGGCGACACCCCGCGCATGCGCTCTCCCGTCACGCTCCGGGCGCCGGTGAGCCGGCGCTTCCGGAGCGGCAGCGGGCCGGTGCGTTGCTGGAGGACGCGCTGCGGGACGCACCGGCCGACCTGAAAGTGGACCGCCGTGTCGTCGAGGGTCAGGCCCGCGACGTCCTGGCGGCAGTCTCCCGCGAGGCCGACCTGCTCGTCGTCGGCCGACGACGCCACGCTCACGTCGGCAGCCGGCTCGGCCGCGTCGCCCACGCGGTGTTGCACCACACGGCGTGCCCGGTGGCCGTCGTACCCGAACTCCACTGACATCCCCCCGGTGGCCGTCGGCTGATCAGGAGAGGGGGCCGCTGGGGGCCGACGGGTGCGGGGGTATGCGTTCGTGCACCTCGAAGACGTGCCCCAGTCCCGTGACCCGCAGCATCCTGCAGAAGCCCGGACTCACCGTGACCAGCCGGAGCCGGCCGCACCGGGCCAGTGCCCGGTTGCGAGCGCGGCACAGGACGCTGAGGCCCGCGCAGTCGATGAACGTGACCGGCCGCAGATCCAGTATCAGGTCGGGGCGGGGGTACGCGGTGAGGGCGTCGAGCCGTTCCGACACCGTGGGGGCGGTCAGCAGGTCGATCTCGCCGTGCAGGGACACGACCGTTGCTCCGCCGGCCGCGCCGTCGGCCACGACCACTGCCTGGTGGGTGCTGTGACGTGCCTCGGGGGCCGCGTCGTTCTCGGACATGGGACGAGCAAACCGGGAGAGCGGGAGGGGACGGAAGGGCCGTACGGCCCTGCTCCCGGTCCGTGCGACCACAGGTTCGGCGTAGCGCGGCCGTGTGGAACCGATACCGTGGAGGTGACCCGTCGGTGCACGGGGTGTGCGCCGATGTGCTGGAGGGGTGTGGTGGCAAGCCCGGAGGAGCCCCGCGTACGACTGCCGCAGCTGAAGCTCGACGAGCTGCTGGAGGAGCTGCAGGCGCGGATCAACGCGGTCCGGGGCACGCAGAATCGCGTGCACAGCCTGCTGGAGGCGGTGCTCTCGGTCGGCCGGGAACTGGACCTGGCACAGGTTCTGCGCGCCATCGTGGAAGCGGCCGCGGCACTCGTGGACGCCGAGTACGCCGCCCTCGGCGTGATCGGACCGGACGGCACACGGCTGTCCGCCTTCCACACGGTGGGCGTCACCGAGGAGCGGATCTCCGAGATCGGCCCCTATCCGGAGGGCCACGGCATCCTCGGCGAGCTGATCCGGAACCCGCATTCGCTGCGGCTCGCGAAGATCTCCGCGCATCCGGCCTCGTACGGCTTCCCGCCCAACCACCCGCCGATGAACAGCTTCCTCGGCGTCCCGATCCGGGTCCGCGACCAGGTCTTCGGCAACCTGTACCTGACCGAGAAACGAAGTGGTGCGGAGTTCGACGAGGAGGACGAGTCGGTGCTGTCCACGCTGGCCGTGGCCGCCGGCGTGGCCATCGACAACGCGCGCCTGTACGAGGAGTCCCGGCTGCGCGAGCGCTGGCTGCGCGCGAACGCCGAGATCGGCCACAGCCTGATGTCCGGTACCGACCGCGCCGATTCCCTGGGACTGATCGCCGAGCGGGCCCGGGAGATCTCGGGTTCGGCACTCGCGGCGGTCGCCATGCCCATGGAGAGCACGAAGTCGCTCAGTGTGGAGATCGCCGTCGGTGTGGACGCGGAGGCACACCGCGGTCTGGTGCTGCCCATGCAGGAAAGCCTGATGGGGCTGGCGTACGCCGCGGCGGCCCCGGTCACCAGCGACGACGTCGTCCATGACCCGAGGATCACGCCTGAGCCGCCGCGCTTCGGCGGGCTCGGTCCCGCCGTGGCCGTGCCGATCGGCACGGGCGCGGGCGGGGTACGGGGCGTGGTCCTGGTGGCCCGCGAACTGGGCCGGCCGGTCTTCCTGGAGAAGGAGACCGAGATGCTGCAGGGCTTCGCCGCCCAGGCCGCGATCGCGATGGAGCTGGCCGAGCGCAGGCAGGACGCCCAGCAGATCGCGCTGCTGGAGGACCGCGACCGCATCGCCCGGGACCTGCACGACCTCGCCATCCAGCGGCTGTTCGCGACGGGGATGACCCTGCAGAGCGCGGGCCGTTTCATCGAGCATCCCGAGGCCGCCGAGCGGGTGCTGCGGGCCGTGGACGACCTGGACGAGACCATCAAGATCATCAGGTCGACGATCTTCGGGCTGCGGGCGCGCGTGGGCGTGGCCGGCAGCGGACTGCGCACGCGGGTCGTCCGCGTGGTCGGCGAGGCCGGCCCCGTGCTGGGTTTCGCCCCCAGCGTGCGCATGGAAGGCCTGGTCGAGACCGATGTGCCGCTCGACGTCGCCGACCACATCGTGGCCGTGCTCTCCGAGGCCCTCACCAACATCGCCCGGCACGCCCACGCCGGGCGGGCCCAGGTCGCGCTGACGGCCGACGGCCACGAGGTGTGTCTGAAGGTCTCCGACGACGGTGTGGGCATACCGCCCGGCGGCCGGCGCAGCGGGCTGTCCAACATGGCCGAGCGGGCGGAACGGCTCGGCGGCCGGCTGGAGCTGACCCGTCCCGCGGAAGGCGGCGCCACCCTGGAGTGGCGGGTCCCGCTGCCGGCCGGATAGACGGCCTTCCGCCGTCGGGGACCGGCCGCGCGGCCGCCGCGCCCGGCTCCTGGGTGCCGTGGCTCACTCGGCGCGGGCCGCGGTGAGCCTGCAGTCCACGGCGACGACGCCCTCGACGCCGTGCGCCAGGCGGGCGGCGAGAGGAATCCGCTCGGCGTCCCGCACCCGCCCGGTCAGGGTCGCGACGCCGTCGGTGACCACGATGTGCACGGGCTCGACCGGGTCGGGGAACAAGGGGTCGACGACGTCGCGCCGGATCTCGTCGGCGAGGTCGTTGTCCGGGCGCAGGAACACCTTCAGCAGGTCCCCGCGGCTGACCACGCCTTCGAGCACCCCCGCGGCGTTCACGACGGGCAGCCGTTTGACGTGCCGCAGCGCCATGACGCGCGCGGCTTCGGGGAGCGTGGCGTCGGCGTGCACGGTGACGGCCGGGCTGCTCATCAGCTCCTCGGCGCACACGGCGCCCGCCTTGGCCAGGCCGGGCAGCCGGCGCAGCTGTGTGAACCGGTCCGGATCGCTGTCGCGGAACTCCTCCTTGGGCAGCAGGTCCGCCTCGGACACCACGCCGACGACCCGGCCGTCGCCCTCCAGCACCGGAAGGGCGCCGACCTTCCACTGCTCCATGCGCTCGACGATGTCCTTGAACAGCGCCTTGCGGCCCACGGCGACCACCGCGTGGGTCATCACGTCCCGCACGCGGTGCGCGCCGCCGTCCATGCTCTCCTGCGCACGGGACCGGGCGGTCACATCGCACCACCGCTGCCGTAGGGCGCGTAGAGGTCGAGCAGCCGGACCCGTGACGCGTGCAGCCGTTGGGCGACCACGCGTCCGATCCAGACGGCGACCGCCCGGCCGAACTCGGCGTCCCCGGCGCACATCACCCGCACCGCCTCGGCGTCGAACTCCCAGGCCCGCACCGGGCTCGTCGTCTCGGCGCCCAGGTGCCACAGGTACGGCGGGAAGTGCCACGACCAGCCGATGAGTTCGCCCTGGCCGAGGGCCTCGATGACGGCGGCCCGGCGGCCGGGCACACGCAGGTCGAGGGCGACGGTGCCGGTGCGCACGATCCAGAAGCGGTCGGCGCGCCGTCCCTCCTCGAACAGCCTGACTCCGGCCTCGAAGGAGACCTCGCGGGCGAGGCTCATCAACGGTTCGCGGTACGCGGGCTCGAGGGCCGCGGTCATGGTCGTGACGGAGGTCATCGCACCGGCTCCCTTCCTGGCCTGTCCCCCCAGCGTGGGCGCGCCCGGCCAGGACCACCACGGGCCGCTCGGACCCGCCCCGGGGCCCTTCGGCCTCCAGGGCCGGCAACGGGTTGCCCCAGGAGCCCCAGTGAGTCCCGAAAAGGAACCTACTATGGGCGCATGAGGATGCACACCGCTGACGAGACCTGCGGCATCGCCCAGGCCGCACTGGTCCTGGGGGACTGGTGGAACGTGCTGGTGCTGCGGGAAGTCGCCCGCGGACACGTCCGCTTCGACGCGCTCGCCGAGGAGATCGGCCTGTCCCGCAAGGTCCTCACCGAGCGGCTCGGCCGGCTCGTCGCCCATGGTGTCCTGCGGCGCAGCCCCTACCAGCGGCGACCGGTGCGTCACGAGTACCTGCTCACCGACTCCGGGCTCGCGCTGTTGCCCCTGCTCGTCGCCATGCAGGACTGGGGTGACCGCTGGGTGCTGGGCGACGGCAGCGTCACCGCGACGGCGGCGCAGGACAGCGCCGAGCACGTCCGGGTCCACGCCCTGGCCGGCACCCGGCTGCCCGACGGACTGGAACTGCCGGGCACGCGAGGCGCCGACCTGCCCCTGGTCGCGCCGGGCCGCGCCGCGACCGTACTGTTCACCTACCCGGGTACCGGAGTCGAATGGGGCGAGCCGATCCCCGGTGCCGCCGGCTGCACCCTGGAGAACCGGCTCTTCCGGGACGCCTGGCCCCACTTCCGGCAGGTGGGTGCGGACGTACGCGGCGTCAGCACCCAACTCCCGCACGAACTGGCGGAATTCGCCCGCACCGAGCAGGTCCCGTACGACCTTCTCTCCGACGCCCGCCACCAACTGGCCGCCGCCCTGCGGCTGCCGGCCTTCCGCGGTGCGGGCCGGCTGCGGCACAAACGCCTGATCCTCGTCATCGACGCCGAACGCACCGTCCGGCACACCCTGTTCCCGGTCGTCGACATCCCGCACGCGGTCCAGGAGAGCCTGCGGCTGGCCGCCGACTGCGCCCGGAACGCATGAGCCGCGGGGCCGTGCAGGACTCGCCGCTCAGGACCACGCGGGCGCCTGGAGTGCCGGGTGCCGTCGGTCGAACTCCTCGGAGAGCATGCCCATCACGACGAGATCGCGGTGCCGGCCGGCGAGGAACACACGTTCGCGCAGCCGGCCTTCCTCGACGAAGCCCAGCCGCTCGTGCAGCGCCAGCGATGCCTCGTTGTGTGCGAAGATCCGTGCTTCGCACCGGTGGAAGCGCCGCTCCGCGAACATGAACCGCAGCAGCAGCACCGCCGCCTGGGCCGCATACCCCTGGCGCCGGTGTGCCGCGCCGATCGTGATGCCGTACTCGAACCAGCCCGCGCGCGGGTCGGCGTGGTACGAGCCGACAGCACCGACCAGCTCCCCCGAGTCGACGGCCTCGACGGCGAGCTGGAAGCAGTCACCGTCGGGCGCGGCGACGGCCTGCTCGACGTCCACGGTTTTTGCCGGCCGGTCGGCGCTCAGGGCTTGCGGGCGAGTCCGCCGTGCTCGGCGATGACCTCCGGGGTGGGTGAGCCGGGCTCCGGACGCCACTGCGTCACCGGGACGACGCCGGGCTCGATGAGCTCCAAGCCGTCGAAGAACGCGGTGATCTCGCCGACGGTACGCAGGTTGTACGGGACGGCGCCGCTGCTGTTGTAGGAGTCCTGAGCCTGCTCGAAGACGGGGTCGATGCCGCGGGAACCGTCGTTGACGCAGAGGTGACTGCCGCAGGGCAGGGCGTCCATCAGCCGGGCGGCGATGGAGCGGGCCTGGCCGTGGTCGGCGACGTGTCCCAGGATGTTGCTGAGGATCAGCGCGGTGGGGCGACCGAGGTCCAGTGTCGGTGCGGCGGCCGCGAGGATGCGGTCCGGGTCCGTCACGTCGGCGTCGATGTAGGAGGTCGCTCCCTGGGGGGTGGAGTAGAGCAGGGCGCGGGCGTGCGCGAGAACCATCGGGTCGTTGTCGACGTAGACGATCCGCGCCTCGGGGGCGAGCCGCTGGGCGACCTCGTGTGTGTTCTCGGCGGTCGGCAGGCCGGTGCCGACGTCCAGGAACTGCCGGATGCCCGCCTCGCGGACCAGATACGTGATGGTGCGGCGCAGGAAGGCCCGGCTGCTGCGGGCGATCGTGACGATGCCGGGGTAGACCGCGGTGTACGCGTCGCCGGCCGCCTCGTCGACGGGGTAGTTGTCCTTGCCCCCGAGCCAGTAGTTCCAGATGCGGGCGGAGTGCGGCACCGATGTGTCGATCTTCTGGCGCGTCGTCGCTTCGGGCGTCGTCGAGGGGTCGGTCATGAGTCGTGTCCGTCTTTTCCGTCGTGGCGGGGATCCTTCACGGCACAACCTATGCGGCAACGTCCGCCATTCGCCCGCCAGTTCGGGTTTCCCGTCGGCGGGATGGAGCGGGGCCGTCCGCCGCGAGAGCTCCTCAGCGCCCTCCGTCGGTCGAAAGGGGATGCCCGAGCCTAGGGTGGGGGTATGGGCGACGGTGCCGTGACGCTGTTCCTGTGCGGTGACGTGATGCTCGGGCGTGGCGTCGACCAGATCCTGCCGCATCCCGGAAGCCCGGTGCTGCGCGAGGGCTACGTGACGGATGCCCGGACGTACGTGGAGCTCGCCGAGGCGGTCAGCGGTCCCGTCCCCGCGCCCGTCGACCCCGTCTGGCCGTGGGGCGCGGCGCTGCCGTTGCTGGACCGGTCCGCCCCGGACGCCCGGATCGTGAACCTGGAGACGGCTGTCACGGAAAGTGACGATTTCGCCTGCGGTAAGGCGGTTCACTACCGGATGCACCCGGCCAACCTGCCCGCGCTCACGGTGGCCCGGCCCGATGTGTGTGTGCTGGCCAACAACCACGTCCTGGACTTCGGCCGGCGGGGCCTCGAAGAGACGCTGGCCTCGCTCGCCGGTGCCGGAGTGCGGGCCGTCGGCGCCGGGCGCGACGCCGACGAGGCCTACGCGCCCGTGGCGGTGCCCGTGGGGCACGGCCGCCGCATCCTGGTCCTCGCCCTCGGAGCGCTGTCCAGCGGCATCCCGCCCGACTGGGCGGCGACCACGGACCGGTCCGGTGTCGCCTACGTCCGTGACCTGTCGCCGGCCGCCGCCGAGGCGGCCGTCCGGCGCGTGCGGCGGTCGAAGCGGCCGGGCGACATCGTGGTCGTCTCGGTGCACTGGGGATCCAACTGGGGCTATCTCGTGCCCCGCGACCAGACGCGTTTCGCGCGCGCCCTGGTCGACGGCGGTGTCGACATCGTGCACGGCCACTCCTCGCACCACCCCCGGCCCGTCGAGATGTACCGAGGCCGCCTCGTCCTCTACGGGTGCGGCGACTTCATCGACGACTACGAAGGCATCTCGGGCTACGAGGAGTACCGCGACGACCTCCGGCTGGGTTACCTCGTCTCGGTGGACGAGGACACCGGGTGTACCACCGGCATGCGGATGTTCCCCCTGCAGGCGCGACGGATGCGGCTGGAGCCCGCGGCGGAACAGGACCGCGCCTGGCTGCGCGCGACCCTCGACCGGATCAGCCGCGGCGTCCGCATCGGGATGCAGGCCGACGGCACGCTCAGCCTCGGCTCCGGCGGGTAGGGCCGGAGCGGCACGGGTACCCGTCCGGTCGGCAGACGTTCCCTGAGGAGATGACTCGGATGCTGTTCCTCGGACTGCTCCTTCTCGCGGGCACGGGCGCCTTCACCGCCCTGGCGATCATCGGAAACATGTCGGGCGGACCCGAGTACACGGTCTCCGTCCTCGGCCACGACATCGCCGCCATGAACGGCCTGGCCCTGTTCAGCTCGGGCCTCGCGCTGGCGCTCCTCTTCTGCCTGGGCCTGGCGATGCTGACCACGCGCGCCGCCCACCGCCACCGCCGCCATCGCGCTCCCTGGAACCGCAGGACGCACGACACCACCCCGCTCGGGGGCGGGATGACAGGGCCGGCAGGACCGGGGGCAAGGACCTGAGCGAAAGCCCTTCATACGGGCTCTTCGCCGCCCCTCACGTACGCGCCCGCGCGCGCCGCGGCCTCGGCGGCTTCGGCGGCCCGGTCGGCAGCGGCCTCGTCGAGCGGGCCGCCACTGATGAGCAGCCGGTAGTACAGCGGGGCGGAGACGGCGCGGACCACCTCCTCCGCGTCGGTGCCCGCGGGCACCTCGCCCCGCTCGACGGCCTGCCGGACGCAGGGGGCCCATTCCGCGACGCGGATGTCGTAGAAGCGGTGCAGGGCCGCGGCCGTCTTCGTGTCGCCGGTGGCCGCCGCGATCAGCGCCTTGAACAGCGCCGCCTGCCGGGAGTCTGTCAGGGTGCGCTGCACCAGGCGGGCGTTGGCCTTCAGGTCGCCGATCAGGGAGCCGGTCTCGGTGCGCGGCGCGGACTGCTCGGCCATGTCCAGCAGCAGGTCGGCGACCAGCCCCGTCACCGTTCCCCAGCGTCGGTAGACGGTTGTCTTGCCCACGCCGGCGCGGCGTGCGACGTCGGCCAGATCGAGGCGGGTGAAGCCGAGTTCGGTCAGGGCGTCCTCGGCCGCCCGCAGCACCGCTTCCCGCACACGCGCCGTGCGTCCTCCGGGTCGTACGGTTCCCGGCTCGCTCTCGCCCGCCATAACGGTACTCCAGTTCCATTAATCGGCTCGTCCTGCTACCTTGGGGGCAGCTAACGGAACTATAGACCCGTTAGCTGCCTACTTCGGAAGGGGTCTGACATGGAATACAGGCGACTGGGCGCGTCCGGACTCATGGTTCCCGCACTGAGCTTCGGAGCCGGCACCTTCGGCGGTCGGGGCCCGCTCTTCAGCGCCTGGGGCACGACCGACGCCCGGGAGGCGCGCCGCCTCGTGGACATCTGCCTGGATGCCGGCATCACGATGTTCGACACCGCTGACGTCTACTCGTCCGGCGCCTCCGAGGAAGTGCTGGGGGAAGCGATCAAGGGCCGCAGGGACCAGGTGATCGTCTCCACCAAGACCAGCCTGCCGCTGGGGGACGGACCGGGCGACGCCGGGTCCTCCCGCTCCCGGCTGATCACCGCCTGCGAGGACGCCCTGCGCCGGCTGGGCACCGACCGTCTCGACCTGTTCCAGCTGCACGCCTTCGACGCCGGGACGCCGGTGGAAGAGGTGCTGGCCACCCTCGACACGCTCGTCCAGGCCGGAAAGGTGCGCTACGTCGGCGTGTCCAACTTCTCCGGCTGGCAGGTGATGAAGTCCCTCGCGGCGGCGGAGAAGCACGGTCACCCGCGCTATGTGGCCCACCAGGTGTACTACTCCCTCATCGGCCGCGACTACGAGTGGGAACTCATGCCGCTCGCCCTGGACCAGGGCCTCGGCGCGATCGTCTGGAGCCCGCTCGGCTGGGGCCGCCTCACCGGCAGGATCCGCCGCGGCGCCCCGCTGCCCGACGACAGCCGACTGCACCGCACCGCCGACTACGGCCCGCCCGTCAGCGACGAACACCTCTACCGGGTGGTGGACGCGCTGGAGGAGGTCGCGGAGGAGACGGGCAGGGCCGTGCCGCAGATCGCCCTCAACTGGCTGCTCCAACGGCCCACCGTGTCCTCGGTCATCATCGGCGCCCGCGATGAGCGGCAGCTGCGCCAGAACCTCGGTGCCGTCGGCTGGAGCCTCACCCCCGAGCAGCTGGCGAAACTCGATGCGGCGAGCCATCGGCCGGCGCCGTACCCGTACTTCCCCTACGAGCGCCAGGAGGGATTCGCCCGCCTGAACCCGCCGGTCTTCGCCGCGCCGCGCTGAGGAACGGCAGGGTGGCGGATGCGCCGGACGGTCACCCGCGCCGCGTCACGCAGCCCTCGCTCACGGCCGGAGGCCGGCGCGGACGAGCCGGAACGCGGCCGCCGGGTCCGCGGTGCGTGTGACGCCGCGCCCGACGACGGCGTGAGAGGCGCCGGCGGCCGTCGCGGCGGACGGTGTCGCCGCGCGGGCGTGGTCGGCCAGATCCTCGTCGGTCATGCCGGTGACCACGGTCAGGGCAAGGAACCGCAGGTCCGGGAAGGCGACGATGATCGGGTTGTCTTGATCCACGAGGTCATCGTGCGGTGAAGCTGACGCCCTGGGCGAGGGTGAGGGCGCTGGAGTAGTTGACGGTGTTGGTGGCCGAGCGCATGTAGGCCTTCCAGGCGTCGGAGCCGGACTCCCGGCCGCCCCCGGTGTCCTTCTCGCCGCCGAAGGCACCGCCGATCTCGGCGCCGGAGGTACCGATGTTGACGTTCGCGATGCCGCAGTCGGAGCCGGCCGCCGACAGGAAGATCTCGGCCTCCTGCTGGTCGCGGGTGAAGATGCTGGACGACAGCCCCTGGGGGACGTCGTTGTGCAGGGCGATCGCCTCCTCAAGGGTGTCGTAGGTGAGGACGTACAGGATCGGCGCGAACGTCTCCTCCCGTACGACGTCGGTCTGTTCCCCGACCCGGACGAGGACCGGCTCGGTGTAGGCCGCCGCGGGCGCGGCCTCGGCCAGGCGCCGGCCTCCGCCGGCCAGGACCCGGCCGCCCTGGGCCCGCACGCGGGAGAGGGTGTGCTGCATGGCGTCGAGCGCCCCGGTGGAGATGAGCGGGCCGACCAGCGTGGTGTCGTCGAACGGGTCGCCGATGGGGAGCTTGGCGTAGGCGGCGGTGAGCCGATCGACGACGGTGCCGGCGATGTCGCGGTGCACGATGAGGCGCCGCAGCGTCGTGCAGCGCTGGCCAGCGGTGCCGGCCGCGGCGAAGACGATCGCCGGGACGGCGAGGTCCAGGTCGGCGGAAGGGGCGACGATCGCGGCGTTGTTGCCGCCGAGTTCCAGCAGACTGCGGCCGAAGCGGGCGGCCACGCGGGGGCCCACCTCGCGGCCCATGCGGGTGGAGCCGGTTGCGCTGACGAGGGCGACGCGGGGGTCGTCGACGAGCCTCTCACCGACGGCGCGGTCACCGAGCAGGAGGCGGTGCACGTCCCGGGGCGCGCCGGCCTCGTCGGTGGCGCGGGCGAGCAGGTGGTCGCAGGCCAGGGAGGTCAGCGGGGTGAGTTCCGAGGGCTTCCAGAGCACGGTGTCGCCGCAGACGAGGGCGATCGCGGTGTTCCAGGACCACACGGCGGCGGGGAAGTTGAAGGCGGAGATGACGCCCACCACGCCCAGGGGGTGCCAGGTCTCGGCCAGCCGGTGGCCGGGGCGTTCGGAGGCGATCGTACGGCCGTACAGCTGGCGGGACAGGCCTACGGCGAAGTCGCAGATGTCGATCATCTCCTGGATCTCGCCGAGCGCCTCGGAACGGATCTTGCCCGCCTCGATGGTGACCAGGTCGGCCAGGTCGCTCTTGTGCGCGCGCAGCAACTCGCCCAGGCGGCGCACCAGTTCGCCGCGGCGTGGCGCGGGTGTGGTGCGCCACGTGAGGAAGGCCGTACGGGCGGCGGTGACGGCCTCATCGGTGTCGGCGCCGGTGGCGGCCGTCAGCCCGAAGAGGTGCTCGCCGGTGACGGGCGTACGGGCGTGCAGGTCGTTGCCCTCGGGCACGTCGACGCCGATGTTCTTCAGGGCGGCACGGGCGCGGGCGCGCAGGTCGTCCGTGCTGGGCAGTGCGCTGCTGGTCATGGTGGTCCTCGGAGGTGAGAGGCGTCAGCCGGGCGGGTGGGGGAGGCCGAGTTCGCGGGCGACGTGGGCGAGGGAGCGGTTCTGCTGCTGTTCGTAGAGCGCGTAGGGGTCCAGGACGTCGCGGTCGATGGCGCCGGAGAGCCGGGCGGCGTCGTAGGCGGTGCCCGGCTGGTCGTTGTCGCGGGTGCCCTCGCCGCCGAGGTTGGACCGGAAGATGCCGGCGGCGGAGCGGGGCAGGAAGTCCTCGTAGACGAGGGGTTCGGCGGTGACCCAGCCCTGCCGCACCAGTTCGCCGGTGGTGGTGGGCGGCGGGCTGCCGTCGCGCGGCCGGCCGGGGCGGGGACGGTAGGTGAAGTACGCCAGCTTCCCGGCGGCGAGTTCCTGCTCGCTGCCGGGCATGTGCCGTTCCCACAGCGCGCGTGCGAGGTCGGCGCGGGGTTGCGAGGGGTTCCGGGCCACCTGCTCGTCGACGCGGCCGAGGAGGTCGTCGTAGAGCGCGCGTCCCTGTCGGGTCAGGGCGATGCCGCGGGCTTCCACCTCGCCGAAGCGGACCCGCAGGGCACCGCTGACGACGCTGCCGTCCGGGGTGCGCAGGGCGCGGGGTTCCGCCAGCGCCCGGAAGGAGGTCTGCCGCAGCAGGACGTCGGGGCCCTTCCAGGCCGGCGGGCCCTGGATGGTGTCGATCATCTCGATGCCGCGCTCGGTCATGCGCCGGTACAGCTCGTCGATGTCGAGGACGCGCGGGGTGAGGTGGTTGATGTGCGTGCTGCGGACGCCGCCGATGTCCGCGGCGACGGCGGAGATCCGCTCCAGGGTCTCGTACCAGGCCTTGTCGACCGGCTCGGGGGACAGCTCGAAGGCCTGCACGGCGAGCCGCAGGAACCGCTCGGCCTCCTGCCGGGGCAGTTCCCGCTCGGCGGCGGCACGGTCGGCCAGCGCGAGCAGCTCCGGAGGAAACAGTTCGCGGGCGGCGAGGAAGGCTTCGAGGCGCCGGCGCAGGTCCGGGCCGAAGAAGCGGGGGTCGCCGGGGGTGAGCATGGAGGTGAACACCCGGAAGGGGTTGCGTGCCAGTTCCTCGCCGTCGACCGGGCGGAACGCGGTGGAGACCACGGGAACGGCGCTGGCCGCGGCCTCCCTGAGGTCGTAGAACCCGACCGGGTGCATGCCGAGGGCGGCGAAGACGCGGGCGACCTGCTGCAGTTCGCGCGGAGTGCCGACGCGGACGGCGCCGTGCCGCTCGGCGCTCACCCGGCTGATGGACCCCAGGCGCTCGGCGTCGGCTCCCCGCGCGCGCAGCACGTCCTCGTTGACCTCGCGCGAGACGTCCACGAGCGTGCCGTAGGCGGGGACCTCCTGCCCGTACATCCGCGACAGCCGGGCAGCGAAGGCGGTCCGCAGGCGCCACTGACTGATCGTCGACATGGTTCGGCCTCCCGGACGGGGTTCACACCACGTGGGCTTCGGGACGGACGCCGGCGCCGTGCCGGAACCGGTCGGCGCTGAGCGGGGAGATGTCGGTGAACGGCTCGCGCTCCAGGTACAGGTCCCGTACCACCTCACCGACCGCGGGTGCCTGGAGGAAGCCGTGTCCGGAAAACCCGGTTGCGTACAGGAAGCCGGGCACTTCGCCGGAGCGGCCGATGAGCGCGTTGTGGTCCGGCGTGACCTCGTACAGACCCGCCCACCCCCCGGCCGTCCGCATGCCGGCCAGCGCCGGGGCGCGGTGGCGGGCGACGGCGCGGAACAGCTCCAGCCACTCCGGCGTCCACGTGGTGTCGAAGCCCTCCCGCTGGCCCGGGTCGGCCAGCCCGAACAGCAGACCGTCGTCGCTGTTGTGGAAGTAGGCGGTGGAGGAGAAGTCGATGGTGAACGGGACACGTGGAGCGGGCGGCGTGAGCGGCTCGGTGAACGCGACCTGCCGCCGCACGGGCCGCACCGGCAGGTCGACGCCGGCCATGGCACCGATCCGCGCCGACCAGGCCCCGGCCGTGCAGACGACGGTGGGGCAGGTGATACGGCCGTGGCCGGTGTGCACGGCGGTGACACGGCTCCCGGCCCTGTCGATGCCCACGACGGCGGTGTGGGTGGCGAAGGTGACACCGGCCCGGGCCGCGGCCCGCGCGTACCCCTGGACGACCCGTCCGGGCCGGGCGTGCCCGTCGGCGGGGGAGTACGCGGCGGCCACCAGGCCGTCGGTGCTGAGGTAGGGACACAGGCGCTGGGCGTCGCCGGGACTGATCATGCGGCTCGGCACGCCGAGGCTGTTCTGGAGCTCGACGGCGGCCTCGAAGGTGCTCGCCTGCTGGGCGCCGTCCAACAGGAACAGGTAACCGACGGGATCCAGCCCGATGCCCGCGCCGGGCCGCCGGGCAAAGTCCCGGAAGGCCCGCAGGCTGCGGCTGCCCAGCTCGATGTTGAGCGGATCGGAGAACTGGGCGCGGACGCCGCCGATGGGCTTGCCGGAACTACCGCGGCCGAGATCGCCGCGCTCGACGACGACGATGTTCCGCACACCGGCCTCGGCGAGGTGGAACGCGGTGCTCACACCCATGACACCGCCACCGATGATCACCACATCGGCGCGGGCCGGAACGGTACGGAAGGCGGAGGAGGAGGACAACGGGCCGCTCCCTTCCAGAGGCCACCCGGGTTTCCTTTCGAAGGACGGGGCTGTTCAGTGACGCGGTGATGCCGATCAGCTGTCTCTGCGTCATCCTGCAGCAGCCCGCCCGTCGACGTCCATGAGCGGTAGGTGTCTTTGATCCCGAAGCCGTGGATCCGGTGCTCGGCGGCCGACCTCTCAAGCGCTCAGGAATGGGCCCTGAGGAAGTCGATGAGGGCCGCGTTCACCTCCTGCGGGCGTTCCTGCTGGGTCCAGTGGCCGCAGCCCGCCAGTTCGAGCGGCTTGCGCCACAGGCTGGGCATCAGGTCGGGGAGCTTTTCGATCAGCTCGGGTGTGCCGGGGAAGGCCGGGACGAGGTCGCGGTCGCCGTAGATGTACAGGGCGGGCCGGGAGACGACGGCGCCGTGCCAGGGTGCGGTCAGTTCCCAGTTGCGGTCCAGGTTGCGGTACCAGTTGAGAGCACCGGTGAAGCCGCCGGAGAAGCTCTCGGTGAGCGCGTCGAGATCGTCCTCGGTGAACCACTCCGGCAGCACCTCGGGGTCCGTCATCGTGTCGAGCCAGCCCTGCCCCGGACTCACCAGCGGCTGTTCCACCCCGCCGGTGCGCGGGGCGGAGCCGGAGGCCGAGTAGAAGAACTTCCGCAGCGTGGTGCGGACGTCCCTGCCGAACTCGGCGTCGGCCACGCCGGGGCGGTTGAAGTAGTTCCAGTAGAAGCGGCCGCCGAACCGCTTGTCCATGGTGGCGAGCGGAGGCTGGGTCCCCCGGAAGGGAGGCGGCACGCTCAGACCGGCCACCCCGAGCACCATGTCCGGTCGCAGCAGCGCCGTGTGCCAGGCGACCGGCGCGCCCCAGTCGTGCCCGACGACGAACGCCTTCTCCTCGCCCAGCGCCCGGACCAGGCCGACGACGTCGCCGACCAGATGGAAGATGGTGTACGCGTCGACCTCGTCGGGATGGTCGCTGCGTCCGTATCCCCGCTGGTCGGGGGCGACCACGCGGAAGCCGGCCTCGGCCAGGGGGCCGAACTGGTGGTGCCAGGAGTGCCATGACTCGGGGAAGCCGTGCAGCAGCACCACCAGCGGGCCGTCGCCCTGCTCGGCGATGTGCAGCCGGACGCCGTTCACGTCGACCATGCGATGCTCAACCATGCGCACGAGCGTACGCCCGGTGATCTTCGAGCGGCGGCACCGGCCCGGGCGTGCGGCGAGCCCGCCCCCGTTCGCCGTACGCGGGGCGGCGATGACGCCGTGACGCACACCGACGGCCTGGGGCGCGGGTGTGCCGTGTCGTCTCGCGTCAGGCCGGCCTGACCACCGCCGCCGCCAGGGCGCCGGGCAGGCCCGCTCGCAGCCGGCCACGCCCCTCCTCGCGGATCGCTCCAACAGCCCGTTCCCTGAAGGGCATTGACTGCCGGCGCCTTCATTGGTTGAGTGGCTCAGCCACTGAACCACTGTCGTTGGAGGGCCGGGGTGGAAGCACTGCCACGCGAGACGATCGTCGACGTGCTGGAAAGGAGACTGCGCGAGGACATCCTCGCCGGGCGCCATCCGGCCGGGAGCTATCTGCCGCCCGAACGTGAACTCGCCGACGGGTTCGGGGTCACCCGCACCACGCTCAAGCACGCCTTCGGCCGGCTGGCGCACGCCGGCCTGCTCGAGACACGGCACGGAGTGGGCACGCGTGTACGGGACTTCCTGCGCCTGGGCGGAGCGGACCTGCTGCCGATGCTCGTGCGCCACAGCCCCGACTGGATCGGCGAGATCTTCGAAGTGCGCCGCAGCATCGGCGCGTTGATCGCGGAACGGGCCGCGGCCCGGGCCACGGCGGACCAGATCGCCGAACTGCGCCGGCTGCTGGGGGCCGTCGCGGCGGCGGACGGCGGCGACCCGGCACAGCTGGCGGACGCCGAGGTGCACCGGGCGCTGGCCCGGGCCACGGGCAACCGCGTCTACGTCCTGCTGACCAACACGTTGTTCAACGCGTACCTGCCGGTGCGCGCCGCCCTGGTGGGGCCCTTCGAGGACGCCCGCACCGCGCACGACCGCCTGGCCCCCGTGGTCGAAGCCGTGGCGGCCGGCGACCCGGAAGCGGCACGCACCGCCGCCGGTGCCTACCTCTCGGCGAGCGAACGCATCATGCTCGAAGGCCTGGCCCGGTCCGCGGGACGTGGGGAGACAGCCCGGTGAGCCCGCGCGGAACGGTGTTCCGGGAATCCATGCTGGGCCGCGTACGCCTCGTCGGCGAGGAGACCGACCGCCCCGTGCGGCTCGACCTCGTGGCCCGCGCCGACCGGGTGCTGCTGCCCCACCGGACGACGCGGGCACGGCTGACGGGACGGATCCGGATAGCGGGACGGGCCGACGACCCCGGTATCGAGGGCGAGTTGGAGATCTCACCGCTGGCCCGCCGCAGGATCCGCTACCGGGCCGGCTTTGACCTGGACGGCCGGCGCCTGCTGCTGGACGGCTGGAAGTCGGTGTCGTTCAGGCGTCCGCTGGCGTCGATGACCGTACTGCCGTACACCCTGTACGAGGACGGTGCGTGCGCCGGTGCGGGCACCCTGCGCTTCCCCCTCGCCACCGGCCTGCTGCCCTTCCTCGCCGGCTTCCGGTTCCCCCGGACGGCCGTGCCCGCCGACGACCCCGATCCCACGCCGCGTTGGGACGGCACGCCGGGCCGGACGGAGGTCTGGTACACCACGCTGACCGATCCGGCGACCGGCACCGGCGTCTGGCTGCACCACGAGGTCGTCGCGCCCAGCGACGGCTCACCCGCCTACGCGCACGGCTGGGCCGCCCTGTTCCCCCAGGACGGCCCGGTGCGGCACGCCCGTTTCGGACCCACCCCCTGGACGGCGCGGTCCCACGGCTTTCGCACCGAGGACGCCCGTGCCGTGCCCGGCCGCCTCACCGGCTCGGCGGGCCCGTTCAGCTGGGCCCTCTCGGAGGTGCCGCAGGGACCGCCGCTGTACACCTTTCCGCGCTGGTCCTGGAGGCATGCGTGGCTGCCGGCCGCACACCTGCTGCCCGCGGCCCGCGCCCACTACACCGGGACCGTACGCCACGGCACCGGCGAGCTACGGCTCACCGACGCGCCCGGCGCGAGCGCCCGCATCTACGGCCACGGCAACGCCCGCCGCTGGGCCTGGCTCCACGCCGACCTGGGCGGCGGTGACGTCCTGGAGATCGTCGCCGCGGTCTCGACGCGGCGAGGCCTGGACGGGCTGCCCCCGCTGGTCTTCCTGCGCCTGCGCCACCACGGTCGCACCTGGCCGCGGAGAGCGGAGCGGTCCGCCGTGGGCTGGGCGGGCATGGGCCGGTTCCGGGCGGACATCGGGCTGCCCCGGTGGCGGGTCCGGGGCCGAGCCGGCCTCAGGCGGATCCGGGTGACGGTGACTCAGCCGCCCGAGCGGACACTGGCACTGGACTACACCGATCCGGACGGCTCCGCCGCGGTGTGCCGCAACAGCGAGCGGGCGGACGCGGAAGTGCACCTGGAACGCTGGCGGGGTGGCTGGCGGACGCAGGCCCGGTGGCGGCTGACGGGCACCGCCCATGCGGAGGTCGGCGAGCGATGAGAGCCCCGGCTTCCCCCGCCCTGGACGGATTCGTCGCAGCCGTCCTCGCCGACGACGGCACGGCCGAGTGGACCCGGGCCGTGCCCCCGCGTGTCGCGGCCCTGCTCGACGCCCTGCCCGCCCCGGCACGGCTCGCCGTACGCGGCGCCGCCGCGGCCGTCGACGCCTACGCCGTCGCCCGTACCGGCAGGCGACTGTCCGCGCTCGGTCCGGCGGGGCGGCAGCAGGTCATGGCGTCGCTCGCCTCCCGCCGGGCCCTGCTGCCGCTGCTGGACGCGGTCAAGGTGCCGGTGCTGCTGGCCGCCGGCACCGAGCGGACCCTGCACCACGACGCCGCACCCCCGCTGTCCGCCCCGAAGGACCCGCCCCTCGACTGCACGCCCTCAGCGCACTGGCCCACGCGGTCCACCGCCGACGCGGTCGTCGTCGGCTCGGGCGCTGGTGGGGCGATGGCCGCCCGGACGCTCGCCGCGGCCGGTCTGAGCGTCGTCGTGGTCGAGGAGGGGGAGCGCCACACCACCGCCTCGTTCGCGCGGCGGCCTCCGCTGGACCGCTTCATCGACCTGTACCGGGACGGCGGCGCGACGATCGCCGTCGGCAACCCCCCGCTGGTCCTGCCGGTGGGCCGCGCGGTCGGCGGTACGACCGTCGTCAACTCCGGCACGTGCTACCGCACTCCGGACCACGTCGTCGCCCGCTGGCTGAGCCACTACGGATTCGCGGCCGCCGAGGGCTTCGGCTCCCCGCTCGACGAGGTCGAACGCGCTCTGCGGGTGGCACGCCAGCCGCTGGACGTCCTGGGCGACAACGGGCTGCTCGCACTCGCCGGCGCCGAGCAGCTGGGCTGGGCCGCCGCGCCCCTGCGGCGCAACGCCCCCGGCTGCCGGGGCTCGTGCCAGTGCGTCGTGGGCTGCCCCACCGGCGCCAAGCAGAGCGTCCAGCTGTCCGTGCTGCCCGAGGCCTGCGCGGCGGGCGCCCGCATCGTGACCGGCGCCCGCGTACGGCGGGCCCTCACCGACCGCGACGGGCCGGGCGGGCCACGGGCCGCCGGAGTGCTGGCCCGCCGCCCGGACGGCAGTGAACTGGAGATCCTCAGCCCGTTGGTCGTCGTCGCCGCGGGGGCCCTGCACACGCCGCCGCTGCTGCGCCGCTCCGGTCTGGGGGGACACCCGCGGCTCGGCCGCAACCTGAGCGTCCACCCCGCCATCAGCGTCGCGGGCCGCTTCAGCCGGCCCGTCTCCGGCGGGCAGGGCGTCCTGCAGAGCGTCGGAGTGGAGCACCTGCGCGCCGAGGGCATCCTCATCGAGGCCACCGCGGCGCCGCCCGGCATGAGTTCCTTCGTCCTGCCGGGCGTCGGCCGGGAACTGCGACGCGAGATCGAACGGACGGAGCGACTGGCCACCCTCGGCGCCATGATCGCCGACCGGCCCTCGGGCCGCGTCCTGGGGAGCGACCGCATACTGCTGCGCTACGACCTGGCGGAGCGCGACGCCGGGCGGCTGCTGCGTGCCCAGCGGGCCATGGGGCGGGTGCTGTTCGCCGCGGGAGCGGAGGAGGTGCTCACGGGCGTCCCGCACGCTCCGCGCGCCCGCACCCCGGCCCAACTGGAGGCACTGCTCGACACGGTGAGTGCGCGCCGCCTCCACGTGTCCGCGTTCCACCCCACGGGCACGGCGGCGGCCGGCACCGACCCCGAGCGGTCGCCGGCGGACCCGGAGGGGCGCCTGCGGGGCGTGCACGGCGTACTGATCGCCGACGGCTCCGTACTGCCGAGCTGCCCGGAGGTGAACCCACAACTGAGCATCATGGCCGCGGCCCTGGCCGTCGCCCGGCGTTTCGTCACGGGGTCCTGACGACCGAGCGCGGCACCGACCCCGACGAGCGGCCGGCACCGCGCACCGAGCACCGACCACCGGGGTGTGCCGCCGCGCTTGACCTTCACCTTGGGGGAGGCCGCAGCATCACCGGGGTCGGGCGATGCGCCCGACACGGGGAGGAGCGAGCATGGAGTTGCTGACCATCGGGGCGTTCGCGAAGGCGTCCCGGCTGTCGCCGAAGGCACTGCGTCTCTACGGCGACCTCGGCCTGCTGCCGCCGGCTCGCGTCGACCCGGTGACCGGGTACCGCCTGTACGCACCGGAACAACTGGACCAGGCTCGACTGGTCGCCTGGCTCAGGCGCCTGGGGATGCCCCTGGCCCGCATCCAGCACGTGTGCACGCTGGAGGCGGGCCCCGCGGCCCAGGAGATCCGCGCGTTCTGGGCCCGCGTGGAGGCCGACACCGCCGCACGGCGGGACCTGGCCACCTTCCTCATCGGCCACCTGTCCTGGAAGGACCCCGCCATGGCACCGACCGCCCAGCCCCTGGGAATCCGTTACGCCGCCCTGTCCGACAGGGGACTCGTCCGCGAGAGCAATCAGGACACCGCCTACGCCGGCGCCCGCCTGCTCGCCGTCGCCGACGGCTGCGGCAGTCACGGAGCCCGCGCGAGCGCCGCCGCCGTCGACGCGCTCAAGCCCCTGGAAACCGACGGCATTCCGGCGGGCAGTCTGCTCAACCTCCTCGAAGACGCCGTCGAACAGGCCGAGCAGGCCGTCCACGGCGTCGCCGGGACCGGTGCCGACCCGGAGACGGCCGGCACCACCCTCACCGCGCTGCTCTGGACCGGATCCCAGCTGGCCCTCGTCCACATCGGCGACTCCCGGGTCTACCTGCTGCGGGACGGCGGGCTGTTCCAGATCACCCACGACCACACCCTGGTCCAGGCGATGGTCGACGAGGGACGCATCAGCCCGGCGGAGGCCGTCACCCACCCCGAGCGATCGCTGCTGGTACGAGCGCTGGGCCGGGGGGCCGACGGCACCCCGGACCTGCGGCTGCACGACGTCCGGCTGGGCGACCGGTACCTGCTGTGCTCCGACGGTCTGTCCACCGTCGTGCCGGCCGAGCGGATCCACCGGGTGCTCGCCGCGCCCACGGAGCCCGAGCAGGCGGTGCGTGAACTCGTCGCCCTCGCCAACGACTCGGGCGGCCCGGACAACGTCAGCTGCGTGGTGGCCGACGTCCTGGCGGAGGCTTCCTAGCCGCCGATGCCCGCCTGGTCCGGGCGTGCCCACCGTGCGGCGTGGACCGACCCTTCCTCGATCGCCCGCTGGGGCAGTCGCAGACCGAGGGAGGTCTCCAGGGCGTGGAAGTACAGTTCGAACTCGTCGGTCAGCTCCGGGTGGTCGAGTTCGGCGCGGCGCACGGCCCGGTTGAGGAAGTCGAGTTGGCCGCCCCGGTAGTACGGGGCGCGCCCCCGGTCGTACCAGATCAGTTCCAGCACACCCCAGTCGTCGTCGACGCGGCGGCCGTCACGGGTGTAGTCGAAGGTGTAGATGGCCTTCGCCGCGCAGGCGCTCAGCTCCACGGTCTCGGTGACCCCCAGCCGCGCGAGCGCCGCACTGTCGGCCCGGGTGCCGGGTGGCGTCTCGTGGTACATCAGGAACACCCAGTCGCCGGACTGTCCGAAGCAGACGGTCTGCCAGGCGAGTTCCCAGCTGTCGCGGCCGTCGCCGTCCATGCCGCGCAGGTCCGACAGACGCATCCCGGCCGCGGTCTGCCCGGGGTCGGCCCCGTGGAGCAGGGCGATCTCCTCGGCGCTGATGTCCTCGCCGCGGAAGAAGGCGAGGGTGGTGTAGGGGTCCTGCTCGTGCCAGGAACGGGCGATCCAGGCGAGGCGTTCCAGCGGGTCCCCTTCACACGGCCGTGCCGGAGCCGCACCGTCCACTCCTCCGGCACGGAATCTCTCGCCCCAGGCGGGGTTGATCCGGTCCAGCATCCCCGCCTGCCCGCTGACGAGGTTGGTCGCCGGGCCCCGGCCCGGTGAGCGGGCGACGATGTGTTCCGCGAGCTCGCGGACCGCCGCCTCGGCAGCGAAGTACAGCACCTGGTCGAGGTCCTGGGTGGCGAAGACCTCCCGGTAGGGGCCGTGGTGGCCGCGCACGGTGCCGTCTTCGTCCAGGACGAGGAAGAGGCCGTCGGGATCGCCTGCGCGCCGTGCGCACTGGTCGGGAGAAGTGCCGGTGGGTGGGAGCATGGCGTCGTCGAGCAGGTCGGAACCCGCCGCCATCCGCTGCCAGGCCCGCTTGAGGGTGTGCTCCGTTATCCGCATGGGCGTCAGTATGCGACCGGCCACTGACACACCGTCCTGCCGCGCTGCCGCGACCCCGCTCCGAAACTCCCTCGCGCGGGGGCCGGCAGGGGCGGAGACTTGTCCCATGGCGGACATGGGGTCGTTCCGGGAGGCGGTCACCGCGTGGGCGGCCGGCGGCCCTGGCGACCTCGCGCGCGAGCTGGCCGCGCGGCTGCCCGTCCGCGCGGCCGTCCTGCTCGAAGGACCGAGTGACGTCGCAGCCGTCGACGCGCTGGCCGCGAGCCGCGGCCGGAACCTGGCGGCCGAAGGTGTCTGCGTCCTGGCGATGGGCGGTGCGATGAGCGTCGGACGCTACGCCCACCTCCTCGGGCCACCCGGGCTGGGCCTCCGGCTCACGGGACTGTGCGACGAGCGGGAGCGTGGCTACTACGCCCGCGGTCTGGAGCGGGCCGGTGCGGTACCGCGGGAGTTCTTCGTCTGCGCGGCGGATCTGGAGGACGAGCTCATCCGCGCGCTGGGCGTGAACCGGGTGCGGGAACTGGTCCGGGCGGAGGGCGATGTGCGCTCCCTGCAGACCTTCCTGCGCCAGCCCGCACAGCAAGGCCGCACCTCACAGCAGCAGTTGCGGCGCTTCCTCGGCACGAAGAAGGGGCGCAAGGTCCACTACGGCCGCGTCCTTGTCGAGGCTCTCGACCCCGACCGCGTCCCCGCCCCGCTCGACGGCCTCCTCACGAGCCTGTGACCACGCGCGCCGCGGGCCGGCGGTAACTTCGTGTCCCCGGCTGTGTCTCACTGGCGCGAGGAGGCGTTCACCGGATATCTCTACCAAGGGAGACGGACGAGAGCGTGGGGAGTGGACTCCGGTGACGAGGGAACGGCAACCGAAGCTGCCGATACGAGGGCAGCGCCGGCCGGTTCCCGGTTCGCGCCGGGCACGGCGCGAGCAGGCGGTCTCCGAACTGCGGGCGCGGGGCGCGTACGGCCCCGAACTCCGCGATGTCCTCCCCGCGTTCGCGGGCATCGGGCTGGCCGTGCTCGTGCCCGTGTGCCTGCTCACCTGGCTGCACCGCACGTTCGGTGCCGTCGGCCTGGTGCTCGGCGCCCTCCCGCTGGCCGCGAGCGCCGTGGTGGCCCTGCGGGTGCGCCGGGCGGTCGTCCGCCGGCGCGGCGGCCGCTACCTTCCGGCGGAGCTCGCCCTGCTCGATGAGCAGGGGCTGGCCCAGGCGGCCGCGCGCATCCTGCAGCGCGACGGCTGGCGCGTGGTCGACCTGACCCTGCAGCAAGGGAGGCGGCGCCTGCATGCCCGGGACGGCCGGGGGCGCCAGCTCGACGTCTCGTTCCGCTCCGCGGCGACGGCCGAAACAGGTCAGGACTGGCAGGCGACCCTCGTCGAGACGGACCGGCCGGGCACCGGCCGCCCGATCCAGCTGATCGTCCACCCCGGCAGCTTCAGCCGCACCGACCTGCTGTGGGCCTCCCGCCAGGGAGATGTCCACCTTTTGGACGGCCGTCGGCTGCAGCGCTGGGCGACCGGTGCTTCCCTGGAAGAACTGGGGCTGCCGGGCTGACGCCCGCCGCGCGGTGGGCGCGGTTTCTCCGGGGTGGCGGTGCTCCGTGTGGCTGCTGCTCATCTGTGATGCGAACATCTCTATAGAGCACCCGTTGCTTAGTCATGGGCTGGGTGGGAAGTCGGAGGTGCACAGCCCACCGCCGGTGGTCCGGTGGGACGGGTCGGTCCCGGGCGAGGCAGTAAGGCGCCCGCCGTCACCTGAGGAGTGTCGTGACCGTTCGCATCGGAGTGGAAGAGGAGTTCCACATCGTCGAGGTGGAGACGGGTCTGCTCGTGCCCCGAGCCGACACCGTGCTCGCAACGCTGCCCGGGCCTACCTTCACGACCGAGTTGCAGCAGGCGACGGTGGAATCGAACAGCGGTGTGCACGCGTCCCTGGACGACCTGTACGGCGATGTCCTCCGAACCAGGCGCCGGCTCGATGCCGCAGCGACCGCTCACGGCCTGGCCGTGGTGGCCACCGGAACGGTGCCGCTGGCCCGCACGGCGGACATGCGCCCGACCGCCGGGCGCCGCTACCGCCGCATGGTCGACGAGTACCGCATGGTCGCCGACGAACAACTGATCTGCGGAACCCACGTCCACGTCGACGTCCCCGACCGGGACATCGCGGTGCGCGTCATGTGCGAGGTGGCGCCGTGGCTCCACGTGCTGCTGGCCCTGTCCGCCAGTTCGCCCTTCTGGCTGGGCGCCGACACCGGCTATGCCAGCTGGCGGACCATGGTGTGGCAGCGCTGGCCCACCGCGGGACCGCCGGGATGCTTCGCGGACGCCGCCGCGTACGACGCGGCGGTGCAGTGCCTCGTCGACTCCGGCGTCATCAGCGACGCGGGGATGATCTACTACGACATCCGGCCCTCCGCCCACCAGCGCACCCTCGAACTGCGCATCTGCGACGCCTGCCCGCGCGCGGAAACGGTCGTGCTGATCGCCGGGCTCTTCCGCGCCCTGGTGACCGAAGCCCGGGAGCGGCTGGAGGCGACGGGCACCCCGGCCTGCGCGGGCCGGCACGAGTGGCTGCGTGCCGCCGCCTGGCGCGCCGCGAGGTCGGGCCTGGAAGGAACCCTGATCGACCCCGCGAGCGCGCACGAGGCCCCCGCGGCCCAGGTCGTCCGCAGCCTGCTGGGCCGAGTGCGCCCGGCGCTCGCGGCCGCCGGAGACTGGCCCACGGTCCGGGACCTCGCCGAGAGGGCGCTCGTGGCCGGCAGCGCCGCCCACCGCCTGCGCCGTACGGCCGCGGCGGAGGACCTGCTGGCCTGCACGGATCTGGCGATCGCGGAAACCAGGGGCGAGGACCACCCGCGTCGCCGGCCCGTCGCCGCGCCCACCGGCCAGGTCGCGTCCCCGGGGCGGCCCACCGGGGAGGCCTCCGGGGCCCGCCCGGCGAGAATCGCCCGCCGCTGACGTGTGCACAAGGAGTCCAGTGCGCCGCCGACCCACCCCGTAACCCGCTCTCGACGCCAAGGAGCATCGGCACCGTGTCAACGAGTCCGACGAGTCCCGACCGCATACCGCCGGGCCGGCCCGCGCGCACCTCCTCGCTGCGCGGCCCGCGTGACCCGTACGTGCAGCGGGGAGGTGGAAGTGGATGTGCGGCCTGAGCGGAGAGATGCGCTTCGACGGCACACGGCCCGACCTTGCGGCCGTCGAACGTATGAGTGACCGGCTCGCCGCCCGCGGTCCCGACGGCCACGGCATCTGGTCGCGGGACGCCGTGGCTCTGGGGCACCGCAGACTGAAGATCATCGACCTCTCCGAGCGCGGGGCTCAGCCGATGACCGACGACCGGCAGGAGCTCACCGGCGTCTTCAACGGGTGCATCTACAACTACGCGGAGCTGCGCGCGGAACTCAGGGCCCTCGGCCACCGGTTCCGGTCCACCTCCGACACCGAGGTCGTCCTCAAGGCGTACCAGCAGTGGGGCACCGCCTGCGTCGACCGGTTCTACGGCATGTTCGTCTTCGCCCTGGTCGAGCACCGCACCGGCCGTCTGATCCTGGGACGCGACCGGCTCGGCATCAAGCCCCTGTACCTCGCACAGACACCCGGACGGCTGCGCTTCGCCTCGACGCTGCCCGCCCTGCTCGCGGGCGGGGACGTCGACACCTCGCTGGACCCGGCCGCCGTGCACCAGTACCTCAGCTGGCACGCGACCGTCGCCGCGCCCCGCACCCTCCTGGCCGGGGTGCGCAAACTCGCCCCCGCCACGGTACGGATCGTCGAGCCGGACGGCACCTACGCGGAGCACCGCTACTGGCAGCCGTCGTACACGCGCCGCCCCGAGCACGCGGGTATGGGCCCCACCGAGTGGCGGGACGTGGTGCTGGACACCCTGCGCACCGCCGTGCGCCGGCGGATGGTGGCCGACGTGCCGGTCGGGGTCCTGCTCTCCGGAGGGCTGGATTCCAGCCTGATCGTGGCACTGCTGGCCGACGAGGGGCAGCGGGACCTGGCGACGTTCAGCGTGGGCTTCGAGTCGGAAGGCGGTGACGAGGGGGACGAGTTCCGGTACTCCGACCTGATCGCCCGCGAGTTCGCCACCGATCACCATCAGCTGGTGGTGCCCTCGCGGCGGGTGTCGACGGCCCTGGACGCGGCGGTCGCGGCGATGAGCGAGCCGATGATGAGCCACGACGTGATCGCCTTCCATCTGCTGTCCGAGCAGGTGGCCAGGCACGTGAAGGTCGTCCAGAGCGGGCAGGGCGCCGACGAGGTCTTCGCCGGCTACCACTGGTATCCCCAACTGGCCGCCGTGGCCCGCGAGGAGGAGCCGCAGAGGTACGCCGAGACGTACTTCGACCGGCCGCACGCCGACCTCGCGACGATGCTGCAACCGCACATGCTGCCGCCGGACGACGTCTCCGGCCGGTTCGTCCGGGAGCACATGGCGGTGCCGGGGGCCGAGACCGCGCTCGACGCCGCCCTGCGGCTCGACACGCATGTCATGCTGGTGGACGATCCCGTCAAGCGGGTCGACAACATGACCATGGACTGGGGCCTGGAGGCCCGCGTGCCGTTCCTGGACCACGAACTGGTGGAGCTGGCGGCCGCCTGCCCGCCGGAGCTGAAGCTGGCCGACGGCGGCAAGGGCGTCCTGAAGGAGGCCGGCCGCAAACTGCTGCCCCACGAGGTGGTCGACCGCCCCAAGGGCTACTTCCCGGTCCCGGCGATCACCCACATGGCCGGACCCGTCCTGGAAAGGGTGCGCGAGGCACTCGACGCGCCGGAGGCGAAGCGGCGCGGGCTCTTCCAGGACTCCTACGTCGCCAAACTCCTGGCGGCCCCCGACCGACACCGCACCAAGCGCGGAGCGAACGCGCTGTGGCAAGTGGCTTTGCTGGAGATATGGCTGCAGACGCACGGAATCTGACCGGGGAACCCCTCAGGGAACGCGCGCTCGACACGGACGGGACCGCTGTCGGGCGGCTTCCCGCCGTGCACCCGGCGCGGACCGTCGAGCCGCCTCAAACGGCCCCGGACGTGCGTGGCCAAGCCGTCGCCGCGCCCGCCCGCATCCCCCTGCCCAACGCCTCGGGGCCGCGCGACCCGACGACGCGGCTCATCGCGCACGGCTGCTGGTACCCCTCGGCCGACCCGGCCGGAACGCAGGTCGCCTTCATCTGCGACCGGGGTGGTGTACCCCAGCTCTGGGTGGGTCCCGTCGACGGCGACGCGGTGCGTCTGCTCGACGACGGACCGGACCCCGTCCAGGAGGTCGCCTGGTCGCCCGACGGCCGCTGGATCGCCTACACCACGGCCCCCGGCGGCGGTGAGCTCACCCACGTGCTGTGCGTACGCCCCGACGGCACCGACCGGCACATCCTGGCCGGATCCGAACCGGGCAGCTCCGCCCACCTGGGCTGCTGGGCGCACGACGGCTCGGCGATCGCGGTCACCGTCGCGGTCCCCACCGCCGTATCCGTCCTCGAGGCCCTGGCCGAGCCCGAGCAGGCCGGCCCCGGTCCGGCACCTGGCCGCCTGCCGGACCATTGGCAGAGCCGGATGGGCGATGCGGAACTCCTCGGTGCGCCACCCCACAGGGACCGCGGACCCGGAACGCCGTCACCCCCGGTCACCGCCGAGACGATGGCGATCGGCGCCCCGGCCGACAGCGGGACCGCCCCCGCAGCCGACTTCGGCGACGGACTGTCGGCCTACCTCATCGACCCCGACGGTGTGGCCGCCCCCGTCCTGCTCGCCGCCGAACAGGACGCGGCGACGCTGCGGGTGTGCGATCTCAGCCGTGACGGCGCGCTCGCGCTGCTGCGCCGAGGACCCCGCGGGCGGCGCGAGGCGGTGGTGCTGCGCACCACCGACCACGTGACGACCTGTGTGGTGCCGGTGGCCGACGGCGACCCGTGGATCGGCAGCTTCTCACCCCGCGCCGACACCCTGTGGCTGCGCAGCAACGCCCACCGGGAGTTCGCCGTCCTGCTCGCCGCCGAACTCGACCCGGAAGGCAACCCGCGCGCCTGGTCGGCCGGGGCATCACGTGAGGACTGCGACCTGGAGCTGCTGCGGTGCGCCCACGACGGCGGCGCCGCCGTACTGGCCTGGAACGTTAGGGGCATGACCGAACTGGAGATCCTCGACACGGACCCGTCCGGTACGGCCGGGGCGGCCACCGGTCCGCCCCGGCCCGTGCCCCTGCCCCACGAAGTGGTCACCCGCATCGTGGACGCCGGCCCCCGGCTGCTGCTGGCCCTGTCGGGATCCCGGCGCCGTCCCGGCATCTGGTGGCTGCCCGACGGCGTGGCCTCGGTGCGCACGCCGTGGTCGTCACGGGACGAGGACGCCGTCCCCCCGGGCCGGCCGCCGGTGCGCCCGGTCCCGCTCCGCCCCACCGCGCGCGACGGGCTGCCGCTGAACGGCTGGTACTACCGTGCCCCGGGGCGAGGCCCGGGCGAACCGGCGCCCTGCGTCGTCCATCTGCACGGCGGCCCCGAGGACCAGGAGCGCCCGGTCCTCTCCCCGCTGTACCACGAGATCCTGGGCCGAGGGCTGGACGTCTTCGCCCCCGACGTACGCGGATCGTCCGGGTACGGCCGGTCGTTCGTCGACGCGGACCTGGGCAGGGGCCGGTTCGCCGCGCTCGACGACGTGGCGGACTGCGCCGCCCACGCGGTGCTCGCGGGCCCCGCCGATCCCTCCCGGCTGGCCGTCATGGGACGCTCGTACGGCGGCTATCTCACGTTCGCCTCGCTGGTCTGGCACCCGGACCTGTTCCGCACGGGGGTGGCGGTGTGCGGCATGTCGGACTTCGCGACGTTCTTCGAGGGCACCGAACCCTGGATCGCCCAGTCGGCGGCCAACAAGTACGGTCACCCGGTCGTCGACCGTGAACTGCTGCACGCCCTGTCCCCGATGAGCCGCATCGACGCGCTGCGCGCGCCGGTGCTCGCCGTGCACGGGGAGCACGACACCAACGTGCCGCCGGGGGAGTCGGAGCAGTTCGTCCGGGCGGCACGCGAGCGTGGGGTGACCGCCGAACTGCTCACGCTGCGCGAGGAGGGGCACGAGTTCCTCCGTGCCGACAACCGTCGCCTGTTCCGCCGTGCCGCCGCCGACTGGTTGCAGCGGCACCTGACCGGTTGACCCCCGGCCCGGGTGGATGAGTGCCCTCCTCCCCCGTGTTGCCGGCTGTTCCGTCGAATCCCCCGTCGGAACGCCCGGCAGAAAGGAGGGCGGCATCACTATGACTCCTTCGAAAGGTTGAACGCAACTTGAGAATTCCCTTTCTCATCTCGCGAGAAGTTCGATTTTAAACATTCTCGCGAGGCGAGAAACGAGTATCTCTTTCTCGGCTCGTGAGAAAAATGTATATGGCAAGGTTCCCGGGTCGGAGCCGGTCCGTGGATGCCCTAGCCTGTGGGCGTACGCATCCGGCCCGTGTCGATAGGGAGTACCGTGCGCGCCATTGTGATGAGGGAATTCGGCGGCCCTGAGGTCCTGCGGCTGGAAGAGGTCTCCGACCCCGAGCCCGCGCGTGGACAAACCCTGCTTGATGTGAGGCTCGCGGGCGTTAATTACGCAGATGTCCACGTTCGCGGAAATACCTACCTCGCACCGGTCGAACTGCCCTGCACCCCCGGCAACGAGGTCGTCGGCACCACCCCGGACGGAAGGCGTGTCGTGGCGCTGACGCAGGGCGGCGGCTACGCGGAGAAGGTCGCCGTGCACCGCAGGCTGCACTGGGAGATCCCGCACGACATCACCGACGAACAGGCGGTGCCCCTGGCTCTGCAGGGGAACAGCGCCTACCACCTGCTCTTCACGGTCGCCCGGATCGCCATGGGGGAGACGGTCGTCATTCCCGCCGCGGCCGGCGGCGTGGGCTCCCTGGCCGTTCAGCTGGCGCACCGGGCGGGCGCCCGCGTCGTGGCTCTGGCCGGCACGGCCGAGAAGCGCCGGCTGGCCCTGGAACTCGGGGCGGCGGCAGCAGTCGACTCCTCCGACGAGGACGGGCTGGCGGAGCGGATCCTGGACGCGGCCGGAGGGCCGGTGCACGCGGCGCTGGAGATGACCGGGGGCAGGACGCTGCACCAGACCCTCGCCGTGCTGGCTCCGCGCGGGCGACTCGCCGTGTACGGCTTCGCCGGGGGAGAGCTGGCCGACGTGCCGGTGCACACGCTGCTCCAGAAGTCCATCACCGCGGCCGGGTTCTGGCTGCCCCACCTGTACACCGACCGGACGCTCCCGCTGCAGGCGTCCATGCGGCAGCTCTTCGACGCCGTCGGCAACGGAGCGCTCAAGATCGTCAGCGGCGGTACCTTCCCGTTGGCCGACGCGGCCAAGGCGCACAGCATGCTCAACAACAGGATCGGCATGGGCAAGTTCAGCCTCGACACGGTCACCCAATAACCTGGGTTCCCAGAACCTACCGGTGACGCCAACACCGGTACGGCCGCGTGTCCGACGAGGGGCGCGCGGGCGGGACGAAGGGGGCACGGCTGATGAGTGGGCAGCGCGGCAGCGGGACCGGGTACGCCGACCGTTTCATGCGGGTGCAGCAGGCGTTCATCACTCTCGGCCCCGGTCCCCACCGGCTGTCCGCGATCGCCAAGGCCGCCGGCCTCGATGACTCCACCGCCGGCCGCATGCTGACCGCCGGCACCTACAACAGCACCTTCGTCCGGGTCGACCGAGGTCTCTACCAGCTCGGCAGCACGGTCGCCGACCTGGGGCTCCACGCGCTCGCCGAGGACAAACTCTCCGGTGACGAGGCCACCCACGTCCTGCGGGGACTGCGGGAGGCGACCGACAGCGGTCTGGTCTTCCTGTACATGAGGGCCCCGTTCGGCATAGCCGGCAGGCAGTGCCTGGACATGGCGGTGGGGGACTCCGACCTCGTCGAGCTCGGCATGACACCGCGCGACGTCCTGTCCGTCACACGGTCGCTGCGCACTGGTGCCTCGGGCCGCACGATCCTCGCCTACCTCCCCGCCCAGATCCAGGAGCGTGTCGCCGCCGACCCGGTCCCGCAGGAAGCGGGTCCCGGCGTCATCCGGGACGCCGACGAGCTGCTCGCCTCGCTCGCCGACATCCGGGACCAGGGTTACGCCCTGGGACGCGAGGAGTGCATGGCGAAGTGGAACTCGATCGCCGCCCCCGTGATCTGGGACGGTGCGATCTGGGGGGCGGTGCTGATGCTCAAGCCCATGCACGTCATGCCCGAAGCCCCCCAGCGCTACATTCACGCCACCATCACCGCGGCGGCCCGGCTCAGCCGCCTCGGCGGAGCCTGGTCGGCCGACTGACCACCCGCCCCGAGCCGCCGAACGCTGCGCGCCCCGCACCCTGCCGTGCCTTGTGCCGGTGCACGCCGGCGCTGCCCGGGGTACACCGGCAGCGCCGCGGGCGGCGGCACCCAGGACCGCCGCCCGCGGCATCGCGGCTAGCGCACGTCGATGACCGTGCGCAGTTTGCCGCTGGTCGCGGTGCGCTCGAACGCGTCCCGCCGGACCGTCTGCACGGCGAGGGACAGCAGCCCCTCCGCCCGCGCCGAGGCGATTTCCGCCACCTCGGCGGTGAGAGCGGCCAGGGCGGCCTCGGGGTCGGGGGCGTACTCCTCGTCGAGCCGGACCGTCAGCCGTTCCCGGCCGCCGCCCGGGGCCACCACCAGCTGCGCCTCGCCGTGATAGCCGAGCCGTTCCTCCAACGCCCGGACTATGCGCCGGTAGTTGACGAAGTACGTGCCCACACGCACGACGTCGCCGTAGCGCCCGAGCAGTTCCAGCCGAGGGACCTGGCTGCCGCACGCGCACGGACCCGGCACCGCCCGTCCCAGGTCACCGATCTCGTAGCGCTCCAGCCGCTGGCCGGCCCGCGCCAGGGAGGTGAACACCAGCCGCCCGGGCTCGCCCGGCGCCACCGGCCGGTCCTCGTTCGGGTCGAGGATCTCCAGCGAGTGCAGGTCGGTCAGCACATGGTGGACCGAGCCGTCGCAGGACGCGCACTGGTAGCCCAGCGGTCCCAGGTCGGTGCTCCCGTACGCCGCGGAACGGATCACCTCCACCCCGAAGTCGTCGGTGAGCACCCTGCGTTGTTCGGCGGTGAAGTGCTCGCCGCCGTAGAAGACCTTGCGGATGCCGCCGTGGGCGCGGAACCGGTCGGCCTCGGCGTGGAACAGCTGCCACAGGTAGGACGGCATGCCGAAGACGGTGTCCGCCCGGTGGGCGACCAGCGCTTCGGCCACCGAGGCGTGGTCCGGGCCCGCGGCGATCGGGAGTTGGGTGGCGTTCAGGCGTTCCAGGATGGAGAAGAAGCTGATGAAGCTCCCGTACATCCCTCCGCAGTAGAACAGGTTGGCCGCCCGGTCGCGGGCCGGGTCGAAGCCCGCGGTGAGCAGTCCGTGCGCAGCGGCGCGCATCTGGTTGTCGTAGTCGTCGCAGGTGAACACCGACAGAGCGGGTGCGCCCGTGGAGCCTCCGCTGCGGAAGTACAGGTGCGCGTGGCGTGGGTCCAGGGCGGCGAGCGCGTGCTGTACGCCCTCCTTGCCCAGCAGCGGCGCGTCCGGCGCGGGGGGCAGCACCGGTGGCGCCACCAGGTCGTCCAGGCAGGCCACCGTACGGAAGCCCGCGTCCGCGGCGCGCACGCTCACCCGGCGGCTGTAGCGTTGCAACGCGTAGACACCGTCATGCGGTTCGCCCTCGTAGCTCTCCAGCATGGAGCCGACCGGGGTGACGCGCGTGACGCCCGCCGCGAACAGCGCGCGGGACAGGGCGGCCACGTCGGCGCGGTCGCCGCCGATCGCCGCGGTCTGCAGATAGCGGCGCATGGGGCGCAGGGTCGCGGTGACCGCGTGCCGGGGCAGGGGCTTCACCCAGACGGTGCGGTACAGCGGGGAGGCGTCGAGCGCGGACCGGGTGTCGGCCAGCACCCGCCAGGAACCGTCCTCGGCGGCGAACACTCGGGTCAGGCCCAGGTGCTGTTCGAGCCGGGCGAGCTGCTGCACGGTGGTGATCTCCGCCTGCTCGGCCGGGCCGGGCGAGGTGGACGCCGGTCGCGCGCCGGACGCCTTCGCGAGGCGGTCGGCGAACCGCGCGGCGAACGCGAAGAGTTCCCCGGTGCCGTCGGCCCCCTCGGTGTCGAGGTAGACGACCTGCGGGCTGGAACACGCCTGCTGTTCGAGCTGGCAGACGTCCTCGGCGAGCGCGTCGAGGACGCCGTCGTCGGACGCGGCGGGCCCGGTCAGGTAGGCGAAGGAGATCCGGTGGCCCCACTCGACCACCCGGCAGCCGGGCGGCGCCAGTTCGCCCGCCGCGCGCACCGCGTCCTCGCCGCCCCACACCGCGATCGCGTCGGCCGGCCCGCACAGTGCCTCCAGCCACGCGCGGCGCGAGGACGAAAAGCGCAGGGCGATGACGCGTTCGGCGATCAGTCCGGAGGGATCGGCGGCGCCGATCGCGGCGAGCAGACCCAGCGCGAGCGGCGAATCCGAACTGCTGGTCTTCAGTACATTGAGGTTGCCGGCCAGCAGGCCCTCCACGACGCTCAGCGGTGCCACGGCCGAGGCGTTGCCCGGCGCGATGTGGACCAGCAGGCCGACCGGTGCCCAGGCCTCGTACACCGTCGCGCGGGCGTCCGGCCGGGTCAGCCGCTCCGGGCGCAGGCCGCCCAGTTCCCGCCGCAGCTTGCGTTCCAGAGCCTCCCGGGTGAGGGCGCCGGCCAGCTCGGCCAGGACGGCCGCGGCCTCGTCGGCGGGCAGGTGCCCCGCCAGGCGGCCGTACAGGGCGGAAGCCGGATCACCCAGGTCCCGGCTGACCACGGCGCAGGCGCCGAGCACCACGTCGGTGGGCAGCGGACGCGTCAGGATCCGCCCGGCGGTCTCGGACAGCCCGGCGAGCCGCCGGCCGGCCTCTTCGTCGTCGACGAACTCCCCCTGCCAGAGGTGGAGTACGGGGTGGTGCGCGGATACGGATGCGGTCACGACATTCCCTTCATCAGTTCGGCGGCGGCCACCGCGCAGCTGCGGTTGCGGCTCACCCCGGCCCGGCCGTGCACGGTGAACCAGTCGGTGGGCAGCGGGCAGGGGCAGGCGTCGCCCGGGTGCAGCGACGCGAGGTCGCCCATCACCACGCTGTGCGCGGGCACGGAGGTGATGTAAGGACTGACCAGGTGCAGAAAGCCCCGTTCCCCGTAGGGCAGCGGGCGCAGCGTCCCCGTGTCGCGCACCGCCGCACGCGACCACACCGGCACATGCAGCCGGTGGTGCGCACACTCGATGTACGGCACACAGTGCTCGACCGAGCCGAAGGTGTCGCGCACGCGGTCCCCCGGCACGCCGAGGAGTTCGGTGACCTCGGCGTAGAACGCCTCCTTGCCGATCTGCCGGTCGGCGTGGCCCTTCCACCCGCCGCCGAGCACCACCAGCGATCCCTCGGGCAGCGTGAGCGGCGGCAGGCCCATCGCCCGCATCCGCTCCAGGGTGAAGTACAGGAACGCGGGGAAGCCCAGGATGCGGACCGGTACGTCGTCCTCGGCGTAGCGCCGGAGCGCCGCGATGCAGCCGTGCACGTCGAACTCGTGGCCGCTGCCGGTGTGCCGCAGTGCGTGCGTGGTGTGCCGGGCGGGGGCGAAATCGCACAGGTAGTTGTCGGTGAACGACGTGCCCAGTTTCAGTGAGGGCGCCGGCTCGTAGCTGTACAGCAGGTAGTTCACCGGCTGCTCGGGGGTGATCCAGCCGTAGTGGTCGAAGATCCGGGCCACCATGCGCTGCGCCGAGCGGATGGTCCACTCGTCGAAGAACATCTGCGACTTCTGGCCTGTGGTGCCCGAGGACGTCAGGTGCAGGAACACCTCCTCGCGCGGGACGGAGAGCACCTCGTGACGCTTGAAGAAGGCGGCGGGCACCAGCGGGGTGCGCACCCCTGCGCCGACGGTGGGCGCGGGCGTCTCGGCCGGGTCCTGGAGCAGGGCGGCGAAGAACGGGGAGCGGCGGGCGTGCCAGGCGTTGGTCTGAGCCATGGCGGCGGCGAACAGCTCGTCGGTGACGGGGCCGTCGGCGTACGGCTCCGCCAGGTCGCACAGCCGTTGTACATGGCCGAGCGCCGCCGGGTCGGGAACCTCGACGGGAGCGAGATGGGGTTTCATCGGGACACCTCGGGAAGGGGCAGGTAGGTGGCGGTCCAGGCACTCAGGTAGGCGCCGAGGTACGGCTGGAGCAGCGGGCTGACCGCGGTGCTGCGGAAGTCGATCTGACGGCTGGTCCGTGAGAGCACCACGTAGTCGTGGAGCCGGTCGTGGATGCGGCGCATCGCCGGGTAGACCGCGCTCGGGACGAATCCCGAGGCGAGGAACACCTCCAGGGCCTCGGTGTCGGCCAGCGGCAGCAGCGCCTCGGCGTAGTCCGCGCCGGCCCGGGTGACCGCGGCCATCAGCGCTTCCAGGGCCCCGGCCACCGCGGCCGGACGCGGATGGACGGCGACGAGCGCACAGCTTCCCGCCACGGCGTCGAGGTCGGCGTACGCCTCGAAGCTGCCGTCGGCGGCGACCAGGAGCGCGTTGGGCGTGTGCAGCGGGAAGAAGCGGTCGTCGGCCTGCGGGAACAACTCCAGGAAGCGGCGCCGCACGAAGGCCGGGGCGGTGATCAGCTCGATCGGCTCGGCACCGGTGGCCGTGCCCACCGCGCGGCGGGAGGGGACCTGCCGGGTGCCGCCGCAGTCGATGCCGACACCGGCGGACACGGCGGACAGCAGCGGCGCCAGCCGTTCGGGCACGCTCGTCACCGTCTCGCGGTGTTCCAGCACACCGTCGGCGTATCGGGCGAACAGCGCGAGGGTCTCGCACCCCTCGACCTCGACGGCGTTCGGCAACAGGCCCAGCGGCCGGAAGCCGTTGCGTACGACCACGTGCTGCGGACCCTCGGTGACCAGGCGGACGGTGGCGTACACCGAGTCGAGGCGGCCCGTGCCGAAGGCCTCCTCGCACACCGCACCGGTCAGCCGGGAGGCCAGCCCGCCGCCGCGATGGCCGGGGTGCACGGCGAGGCCGACGAGCTTGCCGATGCGGCTGCCCGGTTCGGTCACCACGACGACGGAGCCCACCAGCGCGCCGCCACGGGTGCGGGCGGTGAGCCAGTGCGCGGTGCCGTCGCCGATCAGCCGGTGCATGACCACCGGGTCGCTGCCGAGCGGCACCGGATAGCCGTGCCCGTACACCTCGAAGTACAACTGCCGCAGTTCGGCGATGTCCTGGACGGAGGCGGCGGTAAGGACGGCGGTCACGACGCCACTCCCGTCGGCTCCGGTACGACGGGTGTCCGCGGGGCTTCGGCGTCGGACCGGCGGCCCAGCCACCACAGCGCCAGCGCCACCGGTACGAGACCCGCGCCCTGGACCAGGCAGAGCGCACGGGCCGCCAGGTGGTCGCCCAGCGCGCCGAAGACGAGGGAGGACACGGGGAAGGTGGCACCCAGCAGCGCCTGCATGACCGCGAAGAATCCCGGCTTGTCGGCGGCGGGCACCAGTCGCTGGAACAGTGCGACGAACCGCACACCGATCACACCGACGCACCAGCCGGCGACGGCCATCGAGACGACGGCCGACGCGGACCCGGCGAACAGCCCCGGAAGGCCGAGGGCGGCGGCCATCACGGCGAGACACACACTGCCGACGGCGACCGGACGGCCGGGCAGCCGCCCGCCGCTGAAGGATCCGACCAGCGTGCCCACGCCGAGCGCCGCCTCCAGCGAGGACACGGTCGAGCCGGTCGCGTGCAGCACCTGCCGGGTGTACAGCGGCATCACGACGTAGACGGCCGTGGTGAAGACGTTGGCGGCGGCGAAACAGACCAGCACCCGACGGATGAAGGGCAGCCCTGCCAGGACCTGGCGCAGCGTACGGCGTGCCGGAGACGGCCCGTCGGCGGCTCCGGACACGGGGGAGGTCCGGGGGAAGCGGGCGGAGCCGACCAGCAGGGCGGCGAGCAGGTACGCGGCGGCGCACGCGGCGATGACGGCGGCCAGTGAGCCCGCGTCGACGACGAGCGGGCCGAGCAGCCCCCCGCACAGCCCGGCGACGGACTGGGTCGACAGCTCGAATCCGGTGGCCGACTCGATGTCGGCGTCCTCGACGAGCTCCGGCACCGAGGTGGTCAGACAGGGATCGAACACCGCCTGGCAGGCGGCCAGCGCGGGCCCGATCGCGTAGGCGGCGGCCCCCGGCAGCATTCCGGCGTGCGCCAGGACGGCCGCCGTGCCCGCCATCAGGCCCGCGACGGCGGCCGCGCCGGCCAGCACCGTGCGGTGCGCGTAACGCGCGACGATACGCGCGACGAGCGGGGCGAGGGCGACCGCAGGCAGGGTGCTCCCCATGAGGAACAGGCCCGAGGCGAGGCCGCGGTGGGCACCGCCGGCGAAGCCGACGAGCCACCAGACCGCGCCGACCTGGAACATTCTGCTCGCCGCCTGGGTGAGGAGCTGACCGGCCCAGACCCGGCCGAAGGACGGATTGCGCAGGACGAGGGGCAGGCGCCGCACACGCGCGGGTGCCGCGCTCACGAGTGGGGCCGTTCGTCGACGACGCGGACGAGCTTGCCCGAGCGGGAGTTGACCGCGAGGTCCCGGTGCCGCACCCATGCGACGGTCAGCGGGTTCACATACCCGTCGGCGGTCGCGGTCGCGTAGAAGGGGCGTTGGGCGAGGAGCGCGGCCACGACGGACTCGCCCAGCCCGGCATGGTTCCGGCCCGGATCGGCGACCGCGAGCCGCAGCACCAGCCCGTCGCGGCCGTCCCGCCGCTGTACGACGAGCTGCAGGCCGGTCACCTCGCCGGATACGTCGGCGGCCTTGACGATGTCGTGGACGTCCTCCGTGTACAGGGAGACGGGACCGACCCGTACGCCCTCCTCGGCGCGGCCCAGGATGCGGAAGATCCCGGCGTCCCGGTCGACCCACTCGGCCCGGTCGCCCGCCGGATAGCGGAGCACCGGCATGAGCCGCCGGCGCAGGTCGGTGACGACGAGCCGCCCCGGTACGCCTGCCTCCTCGACGGGCCGGTCGGTCTCGTCGCAGAGGATCTCGACCACCGTGTAGGGGGTGAACGCGCGGTGCACGCGCGGGTCATCGCCCGGTACGGCCTCGCCGAGGAGCCCGGCGTCCACACTCGCGTATCCCAGGGAGCGTGGCTCGGCGTTCGGGAACGCGGCCCGGAGCAACGGGAGTTGGTCGCCGAAGAGGCATTCCCCGCCGAAGAACAGCAGCTCCACGTCCGGCAGTGTGCGGCTGGCGCCGCTGAGGCGCTCGGCGAGCGAGCACAGCGTGGTCGGTGTACCGGCGACCACCTGGACCCGGAACTCCTCCAGGGTCGCCGCGGTGGACTCCCAGGGTGCCGCGCCGCCGATGGGCAGGCGGACGTTGGCCACGGGCGAGCGGTGCAGCGAGTCGAGGACGAAGCTGAAACTGGCGTACAGGTCACCCGCGTAGAAGAGATCCGCCACCCGGTGACCGGGCCGCAGCCCCGCACGGACCAGCCCGGCACCGAACGCGGCCGTGAACTCCCGCCACTCCGTGCGGGTGTAGTAGGAGAACTTCGGCGATCCGGTGGTCCCGCCGCTGCGGAAGACGACCGCTTCGTCCAGTGGCGCGGTCAGCAGCCGGTTGTCGCGGGGCGAATTGGCCCGCCAGAAGTCGGCCTGGGGTACCACCGGAAGGTCCGTGAGCCCGGTGATGCGCTCGGGAAGCCGGGCGTAGAGCTCACGATAGAAAGGCGAGTTGTTGCGGGCGAAACATATGAGTTCCGCAAAAGGTTGAACGGGCATCAATTCCTGCTCGAAGGCGTGAATGCCGGCGCGTCATATCACCGGCGAGGTACGACGGAGCCGGTGCCCTATGGCGGGTCGGACCGTGTCGTCGAGGATGTGAAAGAGCGACGCTCCCGTGGAGAACGGGGCGTCCGGTGCACCAGGATATCTCACTATGCGGGACGGACTTGCGCTAACCAGCCATGTGAACAAAGGGGTTGACGGCTCGTGGACGTACGGGGGAGCCCCTCGGTTCCTCGGGATGCGGAGACGGTGGTCACACCAGGTCGGCCGTGCATAACATCTCGTTGGATGCTCCTGAAGGGCGCCTTATGGAAAACGGTTGGCGAGGCGCGACGAAAATGCGGCCGGAACACGACTCAGGTCCTTGCAGGATTCCGGCCGAGAGCCGCCGAGGTGTCACACCCGGAACCCGGGGCATCGGCGATATATGGATGCACAGTCATGGGCACTGCGGGGGCGGGGCCGTGCGCGCCGCGCGGCGCACGGTACGGCGATGGCCGTGGCGGCTCGGGCGGGATTCGCCGCCCGCGGACTCATCTACGTTCTCGTGGGTCTGATCGCCCTGGAGATCGCCTTCGGCCGGGACGGGGGCGGGCGGCAGGCCGACCGGGGCGGTGCCCTGGAGGAACTGGCCGGCAGGCCCTTCGGGGCTGCGGCGCTGACGACCGTGGGTGCCGCGCTCGCCGGCATGGCGCTGTGGCGGCTGTCGGAGGCGGTGTTCGGCGCGGCGGGACCGAACGGTGCCAAGCCGTCCAAGCGTGCGGCGGCGGCCGGCCGGTGCGTCTTCTACGTGTTCGCGTGCTCCTCGGTGCTGTCCTACGCGGCCGGGGACCGGGGCAGCGGCAGCGGGTCCTCCGACCGGCGCACCGACGATGTCACCGCCATGGCCCTGAGATGGCCGGGCGGCCCGTGGCTGGTGGGCGTCGCCGGTGCCGCTGTGGTGGTCACCGGGCTGGTGATCTCGATACGGGCCCTGCGCAGGAAGTTCCGGCAGACCCTGCGCACCGGCGCCATGTCGCCGCGGACCCGGCGGATCACCGACCTGCTCGGCGTGAGCGGCGGTGTGGCGCGGGGTGTCGTCTTCGCCGGGGCCGGTGTGTTCGCCGTCGCCGCGGCCGTCCGGCACCGGCCCGGCGAGGCCAAGGGCATGGATGACACGCTGCGTGCCTTCCGTGATCTGCCGGCCGGTCCGGCGGTGCTCGCCGTGATCGCGCTCGGCCTGGCCGCGTTCGGCGTCTTCTCATGGTGCAGCGCGCGCTGGCGCACACTCTGAGGCGGCCGGTCGGCGATCGGTCCAGAGCGTGCGCGGGTTGAGCCGTCAGCGTCCGGTCCGTGTCACCGGCCCAGGGGGCGCGCACCACCGCCCACACCGAGGAGGTGGTGGTGCGCACGCTGGAACGTCACGGAGGGGCGCCGGCCCCGCGCTGCACCGTCATACGGCGTGCGCGTCGGCGGCAGCCAGCAGCGCGGCAAGGTGTGCGGGCCGGTCCTTGACGAAGTAGTGGCCGGCGCCGGGAAGCACCGACAGGCTCGTGTGGTGCGCGTACCGTCCCCAGCCGAGGTAGCCGTCCTCGTACCCCGCGGTGGCCGGGTCCGCGTCTCCGACGACGACGTGGACCGGGGTGCGCAGCTTCTCCCACCGGTCCACGGCCTCGATCTGGAAGGCCGCTCCCTCCACCATCGCATGGCGGACCAGCTTCAGGACGCGCCGCAGATCCCCGGCATCGAGGACGCCGTTGAAACCACCCAGGGACCGCAGATAGGCGTACAGCGCGTCATCGGTCTGCGCTTCGAGCGCGGCCAGGGAGCGGCGGGGGTCAGGGTCCGGCAGGGCCGCCGCCAGGTGGACGGTCCGCGGGGCGCTGTCCCGGTCCTCCAGTTCCCGTGCCGTGAGCATGGTGAGTGCGGTGCCGACGCAGTGTCCGTACAGGGCGAACGGGCCGCTCACGGTGTCGGTGATCTCCTCGGCGAGGCGCTTGGCCGCTTCCCGCAGCGCCGGACCGTCCTGGGCGGGCAGGGCCGGATCGTGCCCGGGGAGCGCGACGGCGCGCAGTTCCACGTCCGGGGGCAGGCAGGTGGCGAGCTGCTGGAACGCGGTGGCGCTCCCGCCCCCGTAGGGGATGCAGATCAGGGACAGCCGCGGCGTCGCGGGCCCGGCCGGTGTCAGGGTGTGCAGCCAGCGCTCCACCGTGGATTCCCGGGCCGTCGTGCGCAGGTGCGCGGCGAGACGGCGAGGCGTGGGGTGCTTGAAGACGTCGATCGCCGACGCGTGATGGCCGATGTCCCGCGCGGCCCTGACCGCTTTGAAGGAGTCGCCGCCCAGGTCGAAGAAGTCGTCGTCGATGCCGATGTCGCCCGGGGCCGTACCGGCGAGCACCAGGCTCCATGCCCGGGCGATCTGCCGCTCGAGCGGATCCCTGGCCGGTGTCGGGGTCCGGGAGATAGCAGGGGCGGGCGCCGGGAGGGCGGCACGGTCCAGCTTTCCGTGCGCGGTCAACGGGAACGCGTCCATGACGACGACGGAGGCGGGCACCATGTAGCCCGGGAGGGTGTCCTTGAGGGCGGTGCGTAACGCCCCGGACGCGGGGGAAGCGCCGCGGGCCGGTACCGCGTAGGCCCTGAGGACCGCGTCACCGACGGCGTCGGTGCTCACGAGGGCCCGGGCGTCGGCGACCTCGGGCAGTGCCTTCAGCGCGGCTTCGATCTCACCCAGTTCGATGCGGAAGCCGCGGACCTTGACCTGGTCGTCCGCGCGCCCCCGGTACTCGAGCAGGCCGTCCGGCAGCCAGCGGGCGAGGTCCCCGGTCCGGTACAGGCGCGCCCCGGGTGGGCCGAAGGGGTGCGGCAGGAACCGCTGTTCCGTCAGCTCGGGCCGGTGGAGATAGCCGTCCGTCACCTGGTCCCCGCCCACGTAGATCTCGCCGGTGATCCCGGCCGGGACCGGACGCAGGGCACGGTCGAGGACGTACACCTCCACATTCGGCAGGCCGACTCCGATGACGCTGCCGGGGTCGTCCGCCACCAGCTTCGCGGTGAGGGGCAGATGGGTGGTGTGGACGGTGGTTTCGGTGATCCCGTACATGTTGACCAGGCGGGGCGCCTCGTCGGTGTGCCGCTCGTACCAGGGGGCGAGCCGCCCCAGGTCCAGGGCTTCGCCTCCGAAAATCACGTAGCGCAGCGCGAGTTCTTCCGCCAGATCCGGAGCGTCCTGTTCCGCCTGCATGAGCTGGTGGAACGCCGACGGTGTCTGGTTGAGAACCGTCACCCTTTCTGTGGTGAGCAGCGCGAGGAAGGCTTCGGGGGACCGGGCCACCGCTCCGGGGACGACCACGAGCCGTCCGCCGTGCAGCAGCGCCCCCCAGATCTCCCAGACGGAGAAGTCGAACGCGTAGGAGTGGAACAGGGTCCACACGTCGTCCGGGCCGAAGCCGAAGAGACCCCGGGTGGAGGAGAGCAGGCTCATCACGTTGCGGTGCGTCACCACCACGCCCTTGGGCGTGCCGGTGGACCCGGACGTGTAGATCACATAGGCCGGGTGCGTGCCGGCGAGGGGAGCCGTGCGCTCGGTGTCCTGGACGTCGTGTGAGGGGTACGAGGCGAGCGCCGCGCGGGTGCGGGGGTCGTCGAGCAGGAGACGCGGGCGACCGTCGTCGGGCAGGCGCGCGGCCAGCGCGCGGGTGGTGACGAGGAGTTGGGGCCGGGCGTCACCGAGGATGTGGGTGATGCGGTCGGACGGATAGTCGGGGTCGACCGGGATGTAGGCCGCACCCGACTTCAGGACGGCGAGGAGGGCCATGACGAGGTCGGGCGAGCGGGGCAGGGCGAGGGCCACGTGGCGGTGCGGGCCGGCCCCGGCTTCCGTCAGGCGGCGTGCGAGCTGGTTGGCCCGGGCGTTGAGCTCCCCGTAACTCAGCCCTGTTCCTTCGCATGTCACCGCGGTGCGCTCCGGGAACCGGCGGGCCTGGGCTTCGAACGCCCCGGGCAGGACGCCCGGGTCGGTCGCGACGGTGCCGCCGGAACGGGCCCAGCTCAGCAACTGCCGTCGCTCTGCCGGGTCCAGGATGTCGATGTCATCCACAGCGCGCTCGGGCTCGGTCACGAAGGTGTCGAGAACGGTCAGGTAGCGCTGGAGGTGTCCGGCGAGTTCGGCGGAGGTGTACCGGTCCGGATTGGCGTTGAGCACGAGGCGCAGGCCGCCCTCGCGGGGGATCACGGCGAGCGTGAGGTCTTCCACCGGCCCGGTGGCCAGGGCGTGCGAGACCGCGGTGGCGTCACCGAAGGCCAGGTCGTAGTCGAAGGGCATCAGGTTGATGTGCGGCCCGCACAGTGCGCCGCCGTCGTGCAGGAGGCCGAGGTCCCGGCGGATGTCCTCATAGCGGTGACGCTGGTGCTTGAGGGCGAGCCGGGTCTGGGCGACGACGTGCCGGACGAGCTCGGACAGCGTCATGCCGGGGGAGACGGTCAGGCGCAGCGGGACGAGGTTGGACACCATGCCGGGGGTGCGCTGCGCGGCCGGTGTCCTGCGCGCGGTCACCGGCAGGCCGAGGACGATGTCGTCCGCTCCGGTGACGCGGTGGGTGTACGCGGCGAGCGCGGCGATCAACAGGCCGTTCCAGTGGGAGCGCAAGGAGCGTGCCGCGGTACGCAGCCGGGCGAAGTCCGGTTCCGGGAGATGGTGGGTGTCGTGCAGGCAGCTGTGGGCCATGGCCGCTCTCCGCTCGGAGAGGGACGGCACACGCTCCACGCCCGACATCGTCGCCCGCCAGAACTCCCGGTCGGTCTCTGCGGCGGGTGAGGCCTGGTAGTCGGCGTCGTCGCGCACCAGGTCCTGGAGCTGTCCGAAGTCGGCGGGGGCGGGTTCCCGGCCGGACGTGACATCCGAGTAGAGGTCGGCTACCCGCCGGGCGATGAGCGAGTGGGAGAATCCGTCCATGACGAGGTGATGGAACTTCTGGTACCACATGTGTCTGTCCCCGCCGAGGGACAGGAGGGTCTCCGTGAACAGGGGTCCGCTGTATATGTCGACCGGGGTGGCCAGGTCGTCGCGCATCCATTGTTCGGCAGCGGCCTGCGGGTCGGAGGCCGTGCTCAGATCGAGGAGCGCGACGGGGATGTCCTCGGGTACGTCGACGATCTGCCAGGGGCCTGTGCCGTCCTCCCCGCACCGGATGTGCAGGCACCGTGCCTCGGCCAGGGCGCGGCGCACCGCGCCGCGCAGCGCCTCGACGTCGACAGGGCCGTTGATCTCGACGTATTCAGCCGTGATGTAGGTCGGGTTCGTCGGGGCGAGTCGCTGGGCGAACCAGATCCCGTGCTGTCCGGCGGTCAGGGGCAGCCGCATCGGGTGCGGGGCTTGCTCGGGCATGCCGTCCTCTCCCATTCCTTCTCTTCCGTCGTCGGGTCACCTGGGCACGACACTCGGGGGCGGAGGCGGAGAAACGGTGTGGTGCAGAATGCCATGGCCCCGGTGCGGCGAGACCGTGGCGAACCGGCCGTGGAATTCCTCGCTTTACGGCCGGAAACTGTTCGAATCACGCTAGTGGCGCCCGGCGTCGAACGGCCAGATGCACAATTCACGAGAGTGGATTAATTCTGCGCGGTGACGTCGAACGTCACGACGGCGGATTCTTCGGCTCCCCTCTTGAGCCGTCGCCGAAAGCCCTGCCGTGCGACACCGAAGGCGGCCAGTAGGTCGGCGATGTATTTCCTCATGGTCGGCGGGTGCGGCGTCGACCCGGCGCGGTGCAGCCAGCCCCAGGCAGGCCGCATACGTCATGCTCGCGAAATGCCGGGCCTGATCAGCGGGACGGCCCAGTTCGGCGACGGCCGCCTCGATGATCGCCGGCCGTCGCCGGGTGACCCGCTCCACGACCGGATCGGCCGACTCGGTCAGCAGCCGCAGGGCCAGTGGTCCGCGCCCTGCGGTGCCGTCATGGCATGGCGTACGAGCACCCGCAGCGGTTCAGCAGGGTCGCTGACCGCCGCGAGCGGAACAACCGTCACCTCTACAACCCGTACGGAACTGAGTGCGGGTACCGCCGGCGGCCGAGCCGGATCTCGGTCAGCCGGAGCCGATCCGCCCCGCGTGGGGCTGCCCGGCCGCAGCGCAACGGGTCGGCGGTCCGGGCCGTTCCGCGGCGGGATCCTGGCGGCCGGTCACGCGGGGGAAGGAGCGGGCGGCGATCAGGAAGCCCAGAGTCGTCAGCACGAACGGCCAGGTGAGCGGGTGGCCGCCGGACGGGGCGAGCAGATGGGCGAGGGTCGGAGTGATGGTCGTCGCCGTCGCGGCGCCCAGCAGCGCGTACAACAGCGTCGCCGGGGTGGGGGACAGGAACACCCCGCAGAGGGCCAGCGCGACGAGCACCGCGTTGTAGCCCATCGTCCCGTCGGCGATCCGTGCGGCCGGCGCGCCGAGCGCCCAGGCCGTCAGGATGCCTGTGGCACTGCCGGCGCAGGCCACCCACCCTGCCGCCCGGCTCGCCAGGAAGAGGCCCGCGAGCAGCAGCGCCCCCGCGTGCCACTGGTTCAGGAAGAAGACCTGGGCCACGTTGCGGAAGAACGCCGCCACCACGTCGGCCGGTGCCAGCAGGGTGGATCCGGAGGCGGCGCGGCGCCGCCGGCGTCCTGAGGCCAGATCCGCCCGAACGCGGGCGCGGCCACGGTGATCGCGCCCGCCAGCAGACAGTAGGGGGTGGTCAGCGCCGGCAGGGCCCACAGGTGCAGGAGCCGCACAACGGCCGCCGCGACGACGGTGACCACGACGCAGGCCGCGGCGGCGAGCAGTGCCGTGGACAGCCTGCCCGCGTCCAGGAACACCGCGCAGCAGAGCGCGGTCAGGCAGGAGTTGAAGCCCTCCAGCCCCGCTCGCACCCGGTCGCGGGCCACCCCCAGCAGATGCGCGGTGCCGGTACCGAGGACGGCGCCCCCCACGGCGTAGGCGCCGTACCGCCAGTCCGCCGTCAGCAGCGCGAGGGCGAAGACGGCGCCTGCCCAAGCGCTGTCGAGGAACACGACCTGGGCCACGCCGCGCAGCACGAACACCCCGAAACCCGGACCGCCGCGCGAAGACTGCCGGCGAGGACGCCTCGACGCCTGCCCGCCCGACCTCTCCCCGGACGCCTCACCACGACCGAGCACCCGCACCCGCACCTGGCGCCACATACCCCACCCCACAACCAGACTCTTCCGCTTCGCGGCATTATATTTCCGCTATACGACATAGTCTCGGTCGTCCGGCAGTCGGATCCCGACGATCACGCTGAGGTCTGCTGCGAGGCGCAGTTCAGTGGCTCGCAGCTCCGGGTGCTCCAGCCAGTGCAGCCGGGCCTGGTCGGGTACGCCGGCGAAGCGGGGTGGCCATGTGGTGGCCGGGGTGAAGTCGTCGATCACGACCGTGCCGCCCGGGCCGAGCAGGCGCGCCGGGTCCGCGGTCCCGTCGCCCTTGGCCTGGCCTCCGCCGTCCAGCACGAGCAGGTCGTAGGGGCCGTGGTCTTCGATGCGCCGCCAGTCGCCGTGGAGGACCTCGACATGGTCGCGGCCTCGGAAGACGTCCGCGGCGATGCGCGCGCGTTCAGCGTCCCGCTCGACGCTGATCAGCCGGGTGCCCGGACGGGCGCCCGAGGCCAGCCAGGCAAGGCCGACACCGCAGCCCGTCCCGGTCTCGGCGATGCGGTGCGGTGCGCCCGCGGCGAGCACCTGCAGCAGCCGTCCCTGTTCGGGCCTGCAGGAGTACGCGAACCCGTGCCCGCGCGCCGCCTCGACGGCCCGTCGGACCAGCGCAGGCAGTGCGTCGTCGTCCCGGTGGGCGTCGGTCCCCCGCAGCGACATGCCGAGCATTATGGCGACCTCACCAGCCGGTCGGGCGGATCGAGCAGCCGGCGTCGGGGCGCGGGACGGCGCGGGGGTGCGGTCGGCGAGGAGGGCGATGACCGCTGCCGTATCGGACAATCTGGGTGTACGCCCTTGGACGTCACACAGCTGCACGTGTCGGTCGACGCATGGCCGGGAGGCATGATGAGCCAGCAGCCGGTCCTTCTCCCGTACGACGACCCCGCCTTCGTTGCGGACCCCTTCCCGCTGTACCGACAGCTCCGTGAGGACGGCCCGGTCCGGCGCGCGGTCATCGCCGGCGGCCTGGACGCCTGGCTGGTCACCCGCTACGAGGACGGGCTGGCCGCCCTGTCCGACCCCCGGCTGAGCAGCGATGTCCGCGACGCCTCGGACCCCCGCCTCATCGCCCAGCTGCCCGAGTTCGAGCGCGAATCGATGATGAGCAACATGCTGCGTTCCGACCCGCCCGACCACACCCGGCTGCGCCGCCTGGTGTCGAAGGCGTTCACCGCGCGCCGGGTCGCCGACCTGCGGCCCCGAGTCCAGGAGATCACCGACCGGCTGCTCGACGCGGTGCTGCCGGCCGGCCGGGCCGAACTCGTGGCGGACTTCGCGCTGCCGCTGCCGGTCACCGTCATCAGCGAGCTGCTCGGCATTCCGGTGGACGACCGGCACGACTTCCAGCGGTGGACCGACGCGATGATCGTGCGCGGCGAGAGGATGCCCGACCCGGCCGTCGTCAACGAGGCGTGGCTGCGGATGCGCGCATACGTGACCAAGCACCTGGAGACCAAGCGGGCCCGGCCCGGGGACGACCTCCTCAGCGCGCTGGTCAGCGCCCACGACGAGGAACAGCGGCTGAACCACGACGAGCTGATCGCCATGACCTTCCTGCTGCTGGTGGCCGGGTACATCACGACGGTCAACCTGATCGGCGGCGGCATCGCCGCGCTGCTCGCCAACCCCGACCAGCTCACCCTGCTGCGGGAACGTCCGGAACTGCTGCCCGACGCGATCGAGGAGTTCCTCCGCTACGACGGCCCCGTCAGCCCGGGCATCGCCCGTTTCGCACGCGAAGACGTCGAGATCGCGGGCGTGACCGTCCCCCGTGGGGCGACGGTGCTGGTCGCCTCCGCGATCGCCGACCGGGATCCGGCTCGGTTCGCCGACCCCGACAGGCTGGACATCACCCGGCAGGACAACGGCCATCTGGCCTTCGGACACGGCATCCACTACTGCCTCGGGGCGCCACTGGCCCGGCTGGAGGGCCGGGTCGCCATCGGAACGGCACTGCGCCGGCTGCCGGGCCTGGCCCTGGCCGTGCCGCCGGCCGAGCTGAGCTGGCGGCCCGGCGGTCTGCGCGGCCCGGTGCGGCTTCCGGTCACGTTCACCCCGGCCCACCGGGCGGGCTGACCCCGGGAGGCGAGGCGAGGACGGTCCGGCGGGTGGGGTCAGCGGAGGCTTGCACCCTGTGCGCGGAGTGCTCGCTGGACCGCGGCCGCCGGGATGTCCCTGGGCTGCCGGCCCCGGGTTGCCGCGAGGGCCGCACAGACGCCCGCCGCCTGCCCGGTGGCCATCGAGATCGGCATCACGCGGTAGGAGGAGTGCGCCACGTGGTCGCCGGAGATGCAGCGGCCCGCGACCAGAACCCGGTCCAGGCCGCGGGGGAGGAGACAGCGCAGGGGGATGTCGTAGGACTCGCCGCGCGGCAGCCGCTTGAGCGTGGTGCCGCGCCCGCTCGGATTGTGGATGTCCACCGGGTAGGCGCCCCGCGCGACGGCGTCGTCGAACGTGCGCGCCGTGAGCACGTCGTCGCCGGTCAGGTGGTACTCGCCCAGGATCCGGCGCGTCTCACGGACCCCGACCTGGACGCCGCTCTGGACCACGTAGGAGTCGGCGAAACCCGGCACACGGTCGCGCAGGAAGCGGGCGATCTGCGCCATCTGGCGGTGCGCCGTGAACTCCGCGCGGGTGAGGTCCCAGACGCTCGTGCCGAGCACTTCGGTGACCCGGGTGGAGTTCACCGCCACCTCGCCGGCGTTCGGGGTGGCGAAGAAGAGCATGTCCTCGCGGGGCAGGTCCAGCTCCCCGGCGTCCGTGGCGGCACGGACCAGGTCCCACAGCCCGTGCACCCCCTTCCACTGGTCGGGGTGGGCGCGGGCGTAGGCGGTGAACTCCTCGTGGTCGAAGCGAACCATGCGGAACATCAGCGTCATGGGCTGTGTCCAGCCGTCCTCGGGCCGTCCGACCTCGTACGCCGCCCCGGCCGCCGCCGCGATGTCCCCGTCCCCGGTGCAGTCGACGATCACGTCGGCGTCCATGACGAGCGGGCCCGACTTGGTCTCGAACACCGCACGGGCGCGGTCGGACAGGCTGAGGACGTCGGAGGCGAAGGCGTGCAGGAGCGTCCGCACCTCATGGGTCTCCAGCAGCTCGTAGGCCACCAGCTTGAACAGCTCCGCGTCGAAGGGCACGGTGTAGCCGGTCTCCGGTGAGGGACGGATCGCCGCGCCCGCGCGCACGAGCTGGTCGAGGAGCACCCACAGCACACCGCCGACGACCGGCTCGCCCTCGCCGTGGTCGGGCGGCAGCAGGCGGGCGGTGTCGCCGGCCACGGCCTGCTTGACCTCGTTGTGGAAGCTCATCAGCGGCATCACCAGTGCCGCGGTGGCGTTGCCGCCGAGGAACCCGTAGCGCTCGACGAGGACCACCTCGGCGCCCGCGTTCGCGGCGCCGAGCGCCGCGCCGATGCCGGCCGGCCCGCCGCCGATCACCAGCACCTGGGTGGATCCCGCATGCAGGGCCTGACGCGGCGGAAGCTCCACCTTCCTGGGGATGCGAGGCGGCGTCAGATAGGACACGGTGACTCCCTCGGGAACGGTAGCGGCCGGATTCAGCCAGCTGTGGAGGCGGGCACCGGCGTGCCCTCTCGGACGACGTGGTGCGGAGCGATCTCCTCCAGCCAGCCAAGGAGCCGCTCAGCGGTCTCGGCCGCCCGAAGCCGCAGCTGTGCCGTACGCGCGGCCGTCTCGGCGGCCCGCCCGGGCCGCTCGTCCCACAAGCGGTCCACTTCCGCCAGCAGCAGCCCCGTCGTCTCCCGGATCACCCCGCGCAGGGCGGGCGCGCCGATCCGCTGGGCGAAGTCGAAGACCTTGCCCGCGTAGGGCAGGGGCAGCACGGGGATGCCGCAGAGCGCGGCGAAGATCAGAAAGTGCAGCCGCATGCCGACGGCGAGGTCCAGCTGGGCGACGATGTCGAGCACCTGCTGCGGTGCGTAGTCGCCGCGCAGCACCGTGCAGCGGTCCGCCGAGGCCATACGGGACGCCACCGCGTGCGCGTGCCTGATGTCGCCGCGCTCCATGGAGACGAAGACGACGTGGGCATCGAGCCGGTGGACGAGGAAGTCGCCCACACCGGCCAGAAGCTGGTGGTAGCCGTCCTCGTCGAGATGCTCCGCCGCGCGCCCGGGTTCTCGTACGCTCATCCCCACCAGGCGGACCCCGCGCGGCACGGCCTCCGCCCGCAGGAGCTCCCCGCCCTGATCACCGGGGGCGAGCAGCAGCGCCGGATCGGCGGTGACGGAGACGGGCCGGGTGAGTCCGGCCGCTTCGAGCACGAGTTTCGACTCCTCGTCACGCACCGTGACCTCGACCGCGTCGGAGAGCACCTGACGGACCCAGGCGCAGTCCACCTCGTCGGTCAGCGGACCGGCCCCCACCGCATAGGTGAAGACGGGTACGCCGAGATCCTGTGCGGTGCGGGCCATCCGCAGGTACCGACGCGCCTCGGTGTCGTAGAGGATCCCGCCACCGCCGAGCACCAGCGCACTCAGCCGGCGCAGATACCCGGAGACGCCCTCCCTGCACACACCCTCCCAGCCGGCGACCTCGACATCCGGATGGACGCGGCGGGTGTGTCCGGGATCGCGGGAGAAGACCACGAAGCGCGTCTTCGGCCGCCCGGCCCGGACCCGGTCCAGCAGGGCGGTGAGGATCGCCTCGTCACCGACGTTGCGGCCCCCGTAGGAGCCCAGTACGCCCACGGTCACGCTGTCTGCGCGGTCCATGGCCGCTCCCTCACGACGTTCACCAGAAGTGCTCCCGCGACTTGTGTGCCGGAAGGCGGGCCGTCTCCAATGTGCCCGTTTTCGGCGTTTCTCTACCAGAGGGTGTCCGCCGGCCGGCCACGAGGTTTCGTCCCTCCGCCGGCCGCGTGTCATCGTGGCTCCCATGGAGACCGGAGTAGAGGTGGCCGTGCTGGTCGGACTGCAGGCCTCTGGGAAATCCACGTTCTACGCGCAGTGCCTGTCCGACCGGTACGCACTGGTCAGCAAGGATCTGTTTCCGCGGGGCGCCAGGAACAAGCAGGTGCGGCAGCAGCGGCTGGTGGCGGAGCACCTGGCGGCCGAACGGCCGGTGGCGGTGGACAACACCAATCCCTCGCCACAGGAGTGGGCCCCGCTGGTCCAGGTGGCCCACATCCACGGGGCGACGGTGACGGCCTACTGGTTTCCTCCCGACGTGGACGGCTCGCTGCGACGCAACGCCCTCCGCGAGGGCCGCGAGCGCGTCCCGGACGTCGGCGTCCTGGCCACGTTGAAGCGGCTGCGCAAGCCGTCGCGGGCGGACGGATTCGATGAGGTACGCGAGGTGCGGTTCGACGGCCGCGGCGGCTTCGAGGTGCACGCGTGAGAAGGGAGAGCCCCCCGGGGACCGCCGTCGGACCGTTCGGACGCATCAAGATCCGTGTCGCCGCGGCCCTGTTCAGCGGCGACGAGATCGCCCTCATCCACCGCACCAGGAACGGTCAGGACCAGTACACGCTGCCAGGCGGCAACGTCGAACCCGGCGAACCCATCCCGCAGGCCCTCGCACGCGAACTCGACGAGGAGCTGGGCCTGGACCTGACCGATGCGATCGGCGTCCCGCAACTGACCTGGATCCAGGACGCGATGGTCACCCGCCCGGGCAGCACCCCACCCCGCAAGCTCCACCTGGTCTTCCGCGTCCACATCGCCGACTCCACCCGCGCCCGCCTGCGCACCGTCGAGCACGACGACACCGTCGGCGCGGGCCACCTCACCTGGAGCCACTACAAGGACACCGCCGACAAGCCGCTGTTCCCACCGGTCCCGCTCGCCGAACTCACCACACCCACCGCGCCGCTCGACGTCGTCCAGGCCTTCCTGCCGGCTCTGGACGACACGAACTACCACTGGATCTGACCCCGCGCGGACCGCGGCGGGGCCCGCCCGGTCCCACGCGCAGCCGACGGCGGAGCGCTGGGCGCGGCCGTGCACGGCGGCAGCGTGAGCGAGCGGCCGACCCGATCGCACCGCCGTCGGCCGCGCGCGCAGGCGTCGCGGGCACAGCGCCGCCCGGTGCATCGGCACCAGCGGCGAGCGGCGGGTGTCGTCCCGGCCGCCGCAGGGCCTGGCTGCCGGCCGTTCCCCTCGTGCCGGCCGGCAGCCGGACCCTGGCCATGACTCTTCCTGCCGGCGCATTGATCGGACAGCCGGTTCCGCCACCCTGATCAATGGCCGGCTTCGCAGGTCACAGGCCCGGCGACCGGCGATGACCAAAGAAGGCGCCGGCGGATCTCCCTCGGTTGGCGCCGAGGGGTGATCTTGCCGACGAGAATCGGGGCAGGGGGCCGCGCGGCGCCCTGCCGGAGCAACGAGGACCAGGCCGCCGCTCACCGGAAGAAGACGGTGAACCGCGCTCTTCCCGGCGGGCGCTGACCGGCGGATGTCGACACGCGCCAAGGTGGGTTCAGGCGGGCCGCGGGGCGGGCGTTGCCGGAGCGGCCGCGACCTCGCGGGTCTCGCGCATGAGCAGCAGGCCGTTGACCACCATCAGTGTCGCGGTCAGGCCGTGGACGCCGAGCGCGGTGGCCACGGAGCCGTGGTGGGCCAGCACGGTGGCCATGTCGCCGTACGCGGCGAGGGCCTCCACCAGCAGTACCCAGCCCAGCGCCCGGCGGTGGCCCGTGACCAGCAGGATGCCCAGGACCGAGGCCAGGACGACGTCGCGGATTCCCTTGACGATCAGGAAGCCGCCGCCGTCGCCGGACGGCCAGCTCGGCAGGCCGAAGCTCGGCGCCGTCGTCCCCGGGCTCAGGATGAACTCCGTCCCGAACCAGAGGATGAAGAGGATGAAGGCGGCGGCAAAGACGGTGTTGGTCTTCTTCAGCGACATTGTTCTTCTCCTTGCGGGTCTTCGTCAGCTTGGTGGGCTTCGTGGAGCTTGCTGAGTCGTGAGAGGCCTGAACTGGCCGCTCGGACGCGGCTGATGGAGAGGCGTGCCGGGACGTACGGGTCGCTGGAGCGACCGGGAGGGCAGGGCTTCTCCGGCTGCCCTCCTCCGGCTACAGCTGCCGTGTCATACGTCGATCCGCTCGAAGATGTGCGGGTACGACACGATGTCGTCGGGGAACTCGGCCGCCATGCGCTGGAATTCCGGGTTGCCGAACGCCGTGGCGAGCGCCTCGGTCGACTCCCACACCGCGACGTTCATCAGGAGCTGACTGTCCGCCGTTCCCTTGTGCATCTGCAGGGAGACGAATCCCGGCTGAGCCTTCATGAACTCGGCCTGCCTCGCGAAGAGGGCCAGGAACGCTTGCGTCCTCTCCTTCGGGACGACGAAGGTGTTGGCCAGGACGATGGGCCCGGTCTTCTCCTTGAACTGCGCGAACATCGGCGTGTGCGGGTCGAGACTCTGCAGCTTGGCCATTCTCGGCACTTCCTCTCGCTGTCGGTCCGTGGGTGTCGCCGGCGCCCGTGTCCTGGGGATGCCGGCGGAGTTCGAGGGTGTTGGGGTCCGGGTCCGGGTCCTGGATGTGGATGAAGGTGGCGGTGCCGCGCTGCGGGCGCACGGCCGAGCGGTTGCGGCTGAGCACCGGGCGGGTGAGCCCGTGGGCTCAGGTGAGGGCGGTGACCAGCAGGGCGAAGGCGGCGATGATGACGGCGACGCGGACGTAGTGGAAGCGCTCCCAGCGGTTCAGCTGCTGCTTCCAGTCGGCGGGCCGGTTGTCAGGGGTCCACGTCTTGTTCCGGTTGTTGATCGGGACGAGCAGCAGGATCGACATGATCACGCTGAGGATCAGCAGCGCGGCGGCGGTGACGACGAGGCCGGTGCCGCGGTGGTGCCATCCCGCGATGGCCCAGATGGCGGCGAGGACGAGCGAGCCTGTGTACCAGACCGGCATCACGGCGCCGAGCATCCGGCCCCCGTGGGCGTGGCCGAGCTGGGCGCTGTCCTCCGGGAGCGCGTTGAGGATCCGGTTCATGACGAAGGCGACGGAGAACTCCACCCCCACCATCACGCCGACGACCACGGTGGTGACGATTTCGAGCGCGTTGAGCATGCTGATCCCTCCCGGCATCTAGCGTTGCTAGCTGATGAGGCAACGCTAGTGCTTCTGCCGCTCGATTGTCTAGCGGTGCTAGGATCGAGTCATGTCGGTACAGGAACGCAAGCAGCGCGAACGGGCGGAGCGCGAGCGCCTCATCGTGGCGACGGCCCGTGAACTCGCCGAGGAACAGGGCTGGGACGCGGTCACCACCCGCCGGCTGGCCGAGCGCATCGAGTACAGCCAGCCCGTCCTCTACAGCCACTTCCGCGGCAAGCGCGAGATCATCGGCGCCGTCGCCCTCCAGGGCGCCACCGAGATGGCCGTGGCGGTGCGGGCCGCGACCGCCGCGGCGGACGGCCCGCGCGCCCGGGTGTACGCCCTCGCCCGCGCCTACCTCGACTTCGCCACCCGCAACCCGGCGGTCTACGACGCCCTCTTCCAGCTCGACGGCGGTCTCGCGTACGCGCAGGAGGACACCCCGGAACCTCTCAAGGACGCCTTCGCCGCGCTGCTGGAGAGCCTGGGCGAGGTCGCCGGGGACGGCGTCGACCCGGGGCTGTTCACCGAGGTGTTCTGGGCGTCCCTGCACGGGGTGGCGACCCTCACCCGATGGGGACGGCTGCCGCCGGAGTACACCGAGCAGAGGCTGGAGCTGCTGGTGGACCGGCTCGCTATCGCCTGACACACCATCCCGGCGCGCACGCGGCCGGGGCTCCCAGGCCCCGCCGCTGCCTGCCTGCGGCATCGCTTCCGGCCACTCGCGCCCACAAGGCGCAGCCGCAGATCGCCGGGTCCCGTCACCCAGACGGGCACCTCCCGGAAGCCGCGACAGCCGCGATGCTCATCGAGCACGACCCGGCGTCCGCCCTGACGCCGCGTCATGCGCCGGTGCTCCCGCCGCACTCGTCCAGGACGTCATGCTCCCGCTCCTCGGGCGGCAGGGCCCCAGGCGGTCGACGGCGGCGCCGGGATGGCGGTTGTCCAGAGCATGGCGGCATCGAGGACCAGGCCGAGTGCCCGAGTCGGCCCTCCTGCCCGGTCCTGTATGCGTCCGTGCTCTGTCGGTGCTCGCCCTGGCAGATGTGGATTCACACCGCGTCAGGCCGTCGACCGGCCGTTGAGGCGGTGTTCCTCGGAGGGTATCGAGTCCCATTCGGTGTACGCCCCGTCGCGCGGCACCATGAACAACGGACGCGATCGGAGGACCTGCCCCACCGGTTGCCCGCGCATCACGACCCCGGAATCATCCGGTCCCGCGTAGCCCTCGGGCGTGTAGCGGAAGTGCACATCCATCGCCTCGGCATACGCGATCGCGTCGCTCTCCAGCTCCGACAGGTCTCTCCCGACCAGCGGGACCCCGTCGTACGCGACCTGTGGACCGTGCACGGCGTCGGCAGCGATGCAGAACAGCCCCACAACCTGGCTCACATAGGCGGTCACGGCAGGCGGTGAAGGAGTCACCCCGCGACGGTGGACCTCGACCCTCCAAGTCGGCGAGAAGATCGCGTAGCGCCGTGCACAATCGCTGACCTGCGTCTGGCCGATTGTCTGAGCCGCCTCGACCACTTCATCGAGGGTCATACCGAACCGGAGGGGTCCGACGCCGACAGCCGGCGAGTAGGACCACTCGTCCCGTTCGGCGGCTCCGGCGTCGGGTTCGACCGTGAACGCCATACTCGCTCCTCCGCAGACACCAGACCCTTGTCGCTACCCGTCATGTCAGTCGCCGACCGGCACACCGTCGGGTGCCGCCGTGCTCGCGCAGATCACTCGGCGCGAGCCCCGTCTGGGCCCGGCCGGCACCTGAACATGCGAGCTCACCAGTCCCGGGGCCGTTGCCCCTCCCGGCCCGGCCTGCTGCGGAGAGGGGCGGCCGGCAGGTGCCTCGACGACAACCCGCCGGATGCCACGCCGGCCCGCCGGACGCAGGAGCACCCTGCCCGGCGTTGCCGCCGTCCTCAGCTTCCAGACCGGCTCGTGCCGCGGCCCTCGGTCAGCCGCAGGGTCACAAAGGCCGCGATTCCCGCCGTGACGCCGAAGGTGAGCGCGGCCGGGACGCCGTCGCCGAGATCAGCGAACAGGTACATGAAGCCCCACACTCTGGCGGTGTCGTCCATCGCCATGTGCAGCACCTGGCTCGCGAACAGGCCCAGCACGGTCGCGCAGACCGCGCCCACCGCCATCGCCGGCACCGTGGTCCGGGTGAGCAGACCGGGCAGCAGCCGCAGCGCCCACCACACCACCGCCAGCATGACCACGTCGGCGGCTCGGTACAGCAGCCAGTGGCCCAGTGGCGTGGTCGCCGGGCCCGACCAGCCGCCCAGCAGCAGCCACTCGCGCAGCAGGTCGCCCGGCTCGGACAGCATCCCTCCACCACCGAACGAGGTCTGGATCCAAGCCGCCACCGACTGGTACGAGAGGACCACCAGCGACAGCGCGACCACGGCGGTCCCGACGCTCGCGGCGAGGCGTGCGGCGCGTGGCGGCACACTCCGCCGGGGCAGCGGATCCGCACCCTTCGCGGTGACGCGCGCCAGGAACACCGTGAGCAGGGCGGTCAGCAACGCCGTGAAGACGACGACCGGACCGCTCGAGGCGACCACGACCGCCAGCTGCGGCAGGACCCGGTAGCTGCCGTGCCCCCCGGACACGATCAGCCACGGCGCGGAAACCGTCACGGCGAGCGTTCCGGCCACCGGGCCCCAGGCCCACAGCGCGAGCAGCGTGGCCGGCGTACGGCGCTGGACCGGCGGAAGCCTGCGGACCAGGAGCAGCGCGCCGGCCACGAAGAACACGAAGACCGCCACGAACCTGATCTGCATCGCGGTGTGGTACAGATCGGCGTACTGCGTGCCCCCGCTCAAGGCGGTGCCGCCCGTGCCCGCGGCCGCAGGCCCGTCGGACAGCAGCCCCGTCGGGGGTTCGTACGACCAGGGGAGCAGCCATCTTCGCAGTTCGGCCGCGGACTGGACGTCGAAGACGCTCGTCGTACCGCGCAGTTGCAGCGCCTGCGCACTCGCCCCCGCCCACCACAGCAGCAGCGTGATCAGCAGGCCCCCGGCCAGTGCCGGTATCACCGCACGCCGATATGTCATGTGTGTTTCCCCCGCTTGGTCCCGCGTCCAAGAGTGTGTCGATCAGCCGAAGAGTAGGGCTTGTTGATCAGTGTGGCCTGAGTACGCGTACTCAGGCCACCCCGGCCCCGAAACGACAGAATCCCCGCATGAACAGACCTGTGAAGCTCGGCATCGCCGGGACATGCACGGCACTGCTCGTCGCCGGGGGAATCGGCACCTACAACCTCGTCCGCGGGTTGACCGGTGGCGCATCAGGGGACGGCCGCCCCGACACGGCCCGCACATTCGACCCGTCCACACTGTCGAGCACGCCTCCGTCGAACGCCACGGCGGTCAAGCTGACACGTGCCTTCCTGGACAGCTGGTCCAGGCAGCGCTTCGAGGAGGCCGCCGGGGACACCGACACGCCCGCCACGGCGACGCGAGCGCTGCACTCCTACAAGGAGGGCCTGCGTCTGAAGAAGCTGACGTTCGACCACGTGGAATCGGCAGGCCCGTCCACGGTGACACCGGGCGCCACCAAGGTCACCTTCGACGTGCGGGCCGAGGTGGCGGGGGGCACGTGGACCTACCCCAGCGCCGCGGCGGTGGTACGCAGCACGAACGGCGTGCCGGCGGTGCACTGGAACAACTCGGTGCTGTATCCCGGTCTCGGTGACGGCCAGTCACTCACCGCCGGCAAGCTCCCCGCCGGTGCGAGCTCGGCGAAGGTGGTGGCGAGCGACGGCAAGACCGACCTGACCACGTTCTCCTCCTTGCGGGACATCGCGGCGACCATCCGCCAGAAGGTCAAGCCCAAGGGCGGCACCGTGGGTACCGGTGTCGCGGTGGTCGATGGCGCCGGTGCGGGGGTGAAGACGCTGGAGGTCTTCTCCAAGGGCCGGACACCGGTCATCAGGACGACGATCGACGCCCGCATGCAGACCGTGGCCGAGCACGCGGTGACGGACGCCCACCTGCAGAACAAGCCGGCCGGTACGGTAGCGCTCGACTGGAGCAACGGCCACATCCTCGCGATCGCGCACACGGGAGCAGACGGGGACATCGCCATCAACGGCATCAAGTCGCCGGGCTCCACCATGAAGATCATCACCTCGGCGGCCCTGTTCGACCAGGCGGGCCTCACCGCGGACAGTCCCGCGCCCTGCACGGACTCCCTGACGGCCAACAGCCAGCTTTTCCACAACGACCCGGGCGTGAGGGCCAACCCCGGCTCCACGCTCACCCAGGCGTTCACGGTGTCCTGCAACACCTCCTTCATCAAGGACGGCTTCCACTACCTCGTGCACGACGGCGACGCCTCCGCCCTGCACGACGAGGCCGTCAATGTCTTCGGCATGGGCAGCTGGTCCATCGGCGGCGGGGTCGCCACCACCGATCCGAGCATCCCGGCCGACGCCCAGGGCGGCGACCAGGCAGCCCAGTTCATAGGCCAGGGCAAGGTCACGGCCACGCCGTTGTTCATGGCGTCCGTGGCGGCCACCGTGCGAGGCGTCGGATTCAAGCAGCCCGTCATCCTGCCGGGTCAGCACCAGCAGACCGCCCCCCGCCCCATCACCGGCCGCACCGCGGGCTACCTCCAGACGATGATGCGCAGCGCGGCCTCCACCGGTACCGCGGCCCCGCGCCTCGCGGGGCTGCCGGGCGTCGGCGCGAAAACGGGCACGGCGGAAGAAGGGGACCACACCAACGGCTGGCTGACCGCGTACGACTCCCATACAGCGGTCGCGGCCCTGGTCGAAGGAGGCAGCTCCGGCGTGGACTCCGCCGGATACGTCGTCCGGCAACTGCTGACCAGCAGCTGACCACGGCCGACACCTGACAGGACACCGGACCTGCCCGGCACGTGATGTGCTGTGCGCCGCTTGCGGAGCGCGCCGCACAGCACCTTCATCCCACGCTCGTGAGGAATTCGCGCGACATCGAGCGATGCTTCTGGAACGCTGCGGGCTCGGGCCCTTCGGCCCGGATACGAGCCTGTGCCGACGTGGGAGTGGCGAGCGATGAGTTTCGTCCTGGAAGGACCGGTTCTGGAAGGCGCACTGGTGCGGCTGGAGCCTCTGGATCACGGGCATGCGGCGGACCTGGCGGTGGCGGCGGAGGAGGACCGCAGCTCGTACCGGTTCACCTGGGTTCCCACGGCGGACGAGGTCCACGGGTACATCGATGCCCAGCTCGCGCGAGCCGCTGCCGGCAAGCTCGCCCCGTACGCGCAGGTGGACCGGGCGTCAGGGCGGGCGGTCGGGACCACGGCCTACTGGGATCCGAGGCTGTGGCTGGACGGAGACGGTCTGAGCGCGATCGAGGTCGGGTTCACCTGGCTCGCGGCGTCGGCGCAGGGCTCGGGGGTGAACACCGAGGCCAAGTACTTGTTGTTCCGGCACGCGTTCGAGAACTGGGCGGTGGCACGCCTCGACCTGAAGACCGACGCGCGCAACAGTCGGTCGCGGGCCGCGATAGAGGCGGCCGGCGCACGGTTCGAGGGCGTGCTGCGGAACTGGTCCCGGTCATGGGTGCCCGGTGAGGAGGGCCGGCTGCGTGACTCCGCGATCTTTTCGATCACCGCGCAGGAGTGGCCCGACTGCCGGGCAGGGCTCGAACGCCGTATCGCGCGAAGCCTGGCCCGGCACCGGCAGGCGACCGCTGTCCCGGCCCCGAAGTGAGCGGCCGGCCCGCGGCCTACCATCGGGAGTGCTTCCCATCAGGCGGCGATCGTTCGGACGGGTGATGTCGAGATGACCGCAGAAGCGCTGGCCATCCTGCAGGCGGCCGGAGCCGAGGAGATCGAGCATCCCGGTGGGACCCTGCTGGCCCACCTGAAGCGAGTCAGCGCACTTCTCGCCGCGTGGGGCGCTCGTCCGGCGCTGGTGTCGGCCGGGCTGTGTCACGCGTTCTACGGGACGGACGGGTTCCCCGTCGCGCTGCTGGACCTGGGGCGCCGGGCGGAACTGGTCGAGGCGATCGGCGCCGAGGCGGAAGCACTCGTCTACTTCTACGCTTCCTGCGACCGCACATCCTCCTACCGGGGCCTGACCGATGACGCAGGCACGTTCGTCGACCGGTTCACCGGAACGCACACGCAGCCAAGCCTGACAGCACGTCGGGACTTCGCCGAGCTCACCGCCGCGAACGAGCTGGACATCGCCGCCGTCAGCCCAGAGGCCCGCTCGCGCTACGGGGCGGACCTGCTCGGCCTGTTCACCCGATGGCGGCCACTGCTGTCCGAGTCGGCCTGGGCACACTGCCGCACCGTGCTGGACCGGTCCGACGGCTAGCGGTCCGGCCGCTCCCCTGAGGACCCGTCATGCTCACTGCTGTCCGTTACAGCAGCCGTGCCGGGGCGTGGGGTCTGCGAAGGTCTCCAGACGACAGAAGCACGACGCTTCGATCGGTACGTCGGCCATCGCTGCGGCGAACTTCAGCTGCTGGGCCACGATCCGCGCCTCTCCCTGCCTGCCGAGGCGCATGAGGCACTCGTGGAGGCCGTGCAGGGCCCAGACGTTGCCCGGGTGCTGCAGGGGGCGTGGCAGCGTGTCGTCGAGTCCGAGGTCGGCGCGGTAGACGGCCTCGGCCTCCTTGACCAGGCCCCGTTCGAGAAGCAGGGCGCCGTACGCGTGCCGGGTGGGCTGCATCCACCCCCAGGGCTCGTCGTACGGAAGGCCGTCGTCCAGCTCGATCGAACGGCGCAGCGCCGCGAAGGCCGATTCGTACCTCCCCTTGCGGTAGTCCAGCTCTCCGTCCAGCATCTGCGCGGCGATCGCCAGGATGTCCGCGCAGGTGTTGTTGAACAGCGTCCGAGTCTGCGGGACACGGGCGGCCGCGTCGCGGAAGAGGGCACGTTCGGCGTCGGCCTCGTCGATGCGGCCCGTGGCCGACAGGGCGATCCCGCGCGCGTAGCGCAGCATCGCCGTGGTCACGCAGTACAGCTGGGCGTCGGCGGGCAGCGGAAGGCGCAGGATGTCGGCCCAGCGCCCGAAGCGGATCAGTACGTGCACCCGCATCGCGAGGAAGCCCTCCAGCCAGTCCGCCATGGGCGGGCTTTCCATACGCAGCAGTTCCTCGGGCACAGCCGCTTCGAGCCGGTCCGCCGTTTCCGTCGCGTCCTGGAAGCGGCCGAGGAACATCGCACCGTAGATCTTGAAGTGGTAGTTGTGACACCGGTAGAGGGTGTAGAAGTTCATCGCCCCGGCCCTGGCGTGGAACTTCTCGTCCGCCGCGATCGCCGCGGTGTTGTCGGAGATCACTCGGCGGAAGTCGCCGCAGAGCACTTCGAGGTGTGACGGCATGTGCTGGAGATGGCCCGCGTCCGGCACCAGACCGCGCAGCCGGTCCGCCACGGGCAGAGCCGCCTCGGGTGTCGGTGACATCTCCATCAGGTGGATGTACATGTGGAGCAGGCCTGGGTGCCGACCGCCGGCCTCCGTTGCGATCGCCTGTTCGAGCACTGATGTGGCTTCGACGGTGCGCGAGCCCCGGGCCGGACTGCCCGTGCGGATGTCCCACAGCTGCCAGGGCGTGAGGTTCATCAGGGCGTCGGCGTACAAGGTGGCCACGTCGAGGTCGTCGGCCGCCAGACGGTGCACGGCCCGCATGCTGTCGGCGTAGTCCGCGTTCCACACGGAGCAGTCCTCGACATCCGGGGCCTGGGCTCGTGGGTAGCGGGCACACAGCGCACCGATGAGGGCCTGTTCGACCGGGCCGGCGCCGGGAGCCTTGGCATGGGCGCGCTGCACGGCCGCGTGCGCACGCTCCACCGACCGTCCCAGATCCTGCTCGTCGAAAGCCTCCCAGGGCTTGTTGTAGTTCGGACCGAGCGCGTAGGCCACGCCCCAGTCGGCCATGGCGCAGTCGGGATCCGCCGCGGCGGCGGCCTCGAAACAGCGGACGGCCTCCTCGTGGTTGAAGGCGTACGTCCAGTTCAGCCCGCGGTCGAACCACGTCTGCGCCTCGGTGGACGACGTCGTCACGCGCCGTCCGTGGCTGCCGAGGTCGTAGTAGTGCATACGAGCTCCTCATGGCCGACGGCCAACCGTCCCGGTGGCGGGGGGGGGGGCACGACGGCGGCCGGTGCCATGACCCTAGCGAAAGGCGGCACCGATACGGCCTGTTCATGGAGGAAATCACCTGGGTGCAACATCTGTGCGCACATGCGCCACCTGGCAGGCGTTCTCGTCCGCTCTCAGCGCCGAGCCGAAGGAAGCGGCCTAGCCCGCAAGGAAGGCGGCCAGTGCCCGCGCGGTCTCCTCGGGCGCTTCGACCTGCGGGTAGTGGCCGATGCAGGCCTGCACGGTGAAGGCTGCGTGGGGGAGCCGCCGGCGGAGGCGATCCAGCACATGGGCTCCGCTGACGGGGTCGTCGGGACCCCAGACGAAGAGCAGCGGGCCCTCGTACTGTTCGAGGGAGCGGGTCCAGCGGTGGAAGTGGGTGCGGCGGTCGTCGATGTAGCGCAACAGGCGCGGGGCCAGGTGATGGCCGTCGTCCCGGGCGACGGACGTCCACATGTCGTGCAGGAGCTCGTCCGGGACGGGCTTGGCCAGGACGCTGCGCAGGTTCGCGGTGAATCTCCTCTCGTCGGTGAGGCGGGCCAGGAGCGGGCCGACGCGGCTGTGCAGGAGGCGCTGGAGCGGGATCGGACGGTGGAGGTCGGCGTAGAGGCCGCCGTTCAGCAGGGCGGTGCGGGTGATACGGCCGGGGGCACGGGCCAGCAGCTCCTGGGCGACCGAGACACCGTAGTCGTGGGCGACCAGTGCGGTCTCGCCGATGTGCAGCCGCTCCCAGGCGGCCTCGACCAGGTCCGCTTGCTCGTGGACGGAGTAGCGGTGGTGGCGGGGCTTGTCGCTCTGACCGAATCCGAGCAGGTCGAGCGTGGTCGTCCGGCATCCGGCCTGGACCAGGTGCGGGACGGTCATCGCCCAGTCGTGCGAAGAGGTGGGGAAGCCGTGCAGGAGCGTGACGGGTATGCCTTCTCCGTCCTGGCGGATGAACAGGTGGTGGCCGTTCAGCTCGATCCTGGTGCCACCGGTGATCCAGTGGGCGAGATTCATCTGGTGTCTCCCATGCTGCCGGGCCTCGCGCTCATTTCGAACTTCCGGCCACCCGGGCAACCCAACCAGAGCGCCGGCCGCGCGCACAGGACCGATGGGCCAGCGGGACGGCGTGGCGTTGTGCGTCGCGGACAATGGCGGGGTGACGAGCGAGGGCGTGCAGGAACTGATCCGGCTGGCCGGCGACGACCGGTCGTTGCTGGAGGAGACGGTGGCCACCGCGCGTGCCAGGTCGCCGCAGGTCGGTGCGCTGCCGGAGCACGAGGTCAGGCGGCACACGCAGGCCGTCCTCGAAGCCGCGTCCGCCGCCTTGGTGCGCGGCGGGCCCGACGAGGACGACCTCGCCGCGGCCGACCGGCTGGGAACCGACCGGGCCCTGCAAGGCGTGCCGGTCGCCGCGCTGCTGGACGGCTTCCAAGCCGGACGGTCGTGGCTGGTGCGGACGGTCGTGGAGCGCGGCCGGGCCGCCGAGATGACAGCCGAAGCCCTGCTGGACGCGGTCACCCGGATCGATACGATCACCACGGCCCTGGAACACCGGATGGTCCACGCCCACCGGATCACCGAGCTGGAGTTGGCCAGGACGGCCCGGGAGAGCACCGCCCAGCGGCTGCGGGCGCTCCTGCGCGGCGAGCCCGTGGACCGGCCACTGGAACCCGGGCGCGCCTACCACTGCGTGGTGAGTGAGATCAGCGACCCTTCGACGGCGCGGCACGTGGAGGCCGTGCTCGGGTCTGCCGGGCTGACCGGCATGGTCGACGGAACGCTCGCCGCCGTACTGCACCACATGCCCGAGCTGCCCGCGGGCCTGCCACCGCTGGTCGTCTCGCCGCCCGTGCCACCCGCGCGCCTGCCCGGGATGTACGAGGTGTGCCGCCGAGCGCTGCGGGCCACCACGGAGGCCGGCCCGCAGAAGCTGACGGCACTGGCGCTGCCGACGGCCCTCGCGGCGCAACCCGAACTGGGCCGCCTGCTGGCAGCGGAACTTCTGCCCGTCCTGGACCCGGCCGACCCCTTCCACCGGGAGCTCGCCCGTACGGCCGTGGCCTACCTCGACCACGGTGCCCGCATCGGGCCCACGGCTTCCGCCGTGCACGTGCACCCGAACACGGTGAAGTACCGCATCCGCCGCCTGCAGGACCTCACAGGCCACGAGCTCACCGGTTCCCTCGTCCACTGCGCACACCTGTGGTGGGCCCTTCGCGTCTGGCTCAGCTCCGGCACCTGAGTGCGAACGGGCCGTACGGGCCTACAGGTTCTCGCACGTGTTGCCGAACGTGGGGTTCAGGATCCCGACGACGGAGACACTGTTGCCGCATGCGTTGACCGGCACGTGTACGGGCGCCTGGATCAGGTTGCCGCTCAGCACCCCGGGAGAGCCCCAGGCAACACCTTGGGCCCCGGCGTCAGCGGCTGCGGCGCCTGCCCAACCGAGGACTGCGGTGGCGGCGAGAGCGGCGGCGGCGAGAGCAGGACGTACACGCATGGTGTTCTCCTTCGTCTGGAGGGCGATCGACCGATAGCTCTCCCGGCGCCCGGCAGAAAAACGCCGATACAGGGAGCAGCGGGAGAAACCACCTGTTCAGTTGGAAGCGTGCACAGTTGACGGAAGTCCCCGTAGGGGGAGGAGGAAGTTGCCCTTACCTTCGCGGTACGGCTGGTGCGGAGATCGGCCGTGTCGAATTCACAGCCCGGGAACGCTTCCGCGTCACCACCGCGATGATCGTCCCGACCCCCGCGACACCCAGTCCGAGCCCGCTGAAGATCAGCGGCAGCAGCCACAGCGAGGCGAACCCGTTGATCCGCGCGTCCTCGGGGGAGTCCGCCCGGTAGAGCACCTCGACCCCCTCACCCTTCTCGTACGCCGGTGGGCTGGAACCCGTGGAGTCCCGGAACGTCCTCGGTGTGCCATCCGCTGACGTGAACCTGACGACCGGGTACGCCATGGGCTTGTCGTTCACCCGCTTCCCGCGAGACGTGCTGCTGTGGTCGGTGCGCCACTCCAGGGCCACCACTGTGCCGCGGGCACGGTTCGCATCCGTCAGGAAGGAGACCGACACCCCCGCGAGGATCAGCCCGATGACCAAGAACAGCGACCCGAACCCGATCAACCCGAAGGCGACCCACCGGCGGCCACGCTGCCCGCGTATCTCAACTTGCACGACGTCCCTCTCACTTGTTCCGGAGTGAGAGGGACGCTATCCCAGACATCCGGGCCGCCGCGTTCCCGTCCCGGGCGGCCCGGGTCGGTCCGTGGCACCGTCAGTGGTCGCCGTCGCGTCCTGCGTGGCTGTGCCGGCGCGCCGCCGATCCGGCCCGCCGGACCGCGGGCGGCTGCGCAGGCGTTCCCGCAGCATGACCGTAGCCACCCAGGCCACCAGGCCGACCAGGACGCCCCCGATCAGTGCGCCATACACCACCCAGCGGCACCGGCTGACGCGGTCGGGGAGGCGGCGACCTGCCGTGGATCAGCCGATACGGATCAGCACGGGTGCGGGTGCCGGCGCGGTGATCGCGGGCGTGCCGGGGGCCTGGGCGCCGCCGCTGATCGGTGGCTCGCCCTGACCGGCGGCACCGCCTGGGAGCGGGCCGGTGGGTGCCGTGGCCGGGGCATGCGCGAGTCCGGTGGCCCACAGCTGGTCGACACGCGAGCGCTCGGTGGCGTTCGGGTAGCGGCTGGTGCAGGACGGGCCGGCGCTGCCGCCCGACATCAGCTCACTGCACGGCCCGCCGTAGTCGTCCGGCAGGCCCAGCACGTGCCCGGTCTCGTGGGTGACGACGCGGACCGAGTCGTACTGCTGGTTCTGGGTGTAGTCGAGGAAGACGATGCCGCTTCCGTGGCCGTTGGCGGAGGTGTAGGAACCGCGCGGGTCGTTGCCTTCGCGGTAGGAGAAGTCGGCACTACCGGTTGACGTCTCCTGGAGCTTGACGTTGGACTCGGAGCTGTTCCAGATCGAGGCCGCGCTCGCTATCTGCGAACGGAAGCTCGGTGCCTGGGAGGCGTTGTAGTGGAGAGTCACCGCCTGCGCGTTCGGCTGTGCGGCACGCTTCTCGGCGACGGACTTGAGCACGGCCTCGAAGAACGCCTTGTTGTTCGCGGCCTCCTCGACCGACCCGGTGTACTGCGGCGCGGAGGTACCGGTGGCACCGGAGGGGGTGTCGGCCGTCTGGGCGCCGGCCGGCACCGCCGCGCCCAGCGCGCCGGAGGCCAGACCGAGGCCGAGAGCGAGGGCGAGGAGTCTCGCGGACGTTCGGGACGACTTCATGTGGGGGGCTCCTACTCACTCGGTGACGCCGAGCCCCCGGTGCGTGGTCGACTCTGTGTGAACACCGGTTCCGAACTGCGGCGACGTCCTGTGGGTCGTCATTCTTAGAACGGCTCGACAGGGAGCGCAACGGGCCCCCGCCACTACATCGCCTCGTAGGTCCCGGAACCTCGCCAGGGCAGTGCATGGGTCTGCGGTCCGCACAGGGCGGGCGGGAGGGAAAGCTGCCGCGGCGTCAGATGCCTTACATCACGCGGCGAGGGGCGCGTGGGCCGACCGGGGGAACCCCAGGACGCGCGGCGGGATCCACATCTGGGCTAAGTCGGACAAATGCTTGATTGTCTTCCATATCGCCTCTACTAAGCGTGCCCCTATATCGGCGGAGTGCTGTGACCGACGCCATAGCACGGCGCCGCCGAGTGCCGCGCCGCCGAGGAGGTGGTCACCGGCAGACCGTCCCCGCCGAGGAGCGGGCCTGCCGAGCAGGCCCGCTCCGGGTGTCATGGGGTGTGCGGGGCGGCGGCTTCCAGGTCGGCGACACTGCCCGACATGAGGGTCCGTACGTGCTCCGTGATGTGCTCCGCGGGCCAGTCCCACCAGGCCACCGCCAGCAACCGAGCGATGTCCGGGTCGTCGTAGCGGGTGCGGATGAGCCGGGCGGGGTTGCCGCCGACGATGCCGTAGTCGGGCACGTCGCCGGTGACGACGGCACCGGAGCCGATGATCGCTCCGTGTCCGATCCGTACGCCGGGCATGATCGTGGTGCCGTGGCCGAACCAGACGTCGTTGCCGACGACGGTGTCACCTCGGTTGGGCAGGCCGGTGAGCAGATCGAAGTGTTCGGCCCAGGAGCCGCCCATGGTGGGGAAGGGGAAGGTCGAGGGACCGTCCATGCGGTGGTTGGCGCCGTTCATGATGAACCGCACCCCCGTGCCCAGCGCGCAGAACTTGCCGATGACCAGCCTCTCCGGCCCGTAGTGGTAGAGCACGTTGCGTGTCTCGAACGCGGTCGCGTCCTCAGGATCGTCGTAGTAGGAGTACTCTCCGACTTCGATCAGCGGGGACTTCACCAGCGGCTTGAGCAGCACCACCCGCGGCTGCTCGGGCATCGGGTGGAGGACCGTCGGATCGGCGGGTACGGGCATGACGAGGGGCTCCTCGGCGGTCGCGGGACTGTGACTGGTCCATGATCGCGACGATGAGCCCGCCCGGGTACCGATTTCGCGCCGGCCGGTCGTGGACCGCGCTGCGGAACTCGCAGGGTGTGCGGTGACGTTGCCGGCGATGATCGTGAAGGCGGGTGACGGGCCTTGCCGGTCACCGGCTGGATGCTTGTGGTCAGCTCGCGGCGGGGGCGTCGAGGCGGCCGGTCACGACCAGGTTGCCGTCCGGGGTGCGACGCGCGAGGTCGCCCGTGCGGAAGTAGCCGTCGGGGGTGAAGGCGCGTGCGTTGTGGTCGGGCGCCCGGTAGTGGCCCCGCGGGGTGTACGGGCCGCGGGTGAGGAGTTCGCCGGATTCCCCGTCGGGCACGTCCTTGCCGTCGGCGTCGACCACGCGGATCTCGTCGTCGGGCGAGAGCGGGCGGCCCCGCGTGGTCAGCATGGTCTCGTCCGGGTCGTCGAGCCGGGTGAGTGTGAGCAGTCCCTCGGCCATGCCGAAGACCTGCTGCAGGCGGCATCCCAGTTCCGGACCGACGCGTTCGGCGGTCGCCCGGTGCAAGGGCGCACCACCGACCTGGAGGAGACGCAGAGACCCCAAGTCGGCCTGGACCGTGGGAAGTACGTCGAGCCACGACTGGGTGACGGCGGGTTCCAGCGATGTGACGGTGACCCGCTCCCGGTCGATGACGGGAAGGCACTCGGCGGGTTCCTGGCCCTCGACCAGGACGACGGTGCCGCCCACGGAGAGGGTGCCGACGATGCCGGGACAGCCGAAGGCCAAGTTGAACGCGGCGGGCAGTGCGGCGAGATACACGTCGCTCTCGGTCAGTGACACCAGTTCGGCGGCGGCCCGCGCCTGGTAGGCGTAGTCGTTGTGGGTGCGCGGAACGAGCATGGGCGCGGTGGTCGAACGGCCGGAGAGCAGGAAGAAGGCCACCTGGTCGGCGCTCTGCGCGAGGGGCCCCTCGGGCGGGGCGTCGATGGAGCTCAGCGGGAAGTAGTGGCAGCCCGACGGGTCGGTCCTCAGACCGCCGTACGGGAACGAGGTGGCCGTCTCAAGGGTGAACACCCGCCGCAGGAAGGGTCCCTGGGCCGCGATGTCCGCGGCCATCGCCGTGTGGTCGAAACCCTGGTACGTCGACGGACCGACGTAGCCGGCGGCCTCGGTGACCCGCGCGACATGGGACACCTCGGGCGCGCGGAGTGGGACCGGGCAGAACACGGGGACCGCGCCGGCGCGCATGAGCGCGAACGCGGTGATGACGAACTCGGGAACGTTCGGCAGCTGGACGACGACCCGTTGCCCGGGTCGAAGGCCGCGCAACCGGAATCCGGCGGCCATGCGGTCCACGCGCCGGTTCAGGTTCGCGTACGTGATCCGGGTCTCGGCGTGCACGAGCGCGGTCCGCGGTCCGTACTGCAGGGCCCAGCCGCGCAGCAGGTGGTCCAGCGTGATGCCGCGCCAGTGCCCGACCGCCCAGTAGCGGTCGGCGAACTCCTCGGGCCAGGGCGTGCAGCCGTCGAGCATGGAGACCATCTGCTTCTTTCCCCTTTCCCAACGCCCGGGGGCAACCTCGCCGCCCTGACCTGGGCCATCCCAGCTGTCAACTCCTCCGGGCGCAATGTGCCTTCCCGACCAGGCACGCCGGACGCCCTCGGCAGAACGTCCAACGAGCGCCGCTGACCAGGGGGGACGCTCACAGCGCGCCCAGCCCTCATTCCCGGTCCACGGGGACGGCCCGGGTCTGCCTCACTCGGTGTGTGCTCTGCTGGTGAAGGCGGGGTGGGGGAGTTGTCGTATCTGGTCCACGCGCGTAGCGGATGCTGCTCGGGCTGGGGTTTTCTCATAGGTGTATCTCCAACCCCCCACATTCCATGGAGACTTCATGCACAGCGCCGCTTTCGGGCTGCCCGCCACCGCTCTGCCCCTGATCAGAGCAGGTGCCGTTCCTTTCCCCGGTGAGCCTCCCGCGCCCCCTGGCAGGGACGGCCGCCCGCGCTGAGCCGGCCGGCCGTCTCGCTGTGGGACCGCCGCATGCGAGGAGCGGTGACTCCCACGACTCCGGTCCGCGACGACACCACTGTCCCGATGTCACCGAGGCCGCCGTCGAGCACATGGTCTCTCCGTGAGGTGTGGCGCTCCGGTGTCGAAACCCGGTCCGCGGGTCGGTGCGGGCCGACGGTGAGAAGTCGGCCATGTCGTTCCTGCTCGACACCTGTACCGGCTGCCCGCCCCAGAGGGTGTGTGCAGCCGCCCAGCCCTTCAGCCGTGCCGGTCGGTGCGCGGAATCGGGCGGCCCGCGAGTGACACATCACGTCACACCAGGCCGACCGCCGAGGGGAGTTCTCCCATGCCGCGGCACGGTATGTGCGCGGCCTCGGTCCTCGTTCGCGGATTGGCGGTTTGTCGTCAACATCACCTTGAAGTTGATGACATGAGCATGTCATTCATGGCAGTCTCTCTCCCACCGCCGCACGAGCACGACAACGTCCACAACTGTCCCGGTCGGCCCCATACCGGCCGGACATTCCCCCCACAAAGGAGCTTGTGTGACCTCCCGTTACACACATCACCGGCGTACGGCACTGGCCGCGGCCACTGCCGTCGCCGCAGCCGCGGCACTCATGAGCACCACGCTCACCACCACGGCCACCGCCCAGCCCGCCGACGGCGCCTCCCGGCTGACCGCGGCTCCGGTCACGCTGTCGGCCGCTGCCCGAACGGGTCTGATCCAGAAGGCGCAGGCCGGCGCCGCCGCGACCGCGCAGCAGATAGGCCTGGGGGCCAAGGAGAAGCTGGTCGTCAAGGACGTCGTCAAGGACGCCGACGGCACCGTCCACACCCGCTACGAGCGCACCTACGCGAGGACCGAGGGTGTGACCAGAGCGACCAAGGCGGCCATCAAGGTTGCCTCGCTCAAGCCGCGGTTCGCCGCCGCCCAGGCCGAGAAGCAGGCTCTGGGCCTGGCAAGGACGGCGGGTTCGGCGAAGACAGCCGCGGACCAGGCTCCGCGCAAGATCATATGGGCCGTGAGCGGCAAGCCCGTGCTCGCCTACGAGACGGTCGTCGGCGGTCTGCAGGACGACGGCACCCCGAACCAGCTGCACGTCATCACCGACGCGGCCACCGGCAAGAAGCTCTTCCAGACACCCAGTACAGCGGCAAGGTGGACCTGACGACGGCGCAGTCCGGGTCGTCGTACTCCCTGACCGATGCCTCGCGTGGTGGCCACAAGACCTACAACCTCGACCACGCGACCTCCGGTACCGGCACGCTGTTCTCGCAGTCCAGCGACACCTGGGGCGACGGAAAGGTCTCGAACGCGGCGACCGCCGCCGCCGATGCCGCCTACGGCGCGCAGGAGACCTGGGACTTCTACAAGAAGACCTTCGGCCGCAGCGGCATCAAGAACGACGGTGTCGGCGCCTACTCGCGGGTCCACTACGGCAACTCGTACGTGAACGCGTTCTGGGACGACAGCTGCTTCTGCATGACCTACGGCGACGGTGAGGGCAACAACGACCCGCTGACCGCGCTCGATGTCGCCGGGCACGAGATGAGCCACGGCGTCACCGCCAACACCGCGGGCCTGGAGTACACCGGTGAGTCCGGCGGCCTGAACGAGGCGACCAGCGACATCTTCGGCACCGGCGTGGAGTTCTACGCCGACAACAGCTCCGACCCCGGCGACTACCTCATCGGCGAGAAGATCAACATCAACGGCGACGGCAAGCCGCTGCGCTACATGGACAAGCCCAGCAAGGACGGCGGCTCCGCCGACTACTGGTCCTCCAGTGTGGGCGGCCTGGACGTGCACAACTCGTCCGGCGTCGCCAACCACTTCTTCTACCTGCTGTCGGAGGGCAGCGGCGCGAAGACGATCAACGGCGTGAGCTACGACTCGCCCACCAAGGACGGCTCCAAGGTCACCGGCATCGGCAGGGACAAGGCGCTGCAGATCTGGTACAAGGCGCTGACCACGTACTTCACTTCGACGACCGACTACAAGGGCGCCCGCACCGGCACCCTCAAGGCGGCGTCCGACCTCTACGGCGCCTCCAGCACCGAGTACAAGACGGTCGAGGCGGCCTGGTCCGCGGTCGATGTGAGCTGACCCACCGCAGGCCAGGGGCGGCAGCCGGGACTCGTCCCGGCTGCCGCCCCGAGCCGTGCCGAAGCGGACACCCCCCGGATCAGGGGTGCGGCGCCACGCCCTCGTCGACGGGCAGTGCGACGGGCTCCTCCGCCGGCCGTGTGCCCGCTGCGGTGGAGGCCGCGCCGGCACCGCGTGTTCCACGCGTCCCCCGTGCGGGGGCTCGCGGGCTGATGCGGTGCAGGACCAGATGAAGGACCGGTATCAGCACGCAGGTGACGGCGGCGGACTGCCACAGCAGTGCGTCGAGCCGGCCCGCCGCCAGATACGCGCCCGCGGCGATGGCGGCCACCGCACACACACCACGGTCCACGATGCTCTCGACCGACAGCAGCGTGGCACGCGGCGCCCCCTTCGGGATGGCGTCGTTGATGAGCTTGCGCTGTACGGGATAGCCGAACCCGGTGATCGCGGCGAACACGCACAACAGCCCGACCACGGCCCAGGGACCGCCGACGGTGGTGCCCGCGAGTGCGGCGGCGAGCAGGACGCTCAGCAGCGACACCCAGGCCGCGGGCGACAGCCGCGGGCTCAGCCACTGGGGCCGGGCGGAGGCCACCGCCTCGGCGACCGTCATCGCCGCGAGGACACCGCCGTGGGTGCTCTCCGCGATGCCGTGCCGGAGGAGCACCGGCTGGAACAGGTTGACCTGGCAGATCCGCGACAGCGTGAAGACCGCCACGCCCTGCACCATGAGCAGGGCCAGCCACGGTGACGACCGAAGCGTGCGCAGGGCGGCCCGCATGTCACGCAGCAGGGCTCCGCCCCGCCGCCGGGGAGCGCCCCGCCCGTCGCCCGTACCAGCAGCGGCGATCCGGGGCAGGGCGAGTGCGCAGCCGAGAGAGCCGGCCGCGCTCGCCGCGCTGAGCACGTACGGGGACTGCGGGGCCACGGACATCAGCGGTCCGACGAGCGGCCAGCAGACGACCTTGGCGGCGAGCCCGAGGGCACGCGCCGTCCCCTCAGCCCTGAGGTAGTGGGCGTCCGCTCCTTCGGCGCGCAGCCCGTCGTACAGGCAGGCGCTCGCCGCGCCCGACGTCAGGGAGCGACCGGCGGCGATCGCGAGGAAGTGCACGAGGAAGCCCGTGTACGAGGGGGCCAGTACCGGCACCAGGTTCGCCGCCGTCATGACCACCGCACCCGCGCGCAGGCAGTTGCGGGCACCGACGCGGTCGGCGACGACTCCCGTCGGCACCTCGAACAGGCAGAAGGCGACGTAGTAGATGCTCTGGATGCCGAAGATCTGGCCGTCCGACAGGCCCGCGGCACGCTGGTAGGCGTAGAACACGGGCATCCACCACAACAGGTTGAACAGCAGCTGGAACCCGTTGTTCAGACGGATGATGCGGCGGGCGGCCGGGGTCATCGCCGGATCCGGAGAGCGGGTCCACAGCGAGGACATGGCGCGCCTCACCGGGCGTAGGGACGGATCTGGACCAGATGGAACGCCCCCTCAGCGGTCATGAGCCACTCGATGTCCAGGGCGTCGTCGGGATCGGCCGCACTGAAGTGGGACTGCAACAGGCGCCCGGCCAGCGCCAGTTCCCCCAGCGACGTGCGCGTGTCCGCCGGGAGGTCCTCGCCCGCCGAGCCGACGTCCACTGTGCGCCCGCCGCCCTCGACCGTGTTGTACAGGTACTGGTGGGGCAGGACCCTGCCGTCGACCACCCGCTCGGGCGAACCGGTCGTGCAGTTGAGGTACACGTTGCGGAAGTCCTCGCGCCGGGTCGGATTGCAGGTGACCAGCACACCTCCGAGTCCGGCCGGCACATACTCCTGGATGATCACTCCCATGTAGGTGTCGTCCAGCACGATGCCGGCCTCGTGCCGCAGACGCACGCTGCGCGGCGACAGCAGCGAAGTCCACACCTGCCGTACGGCGTCCATCAACTGCTCCTCGCCGCGTACCGTCGTCACCGAGTCGTAGATCCCGGCCGCCGAGAATCCCGGCAGGTCCTCGGCGTTGGAGGACGAGCGCACGACGAGACGACGCCCGTCGGCCAGCAGACCCGGCACCGCGCCGGTGACGGCCCGGGCCACCTCGTCGGGGATCGGCGTGCTGTGCATCAGCCGCTGCAGGTCCAGACACAGCGAGTCGATCACGTCGAGCGCCTCCAGCTCAAGCGCCATCTTCAGCTTTCCGATGCCCTGCTGGAGCGCGGACGACGAGGTCAGGAAGAGATGGTGCAGGCGGAACGGGAGCGCCACCCCCTCGGGCGCCCGGACGGTGTCCGCCACGCGTTCGGCCGCCGCGGCCTGCAGCCGTTCCACGGGTGCTCCCGGCTCCCCGAGCCGTAAGGCCAGATGGGTGAGCAGATCGGGCCGCGGCGGCCGCGGACGCGCGTAGAACGCGGTCAGGTCCGCCGTGCGGCTGTCCAGGACGTGGTGCAGTTCGCCGAGGTTGGCGGCCTTGGTGCCGTAGCTGTCGCGGTCGGAGCGCCGCAGCCGGTGCAGCGCCATGACCGGCGCCTCGTCGAGCAGGGGCGCGTCCATGCGGATGCGCTGCTGGTGCCAGACCGGCCTTTCCAGTACCGGGGCGCTGGACAGCCTCTCCAGGGTGACGGCGTCCTCGCACACCCGGTAGCGCACCCAGGCGCCATCCAGTCCCTCTCGCCGCACCAGAGCGTCCAGGTCACGGACGATGGCGTTCGGGATGCCCCAGCCCGAGGCCAGGACGTTGGTGTGCGAAAGCGGCGTGGTGGGCGCCGTGTTGATGAACCCGGCCACCCGGGGTATGTCATCGGGCAGGCAGGACATCGCGACGATGTCCGCCCAGCCGGGCTGTGCGGCGGCGCCGCGGTACTCCTCCGGACTGCGGAAGTAGCGCAGCCGGCCTTCGGCGACCCCCGGATTGAGGCAGGTCCGGATCCGGTTGCCGAACAGCTCCTGGCTGAGGATGCGCGGTACGCGTGCCTCGCTGACCGAGGCGAGTTCGTGCTCCTGACCGTGGTTCGCCGGTTTCAGCAGCAGCGGCAGGCGCCCGTCCACCCTCGTGCGGACGTAGTGGTAGAACTCCTCCAGCAACGCGGCGTGCATGGTGTCCGCCTCGGTCGTCTCCAGGACCAGGAAGGGCCGCTCGGAGCCGTCTGTGTCCTCGTCGCTGTGCAGGGACAGCACCCCGAGCAGGAAGCGGCGGTCAGGCGCCATGTACACGGAGGCGTTGAACGCGTCGAGTTCCGTGTCGAGTTCGTCCGGCCTCATACCGAGGATGCGCGTGGCGATGTAGTCGACGTGGAAGGGGTGCACCCGGGTGTCGAGCAGATGCCAGGTGTCCTCGGCCCTGTCCACCACGACCTTCAGGTACGGGTGTCCGGCGAGCACGCCGGACAGCGCGCGGAACAACGGCAGCGACAAGTTGCCGCCGACGACGGTACGATCGCCCGCCACGTCGGGGACCCCGGCTGCGCGCGGTGCGTGTGTCATGGCCGGGCCCCCTCGGTGACGTCCGTCGGCAGGATGCGCGGCAGCGCGTCGACCAGGGCGGTGAAGTCACGGACGACGGACTGCGGCTGGTCCGCCGACAACAGGCACAGCCCCGCCATGGTGTTGGCCCCGGCGGCGGGGTCGTAGACCGGCACGGGGCACCCGTCCGGCAGGGAGCTCTCACGGACGACGGACAGCGTGCTGCCGGCACCGACCGGCGCCGAACGGACGACCGCCGAGGAGTCCCATCGATGGCGGCGGGGCCAGGGGCTGCCGTCGGCCTGCACGGCGAGGACCACCAGCGATCCGGCCGCGCCGGTCGCGTCCTCGGGCGTCAACGCCCGTGCGGGCCAGCCGGGTGAGCCGCCGAGCAGCTGGTCGGTGAACATACCGGCCACATCCAGGCCGAAGACCTCCTCGATCTGCGGCACCGTCATCGCCCCGCCGAACCGTGCGGCCGTCTCGATGACCCACATACGGCCCTCCCCGCCCAGCTTGATCTCCGTGTGGGTGCCGCAGTTCTCCAGCCCCAGGGCGTCCACGGCGCGCCGGGCGAGGTCCACGATGGTGCGCTGGGCCTCGCCCTGCACGGCGGCCGGGGTGATGCCGGCGCGCTCGGTGAAGGGCGCCACGGTCGGCATCCGCCCGCTCAGGCAGACCGGGCGGAAGACGCCGTCGACGACCGCACCCTCGACGCTGACGTAGTCACCCCAGCCGGGGCCGTCGAACCACTCCTCGGCGCAACCGCTGACGATCTCCTCGACGATGAAGTCCTCCGAGGCGCCGGGAACGTGCAGTTCCGCGAATCCGAGCAGCGCGGACTCGGCCATCACCGCGCGCGACCGCTGCCAGGCGTCGAGGGCGTCCCCGGGCCGCTCGATGATCTGGTGTGCGGTCGAGCCGGCGCTCCAGGCCGCCTTCAAAAGGAGTGGGCATGACAACTCGATGGTCGCCTGCTCCAGTTCGGCGGCGCTGGTGACGGCGCGGAACCGCGGCTGCGGTATGCCGCGACGCTCCCACGCGGCCCGCATCAGGCGTTTGTCCCGGGCGAGGGCGGCGGCAGGCCCGGCGCCCTTCAGGCCGAGCCGCCGCGAGGCCTCGGCGACCGCGACCACCGCGTACTCCGAAAAGGTCAGGACGGCGTCCGCCCCCACCTCCCGGGCTCGGGTGGTGATGAGGTCGACCAGGTCATCACCGGGTGCGTCGAGGGCGGCGACGACCGATGCGCACAGCCTCGCCGCGTCATGCGCCACGGGGGCGGGCAGTTCGCTGAGGGCCAGTAGGTGCACCGCGGACCTCGCGGCCACCCGCGTCAGTGCATGACCCACCGGGGGCCCGCCCTTGGCATGCACGTACAGCACCTTGCTCACGGAACTCCAACTCCTTTGATGTCATCGGACGGGCCGGGGTCGCTGCCCGTCCGTGGTCCGCGGCTGCGTCAGTACATCGACCACCGTCACGCCGTCTCCCTCAAGCGAACCAGCACCGTCCCGCCTCCAAGACGCCGAGATCCGCGAACCACTCAGGCAAATGCCTTACTGCTCCCGCCGGTTGACGCCATGGGCAGGTCCGGCCGTGCGCTAGCCCCGCCGGCGCGGCAGCGCAGCGACTGCCCCCTCGCATGCCCCATCCGCTACGGGATACGCATGAGGTATCACCCAAAGTGATGTTGGTGCAGGGTTGAAGGAGTTGGACCGTGGACGAGGCTGATTTCAAGGCACTGCTCGCGCCCCTCGCGGTGTCCTGGTGGGAAGCCGACAGCGGCATGAGCGTGGTCGACAGCGGGGGTGCCGCGTTCGACGACCAGCACACCACCCGCCGCTTCCTCGACGCCCTCCTCGCGGACGGGGGCGGCGTGTCCGGAGCACCCGGCTACGGCCCCTACCGCACGTGCTTCGAAGGCCGGACCTTCGATGTGCACTGGCCCGACGTCGGGGACGGACCGGGCCGGCACGGGAGCAGAGGCGTGGCGATCGAGGTGGACGACCGGCCGGAAGACGACCCTTACGCCACGTTCGCCGACCTGGCCCCGGCCGCGGCCTTCGTGCGCGACGCCGCAGGCCGCTACGTATGGGCCAACCACGCCTATGCCCACCTGTACGGCACCACACGCGACGCCGTGATCGGCCGCCACCTCGCCGAAGTCGACGAAGCCGGTGACATCACCCGGTTCCTCGCCCTGGACCAGGAGGTCCTCACCCGTGACCGGCCCGTACGGCACAGCCTCACCTACCGGCGCGTCGACGGGTGCCCCGGGCACGCGGCGGGCTACCGCTTCCCCGTCCGCTGGGGCGCGGCACGCTGCGTCGCGGGCATCTACGTCGACGTCACCGACTACACCCGGGTGCTGGACCAACGACACCAGGCCGAGGCCGACTTACAGGCCCTGCGCGACCACAGCGGACTGCTGTGCCTGCGGCTGACCCCGGACGGACGGGTGAGCGAGGCCGGTACCGCGGTCGCCGATGTCCTGCGCGTCCGCCTCTCGGACCTGATAGGCCTGCCCGCCGACACTCTGCTCGCGGAGACCCCCGAACGGAGCACGCTGCACCGGATCTGGGACGACCTGATCGGCGGCCGGCGCCGGAGTGCCCGCACCTGTGCGGTACTCGTCGACCAGGAGGGCTGGCAGCGCCGGGTCAGCCTCCATCTGAGCACGGTGTGCGGCAGGACCCGCGGTGTGTCCGGCGTCTGGGTCGTAGGCACCCACCTCGGCCTGCGCCACCAGCACCGTCCGGACCTCACAGCGGCCCAGGTGCGCATCCTCGCCCTGCTGGCGGCCGGGCACAGCAACGCGGACATCGCGGCGACGCTGCACCTCTCACGGCAGACCCTGGACTACCACCTCAGCCGGCTGCGCGTTCTCCTCGACGCAGCGACCCGTCCGGCGCTGGTCGCCCGAGCCTATGTGCTCGGCATCCTCTCATCGGGGACCTGGCCGCCCCGGTCCTCGACGGCGGTGAACCCTTCGAGCCCGGTCTGAAGGACCGGCCGGGACGCGTGCGGGCCCGTGGACGAGCGCACCGGACGGCGGTGTGGTCGCGCTCCCGGTGTACCTCGAACGCGACCACGACCGACGCTGGGATCAGGGACAACGGTTGGCGTGCCGGACGTCCAGGACGAAACGCCCGGGGGAGTGGAGCCTGAAGGTGTGGTAGTCGGGCTTGGCGTGGAAGGCGGCCCCGAAGCCGACCACGCCCTCGAAGTCACCGGTCAGGGCGAGGCCCCTGAGCTGGGGAAGACGGATCTTCGCCAGCCGGGGTCCTTGATAGACCGGCTTTCCCGCCGTGTTGTGCGCGGCGGCTGGAGACAGCCTGATCTGGAGGAAGTGCTCGCCGGGAAGGGGGACCCGCTTCCCGGAGGGGTCGTAGCGCAGTTCCTTGACCGGGTTCACGGTGACGGAGGGCAGGGCGCCCCGGACGTCGATGACGAGCCGGTCGAAGGTGCAGTGCCCGCCCCACCGGGCGTCGACGACGAGCGTGGTCGCCGGGGCCTGCCCGGTGCCCCCGGTCCGGGCGGCGGCCGAGGCGGGAATCGTGGCACAGGCGGCGGTGAGAAGGAGGCCGGCGGCGACGACCGCACGGCGAGAGGGATGTTGCATGTCGCCCCCCGATCTTTCTGTAAGGGGACAGTACTTTCACCATGGGGGACACCTGGCCGAGCCGCATGGTTGCATCGCCGTCTGTTCCTGCAGGCACCACCGCGGGTCGGGATCCCTATAGGGTGACTCTCATGCGATGGGGGGATCGTCCGGTATGGGTCCGGTGTGTGGCGGCGGCGTACGTGATCGGGTTCCTTGAAGGGACAGGCTGGCACGCGTACTGTCTGGTGGCCGGCGGCCTGCATGCCTACAGCTACGCGCCCCTGCTCATCCAACTGCTCTTCCACGCGCTCCTGCTGCTGGATCCGCTGGTCGCCCTGTTGATCGTTCGGGCCCGCCCGGGTGGACCGCTGCTCGCTGCCCCGGTGATGCTCGCGGACCTGGTCGGCAACTGGGGCACCGGATGGAGAGCCGTGCTGGCGCATCCTGCGGCATACCTACGGCCGGTCGGGCTGCTGCCGATCACCCTCTTCGGCATCTTCGTGCTGCTCACGGCCTTTCCACTGCGTCGCGCCCTGACGCCCGGCGGTGACGCCGCCCGCAGCCCACGGCGCCGACGCCCGACTGCCGAGCGGCGGCAGGGCCAGGACCTGCCTCTTTGAGGGAAAGGCCGATGTCAAGGCCTGGGTCCTCGGTAGCTCTGCCGAGGGCAGGGCGGCCAGGGGAGCGGCTATCTCCTATGGCGCCCAGACGACGAACGAACCTGCGACGCCGTCTCACGCGTCGCTGACGCTCGCTCAAGCCCCCTTGGCGTAGGACCAGGCCGTCGCGAGATGAAGGAAGGCGAGGAGGCCGGCGGAGACGGCCATGCCCTTGTTGCGCTGCTGTACACCGATCGCGGAGTCGCCCAGCTGGGCCAGGCCGGCGATGGCGAGAACGGGGGCGACGGCAGATGGGTCGCCCATGGCGAACAGGGCGAGGGTGACGGCGGCGAGGGGGATCGCCCGGGCTCCGTAGGCGTTCGCGTAGAGATGCGTGCCCCCGTTGACGGCCGTGCCTGCGGGCAGTGCGAGGCCGGGACTGATCATTCCGGCGACGCAGAAGCCGGCCGAGGCGAGGGAGGCGAGACTGTTGGCGGCGATGAGGAGGATCTGGGCGGTGGACGAGCTCATAGTTTCATCTCCCCATGAATCATTCTGATCGTGAATGGTTTTGAGAGGCTATCATTCTCGGCATGAGCGAAGCTATGGGTGCGACGGCCGGCGATGCCTCGGGCCTGACCTCGACCGTGGTGTTCAGGCTGGGCACTCTCGGCACGGTGGTCACCGACCGGTTCACACGGGAGATCGAGGGGCTGGGCCTCAAACCCAAGCACGTCGGCCTGATGGCCGCGCTCGGTCATGCTGCCGTGGCGTCCCAGCAGGAACTGGCTGCGCGCATGGGCGTCGCGCCGAGTCTGATGGTGTCGCTGGCCGACCACCTGGAGGATCTCGGCGCGGTTCAGCGGGTCCGGGATCCGCGGGACCGCCGACGGCAGGTGCTGACACTCACCGAGGAGGGGCAACGCCTGCTGGACCGCTGCGCGTCCATGGCGCGGACCCTGGACGAGGAGGTCATGGCCGGGCTGACGGAGAAGCAACGGAAGGCGCTGGCCGAGGCGCTGCACGTGATGGCGAACCGCGCCGGCCTGCCGTAGAGGAGGAGGGGCGCCCGCTTCGGTGGGACGGGTTCAGCGGATGCGCACGCAGGCCAACGTCAAGGAGAGGGCGCGCCCGGCTGTTGTCCGGCCCGCGGCGCAGACCCCCCCGTGCTCCAGGTGAAGCGCGTGTTCGGCTTCGGCCGGAGGCCTCCCGCGCCTGGCACCTGGCCTCAGGAGTCGGACGGCGCCTTGTAGAGCCGTACCGTGCCGGCGATCTTCCGTACGGTCGCGTCCGGGACCTCGGCGGGCACGTTCTTGGCGCCGAAGAACGACCAGGAGACGAGATCTCCCGCACTGTTCTTGAAGGCGAAGGTCCATGCCTTGCCGTCCGTGGTGCACTTCTTCGACTTCTTCACACCCACGGACCACGCGGTGCCAAGAGTGCCCTTGAGGCCCGAGTTGGTGGTGAACGCCTCGACGGTGCCGGTCTTCGCCTTCGACCTGTCCGGCTGGGTGTACCCGCCGTACACCCAGGTCTTGGGGTCGGAACCGGCTATCTCCCGGGTGCTCCGGTAACCGTTGTTGCCCCTCGTGCCCACCTGGGCCAGGGGTGTGTCCTGCAGCGTGCCGTTCCGGTCGTCATCCGAGGAGCACCACTTCTTCTGGAGCATCGCGACGTTGCGTATCGCGATGAGCGGCTTGTCGTTCGGATCGCCGTCCTTGGAGACATAGGTGACCCAGTCGGCCGACTGGATCTCCCATCGGGGCGGGATGTCGAAGGCGATTCCCTGGGTCGGATTCGTCACGACCTGCCAGCCCTTGATCGTGGCGGTCCGGGTGTCGGCTCCCCTGGGGTTGGCGGAACTCTGCGAAGGCGACGCGGTGTCGGTCGGCTTCGGGGCGGGATCGTCCCGCTTGTTCCCCCCGAGCACGAGGAATCCGGTGACGCCGGCCGCGAGCACGACGGCCGCCGCGGTGATGACGGCGACGAGTCCGCCCCGGTTCCGGCGGCCGCCCGCCGGCGGCGGCACGGGTGCCTGGCCGCCGGGCTGGGTGGGCAACTGCCAGGGCTGAGGCTGCCCGTAGGAGTTCGGCTGGAACGGGCCGGGGCCAGGCTGCTGGTACGGGTTCGACTGGTGTCCGACCGGGGGCTGCTGCGGATTCTGCCCGCCCCCCGACGACTGCTCTCCTGGCCACATGGGCCGATACGATACGGCACGCTTTCAGACAGCAAACTCCGGGCTTGCCGGCGCTGGCCCACCGCGCCTCATGGCGACGTCACCCGCCCGAGACCGCTGCTCTGGCGGCTCGCTCGTTCGCGAAATCACCGATCACGGAGCACGAGCCGGTCATGCGCCGTCGGCGTGGCTCAACCTGCGCCGGGCGTGACTGCGGGGCTTCAGCGTCGGCGGACTGAGGCGGCCCACGCTCGACATGGAGGGCATACGCCCGCTTGACGCGGCCGGTGCCACACCTCGCAAGCCGGCCGGCCGACGGTGACCGGCGACCGCAAGACGGGCCTAAGGCCACCGACAGACCCCCGGCCAGGATGGTGCCAAGGCAGGAACAGCAACGCCGGAGGCGACGATGGACCGAACGGCACAGACGGGTGACGGTCCCCGGGATGTCATCTGGGACATCACCTACGCGTGCCCGCTGCGGTGTACGCACTGCTACTCCGAGTCGGGCCGGCGCCCCACCCGGCAGGCGGACCGTGACCGGATGCTGCGGATCACCGACGCGATCGTCGCGCTGCGCCCCGGCGTGGTGTCGCTCGGCGGCGGCGAGCCGCTGATGGTGCCCTGGATCGACGAGGTCGCCCGACGGTTCACCGACAGCGGCATCAAGGTGCTCCTCTACACAGGGGGCTGGCCGGTCACCCGGGCCATGGTGGAACGGCTCGCGGACGTGTGCTACCGCTTCGTGGTCAGCCTCGACGGACCGAACGCCGAGGTGCACGACGCGATCCGGGGCAGGGCGGGATCGTTCGACCGGGCCCTGCGCACGCTGGAACTGCTGGACGAGGTCTCCCGTGCGCGCCGTGGACAAGGGCTGAAACCGCTTCAGTTCGGCACCGAGTGCGTCGTCGTGCGCAGCAACGCCGACCACCTCGACGCGTTCTGCACCCGGATCGCCCCGCGCTTCCCCGAGATGCGGATCCTGTCGTTCCAGGCGGTGATTCCCGCCGGGCTCGCCAGCCGGCCCGGATTCGTCGAGCGGGAACTGCCGGACGACGAGCAGGTGCGCCGGCTGGGCAGTGAGCAGGAGCGGACGCGTCTGGCCGCTCTCGCGCCGCCGGGCGTGCTGGTGCTCACCTCGGACAACCTCGAACTGCGGATGGCTCCCGACCAGGTGGCGCGTGGGCTGGGCTTCCAGGTCATCCAGGTGGAGCCGGACGGCGAGGTGCGGGCGATGCCCGTGTACGAGGGCACGGTCGGCAACGTCCTCGATGAGCCGGTGGACGTGCTCTGGCGGCGGGCTCTGCAGCGGTGGGACGACCCGTTCGTGGCCCGCACGCTGTCCGCGGTCCGCACCATGGCCGACTGGGCGGAAGCGGTACGGCTCATGGACCACCGCTTCGGAACGGACGCCGACCGCGCCCGCTTCGCTCGCCGCCCCGACCTGACCGTGCGTCCCGTCGGCTCGAACGGAGGCAGGTGACATGAACCAGGACACGGTGCTGTTCGACGTCGTCACAGCGGTGCTCGCACGCGCCGGGGACGGTGACGCGGGCCCTCTCGGCGGGTGGCGGGTACGGGCCGGGGACTTCTGGTGCTACGTCTCCCCGCCGCGCGAGCCACAACAGGCACAGGGCTGGAAGCTGCACATCTCGGCGACGCCGCTGTCGGCCCCCGTCGTGCTGTCGCGTGCCGCCGAGGTGCTGGTACGCCGTGGCTGCCGGTTCAAGTTCGCCGGGACCCTTGAGCGTGCGGGCGAACTGATCTCCCGGCACTACGAGCGCGGCGGCGGCGGGAAGTTCCTCACCGTCTACCCGGAAGGCGACGACGACTGGCTGCGGGACCTGGCCGGCGAGCTGCACCGGACAACCCTGGGGCTGCCCGGGCCGGGCATCCTGTCCGACCGTCCGTGCTTCCCGCACAGCCTGGTGCACTACCGGTACGGCGTCTTCAGCGGGGTGAGCACGCTGGACGGCGACGGGATGCGCGCCGCGATGCTCATCGCCCCGGACGGTACGCTCGTCCGCGACAGCCGCCGGCCCTGGTTCGCTCCGCCGCCGTGGGCCCCGCGCGATCCGTTCGCGCCCGAACGGGGCACCGAACCGCCCGAGCCCGCGCCGGTGCTGCTCCACGGGCGGTTCCTGGTGCGCGCGGTGATCCGGCACGCCTACGCCGGAGGTGTCTACCGGGCCGTGGACCAGGACACCGGGGGCGCGGTCGTCATCAAGCAGGCGCGCCGTCACGCGGCGGCCACGCTCGCCGGGGGTGACGCCCGCGATCTGCGGCGTCACGAGGCGAGGATGCTGGAGGACTTCGCCGACAGCGGCTTCACCCCGCGCCCGGTGGCCCTCTTCGAGCAACAGGGCGACCTGTTCCTGGTCCAGGAGGCCGTCGCCGGTGTCACACTGCGCCGCTGGGTGCTCGACCGGCTGGTCCTCGACGACGGCGACGCATGGGGACCCGACCCTGACGAGGCGCTCGCCACGGCCCGCCGGCTGGCCGAGATGATGCGTGCGGTTCACCACAGGGGCTGGGTCCTGCGGGACTTCAACCCCAACAACGTGATGGTCACCGACGAGGGAATCCTGCGGCTGGTCGACCTGGAGACGCTCGCCCGGCCGGGAGAACCCGTGCTGCGCGTCCACACCCCGGGGTACGCGGCGGCCGAGCAGGTGAACGCGGCACGCATCGATCTCGCGCCCGGGATCGAGTCCGACCTGTACAGCCTCGGCGCCACCCTGTTCTATCTGGCCACCGGAGTCGATCCGCTCCTCGCCCCCGGTGACGGCGGCGTCGGCGCGGAGAAGGAGCGGCTGGGCTCCTGGCTGGGACGGTTGTCGGAGGGCAACCCGGCCGCGCGTCGCCTCGCCCCGCTCGTACGGTCGTTGCTGGACGACGACCCCGCGGCACGTCCCGCCCTGGACGAGGTGCTGCACCGGTTGCGCGAGGCGGACGCCGCACGGGCGCCGTCCGGTCCGGCTCCGGTGTCACGGTCCATCGGGGAGGGCGAGCTCAAGCAGCTCGTCACGGACGGTCTCGATCATCTGCTCGCCACCATGGACCCACGGCGCTCCGACCGGTTGTGGCCCTCCGGCCCCGTCGGCACCGCGTCGGACCCGTTCAACGTCCAGCACGGCGCCGCAGGAGTGCTCGGCGTCCTGGTCCACGCCCATCGGCTCGAACCGCAGCCGGCCCTGGGTGCGGCGGTGCGCGCGGCGGCGGACTGGATCAGCGGGCTGGTGGGGCGCGAACCGCGTCGTCTGCCGGGGCTTTTCTACGGGCGGTCCGGTACCGCCTGGGCGCTGCTGGACGCGGCCGGGCTGCTGGAGGACACGTCGCTGCTGGCACACGCCATGGACCTGGCGGAGGGGACGCCGCTGGAGGGACCCGTGCCGGATGTCTGCCACGGTGTGGCCGGGGCCGGGCTGACCCAGCTGCGGTTCTGGGAGGCCACCGGGGAGCCGCGGTTCCTGGACCGGGCGCGGCGGGCGGCCGACGCGGTGGCGGCCATGGCGCTGCGCCGGGACGGGCTGTTGCTGTGGCCCATTCCCCGGGAGGTTCTGACAGGCTCCGACGACCTCGCCCACTACGGGTTCGCGCACGGCGTGGCGGGGGTCGGCGCCTTTCTCCTGGCGGCCGCACGGGCCACCGGCACGGCCGCGTACGCCGAGCTGGCCGTCGAGGCCTCCCGCACGCTGCTGGGCGTGGCCGAGGCGGAGGACGGGGCGGCGTACTGGCGGACCGGGGAGCCGGGCAGCCCGCGCAAGACCCACTGGTGCAGCGGCTCCTCGGGGGCGGCCACGTTCCTGCTGCACGCCTGGCAGGAGACCGGCGACGAGGGTCTTCTGACGGTGGCACGGCAGGCGGCCGTGGCCGTGCGCCGCACCCGCTGGCACGAAGGGCCCACCCAGTGCCACGGCCTCGCCGGCGACGGCGAGTTCCTGCTCGACCTCGCTCAGGCCACCGGTGACGGCACATACCGGGGCTGGGCCGAGGAGCTCGCGGCGGGCATCCATGCCCGCCATGTCGTACGGGACGGGCGCATGGTCGTCCCCGACGACACGGGCACGGCCGTGTGGGCCGACTTCAACACCGGGCTCTCCGGAGTGGTCGCCTTCCTGACGCGCCTCGCGCACGGCGGCCCGCGGATGTGGCTGCCGCGGTCGCTGACGGCAGCCGGACCCGAGGACTCCGGTGCGGAGGCGGCCCATGCCGCTCCCGCACCGGCCGACCACCCGCGATGACGAAAGGAGGTGAATGGCAATGGAGTTCGACGTGAACGCCCTGCAGGTTCTGGAGCAGGAGGAGCCCGAGAGCGGCGCCTGGCCCGAGCCGACGCGGTGCTCGTGCTGCAGCACCTTCTGACGGCTGCGGCCGGCAACCAGGTCACCGCCCTCGCTCCGACGGGGGCGGTGACCGACCCACACCACCGACCAGGCACCGGGAAGGGCACACCATGCGGACACGCCGGGCCCACGGCAGGGCACTGAGGCCGCTCTTCGCCGCCCCGGCGGGGGCCGTCGTCCTGGCCGCACTGCTGGCACCGCCGCCCACGCCGGCGTCCGGACCTTCCTCCCTTGACCGTGCCGTGCTCTCCACCGACCGGGCCGTGCCCCGCCCCTGTCACTCGGCCGTCCTTGGCCCGGGCGCCCCGGGAGTCTCGGTGCGCGAGGTGACGTCGCCGGCGGACGGTGTGCTGCGGGCGCGGCTGACACCACGGGGCGACGCGACCGGAGACTGGGACCTGGCCGTGTTCGACAAGGCCGGCGGGACCCTGGTCGACGCCTCCTCCGGGCCGCACAGCCGGGAGCTGGCCGAGGGCACCGTCACCCGAGGGCAGCGGCTGGTGGTGCAGGGCTGCCGCTATTCCGGACGGGCCCGTACGGTGTCGCTGGATGTCGAGGTCGTGCCCGGGCAGGGGCAGCCCGCCCCCGCTCGCCCTGCTGCCACCCCGCCGACGCCCCCCTCCGCGCTGCCCTCCGGCCGCACCGCGTATCGGCAACTGTACGACTATCAGTACGAGTTGAAGGAGCTCGCCCGTACCCATCCATCCCTGGTCACGTCGATCACACTGCCCTACCTCACCGCCGAGGGACGGGAGGTGTCCGGGGTGGAAGTGGCCACCGACCCGGCCCGGACCGAGGACGGCAAGCCGGTGATGCTCACCCTCGGCCTGCATCACGCCTCCGAGTGGCCCAGCGGGGAGATCGCCATGGAGTGGGCGTACGAGCTGACCTCCGGCTACCGCACCGATCCGCGGATCCGTGCGCTGGTACGCCGGACCCGCAGCGTCATCGTGCCGGTGGTCGACCCCGACGGCTTCGCCGTCTCCCGCACAGCGTCACCCAAGGGCGACTTCTCCCGCTTCGACTACGAGGACAAGCGCAAGAACTGCGAGGCCGGGGACTCGCCGCCGGAGTACCGCACGGGGCCGTGCTCCGCCAACCCGGCCGGCCGGATGCGCGGAGTGGACCTCAACCGCAACTACGCGGGCTTCTGGGGCGGTGCGGGGGCCTCCCCCCTGTGGGACGACGACCACTACCGCGGCTCGGCGCCCTTCTCCGAGCCCGAGACCCGCAATGTGCGCTCCCTCGTCTCCACCCGGCAGGTCACGGACCTGGTGACCCTGCACACCTATGGCGACCTCGTGGTGCGCCCGCCGGGTTCCAACGACACCCAGCCGCCGCTGGACGAACCGGCGTACCGGGCCCTGAGCGACCGGCTGGCCTCCCACAACGGCTACCGCAGCATCCCGGCGCGGGAGTTGTACGAGGCGACCGGGATGACGGAGGACTGGTCGTACTGGGCCACCGGAGGGTTCGGCCTGACCCTGGAGATCGGCCCGCGAACAGCCCATCCTCCCTACGCTGAGGGGGTGGTGGCCGAGTACAACGGTACGGCGCCGGCGGCCGGGGCGGGCAAGGGGGGCAACCGCGCGGCGCTGCTGGAGATGCTCGCCGACACCGCCGACCCGGCGACGCACGCCACAGTGACGGGAACGGCGCCGCGCGGATACCGGCTGCGGCTGCACAAGTCCTTCCGGACCCCCACCTCACCGGTCCGGCGGCCGGACGGTTCGCAGGGGCCGCCGCTCGAGGTGGCCGACACGCTCGATTCGAGGCTGCTCGCCCCGGGCGGGCGGTTCACCTGGTCGGTCAACCCCTCCACCCGGCCCTACGTGGCAGGGCGGTACGGAAGGGAGCCGCAGGCCCCCGTCCAGCCGGCCCTCCCCCTCGCCCACCCGTCCGCGCTGCCACCGGTGAACACCGACTACCCCACGAACCCGGCGGCGGACCGGGTCCCCTTCACCGTGGAAGGACCGCCACGGGCCGACAACGGCAGAATGACCGTGTCGGTCAACTGGCGGTCCCGGCAGACCGAATGGGACCTGTACGTCCTGGACCCCGCCGGGAAGACGGTGGGCGAGTCGGTGGTGGGCGACACCGACTCCCAGCAGGTCGTCATGTTCGACCCGCCGCCCGGCCGGTACACGGCCGTGGTGGTCGACTTCCAGCAGGCCGACCCCGCCACCCCGGACGCCTGGACGGGCCGGGTCGACTTCCGGTCACCGCTGCCCACCGTCCACGGCCCCACCGAGGCGTACACCCTGACCTGTGCGGACCGGGCCGTACACCGCGTGGGGAGCACCGAGGTCACCGTCGGCCGGGGACAGCGGGTCGATGTCGGGCAGGTGTGCGGGAGCGGCGGCCGGCGGGCGGACCGTCAGGGTGCCGGTTCGGGGCCGTACCGCAGGTAGGTGAGCACCGCGGTCACGCGGCGGTGCAACTGGGTCTCCTCCGCCAGGCCCAGCTTGGCGAAGGTGGAGTTGACGTGCTTCTCGATGGTCGACTCCGACAGTGACAGGGACTCCGCGATGGACCGGTTGTTCTTGCCCTGGGCCATGTGCCGCAACACATCGAGCTCCCGGCGTGTCAGCTGCGACAACGGCGCGTCCGTGGTGCGGGTGAGACTGCCCACCAGGACCTCCACGATACGCGGGTCGATCACAGAACGTCCGGCGGCGACCTCCCGCAGGGCCCGTAGCAGCTCCTCCAGCTCGCCGATGCGTTCCTTGAGCAGGTAGGCCAGCCCGTCGGTGCCGTGCTGGAACAGCGCGAAGGCGTACTGCTCGTTGGCGTGCTGCGACAGGACGACCACGCCGATGCCGGGGTGAGCGGCGCGGATGGCGTGGGCGGCGGTGATGCCCTCGGTGTGGTGGTCGGGAGGCATCCGGATGTCGGCGATCACGGCGTCGGGACGGAACCGGTGCACCGCGTCCAGCAGTTCGTCCGCCGTGCCGACGGCCGCGACCACGACGACCTCGCCGGTGTCCTCCAACAGGCGTCGGGTGCCCTCGCGCACCAGGTAGTGGTCCTCGGCGATGACCACGCGCATCCTGCCGGACATCGGTTCAGACATCGGTGGTCTCCCGTCGCGTCTCGGTGATACGTGCCCGCAGAGTGGTCCCGTCACCGGGCCGGCTGATGATGGACAGTTCGCCGCCGACCGCCTCGATCCGGTCCCGCATCCCGGTGAGTCCCGAGCCCGGTCCGGTCGTCGGGCACAGCCCCACCCCGTCGTCGCTCACGTCCAGCAGCAGCGATCCGCCGGCGCGCCCGATCCGCACCGTCACGCGGCCCGCCCGGGCATGCTTGAGGACATTGGTGAACGCCTCCGACACCAGGAAGAACGCCGCCTCCTCGATGTCGGGCGTGAAGCGCGCCGGACGCACGGACGGCTCGATCTCGACCGTCACCGGGATCGGCAGCCTGCGGGCCCGGGACATCACGGCCGCCGCCAGGCCCTGGTCGGTCAGCACGGGGGGATGAATGCCGTGGGCGAGCTCGCGCAGCCCGTCGATGACCCGGCAGGCGTCGTCCTGCAGTTCGGTGAGGGTGGTGTACACCGTGTCGCCGTTGCGGCACAGCTGGTTGCGGGCGAGCCGCAGCTTCGCCACGAGAGCGACGAGTTCCTGCTGGATCCCGTCGTGGAGCTGGCGTTCGATCCTGCGTCTTTCGGTGTCCTGGGCCTGCACGAGGCGCGTGCGGGAGGCGTTGAGCTCGCTGGCCTGACGCTGCACCTCCTCGATACGGATGGAGAGTTCGGCGTTCAGCCGTGCGTTGTGCACCGCGAGTGCCGCCTGCCGGGCCAGGGTCTCCACGAGGTCACGGTCCTCGGGGGTGAACCGGCCCTCGTCCTTGGGCCCGTACTCGATGAAGCCGAGAGCGTCGTCGCCGTAGCAGAGCCCCACCCTGGTGCGTGACGAGCCCGCACCGTCGGGCAGCACACCCGCCGTCCCGCCGGCAGAGGGCAGCCGGCCGGGCCCTGAGGTGCCCAACTCGACGCGCACCCAGCGCAGATCCAGCCACTCCTGCAGGCTGACCGCGAGCTGAGGTGCCAGCAGCGTCAGGTCGTAGGCGTGCTCAAGGGTCGTGCCGAACTGCACCAGCAGTTCGAAGTTGGAGGGGCGCACCCCGAACACACGTCGCGCGGCCAGCCGGTTGGCCTGTCGGCGCAGGGGCTGGCACAGCATCGTCACGCTCACGGCCACCAGGACCGCCGCGCTGATGGGCAGGTACTGGCTCGCGGTGAGCCCGAGGGCGGTGACCATGCCCAGGTACCATCCGCCGATGATGGTCCAGAGCAGTCCGTAGACGGTGGAGCGCCGGGCGGTGAAGTCCAGCCCCGGCAACCGGTGCTGGAACGCCCCGTACACCAGACCCGCCGAGACCACGACGTAGGGCAACGCGCCCAGGGCGCAGCCGATGAAGTACGCCGGCCCGTCGTCTCCCTGCCACATCCGGAACAGCCTCATGGAGCCGCGTCCGGCGAACAGGGCGAAGGCCGCCGCCGCGACCGTCCGCCACCGGCCCGCGTTCCGGGCGCCGGGCCGCCGTGCGTCCAGCACCGACCGCACCAGCATCAGACCCGCCCCCACCGCGGGCATCCACGCCTCCGGCTGGACCAGCAGCCGCAGCCGCAGCCACAGGGGCATCGGCACCAGCATCACCACGAGGGGAGCGGCGAGCAGCAGCCACAGAGACCGCAGCGCGACGCGTTCGTAGGGGTGGTGCTCGCGTCCGTCCGGCAGCAGCGCGAGCAGTCGGGCGACCATGACGGCCGCCACCACGTCGACCATCCGTGCCAGCACCAGCAGCGGCCAGCTGACGGCCGGCCCCGGGACCCAGCCGGCAGCGGAGCCGAGGAACGCCACGGTGAACCGCACCACCAGCCCCAGGGCCGCCCACGACCCGACCGCCAGCAACCGTCGCGCGACCGGATGCCCCGGGGCCTTCCAGCACAGCGACAGCCCCGCCAGATAACACGGCAGCACCGCGCCCAGAGCCCAGGGAAGCGTCCGCGAGGCCGCGAGCCCGGCCCCGAGCGCAACGGCGTAGAGCAGCCCCAGTCCACCGCTGACCGCCAGGACACGCATGCCCCGTGCGTCCTCAACCGCCATGGATCAAGTGTCGCTTGACCGTTTTGCGCTGTACAGCACGCATGCCTCCGTCCGGGATGGCGGAGAACCTCCATACAGGAACAGAGGGCGCCCGGATTCGCCGCCCGCGCGCGGCCGAGCACACTCGTCGAGGGGCGGTCCGGCGGTGCCGGGTCGCGGTGAGCGTGGCAGCGCCGCGGCGGGCGGCGCGGAGGGGGCGGGGATGACCACCACACAGACGGCAGCACCGCGGCACCGGTTACCCGACCGGGAGGAGGCACGATGTACGGCGGTCGCACACCTGTTGCGCGACCGCGCCGGCACGGACGGCCGGCTGGTCGCGGTCTACCAGCTGCTCGGCGAACCGGAACGGGCCGTGGCCGCCCACCGGCGCCTGGCCTCCGGCGAGTTGCACACGCCCGAGGAGATCACGGCGGCGGCCTGGGCCGCCGCCGCCCACTGCGCCCGGGGCGTGCTACGACAGGCCCAGGCCCTCGCCCGGCGCACCGTGGACGCGCTGGACCGCTGCGGTGATCCGTACGCCTGCGTGGCGGTCCGCACCACGGCCTCGGTCGTGGCGGCCGCGGACGGCCGCTGTGCGGCCGCCGAACACCACCGGCAGTGCGCACAGGACACCGCCCGTGCGGTGGGCGACCCCCTGCTGCGGCTGCTCGCGGTGACGGGCACGGCGCACCAGCGGATCGAGCGGGGGGAGCCCCGCGAGGTACTCGCCGAGCTGGACAGCGCACTGGGCGTGGCCGACGGTGACGCCGCCCTCACGGTTCCCCTGGTGCTGTCGGCGCGGTGCCGCCGGGCCGCCGCGCTGCTGGCGCTCGGCGAACTCGACCGCGCCGCCGCGGAGTTCACCGGTGTGCTCATGGAATACCACCGGCTCGGGGACGGCATGGGCCTGGCCCTGGGAGCGCAGGCGCTGCTCGGTGTCGCCGACGTCCACCGGGAACGCGGTGACCTTGGGCCGGCCCGGGCGGCCTACCAGGAGGCCGTGGTCCTCACCGAACAATCCGGCGACCGTCAGACGCTGTCCTCGGCACTGACCGGGCTCGCCGTGTCCCGAGGGGCCGGCGAACCCCACTCGGCGGCGGTGCTGGCATCCCGGGCCGCGCAGGGCTGCGCCGGGCCGCCGCGGATCCGTGCCCTGCTGGCGGGCGGCTGGATCGCCCTGTCGGGCGGGCGCCGTGAGGCGGCCGTCGAGGCGGCCTGGCAGGCGGCGCACGAGCCGGGCGCGCAGGGCTGCCGGGCGGTGTTCGCCGAAGTGCTGGAACTGGAGGCGATGTGCGCCGCCGACCCTGGTACCCGGCACGGGCTGCTGCGGGACGCCGAGGCGATGTGGGCCACCGCGCAGCGTCCGATCGCCGTGGCCCGGATCGCCGTCGCGCGGGCGCGACTGGAGGGCGCCGGCGCGACACGGGTGCGTGAGGCCACCGCATGGCTGGGCGAGTTCGGGGTCGGCGCCGGGGCAGGCGACGCGGCGGGGCTGCTCAACCGGGCGGCCGCAAGCCTGCGTCCGTCGGCGACCGTACGGGTGCTGGGCGGCTTCCAGGTCGTCCGGGACGGCTGCCCGGTCCCGGCCGAGGAGTGGCAGTCGAAGAAGGCACGGGACCTGCTCAAGCTCCTGGTCGCCAGACGGGGCCTGCCCACACCGCGCGAACTGCTGATGGAGGCCCTGTGGCCCGAACAGGATCCGGCCCGGTGCGGAAACCGGCTGTCGGTGGCCCTGTCCATCCTCCGCCTGGTCCTGGATCCACAGCGGCGCATGGCACAGGACCACTTCATCGTCGCGGACAAGGAGGTGGTGGGCCTCGCCCGGCTGCAGGTGGACGTACAGGAGTTCCTGGCCACCGCACGCCATGCGCTGGGTGTCGCCGAGCGGTCGGCCGAGCACGCCTTCGCGGCGCTGACCGCCGCCGAGGGCCTGTACCGCGGCGACGTCCTGGCGGACGATCCCTATGCGGAGTGGGCCACGGCGCTACGGGAAGAAGCCCAGGCGGCCCATGCGGAACTGCTCGCCAGGCTCGCGGCGGCGGCTGCCGAGAACCGCGACACGTACGCGGAGATCCACTACAGGCTCCGACTGCTGGAGCGCGATCCCTACGACGAGGACACCCACCTCGCCCTGGTCTGCCGACTGGCGGAGGCCGGCCGCCATGGCGAGGCACGGCGCCGCTACCGGCTGTACTCCGGGTACATGAAGGAAATCGACGTCACCCCGGCGCCCTATCCCGTCCGAGCGGTCAGGGACTGACCGGACGAGGGCGACGGTCAGTCGAAGAAGTGACGGTTCTGGCGCACGAAATCGGCGAAGCCCATGGGCGCACGGCCCGTGAGGTCGGCCACGGTGGGGGTGACGGTCTCGGCACCGCCGGTCCGGTAAGCGCGGGCAACTCCCATCAGCGCGTCGACGGAGAACCCCGGCATCCCGCGCCGCAGCATGGCCGCCCGCGCTTCGGCGTCCGGCAGGCCCACGTAGCGCACCGGCTTGCCGAGGACGTCGGAGAGCTCATCGGCGGCTTCGGCGTAGGTCAGCGCCTTCGGCCCGGTGGAACACGGTCCCATGCCGTCGCGTGCGGGACCGATCGTGTCCGGCATTTCCAGATCGAGTGTCACCGCCTGACCGCCTGGGTTGATCACCTCCCAGCGGTTCGTCCGCTGCGGCCGTCGGTGAAGGCCGCAGCGGACGAGGGAGGCCCGTGCAACGGGAAAAGGCGGGGAATCCGGCTCAGGTCACTGCCGGAGCCCGGCCAGGCCGGCCGCTGACGGGTGCCTCACGGGCGCCAGTCGGCCTCCAGGTCATGGGAGTCGGCCTTGGTCAGCTGGGTCAGTCCGGTGCCGTCGGCCCGTACCAGGAAGAGGTGCTCGGGGTCCGCGTCGTCGCCACCGCCTCTGGTGAAGACCAGGCGGCTGCCGTCCGGGGACCACGAGGGGTTCTTGTCGTTGAGGCGGGCCGCGGTGATCCGGTGCAGTCCGGTGCCGTCGGGGCGGACGAGGTAGAGGCGGGCGAAGCCCGAGGAGTCCACGCGGCTGAAGGCGATCCGGTCGCTGTGCGACCAGTCGGGGGCCCAGTCGTGGGAGCTGGAGGGCGTGACCGCCGTCTGGGCCAGGGTGGAGAGCCGGATGCGCATCACCCTGCTGTGTCCGCCCGCGTCCGCGCGGTTGAACGCCAGATACTTGCCGTCCGGGGACCATGTCGGATGGAGGTCGTCCGCCGCGGTGTGGGTGAGTCGGGTGGCGGGGGTGCCGTCGATGTCGGCCACATAGATCTCGCGCTGGGTGCCGACCGGCTTGTCGTAGGCGATCCGCTTGCCGTCCGGGGACCACGCGGGGTCGGAGGCGCCCTTCGTACCGGGGACGGCCTTCAGGTCGCTGCCCGTGCTCGTCATCGTCCAGATGCCGTCGATCGCGCCACCGGATCCATAGCGCACGAAGGCCACCCGCTTGCCGTCCGGGGACCAGCTGGGCATCACGTCGCTGACCCCGGCCGTGTGGGTGAGTTTGACGGGCGTACCGCCACCGGGGGAGACCGCGTAGAGGTCTTCGACGGGCGCGGTGGCGGTGTAGCGGGCGAAGACGATCGAGGGGTCCCCCGCCGCCCCGGCGCCTCCCGCGGCGCCGAGTGTCAGTGGTACGGCCATGGCGAGCGCCGTCGCGGTCACCGCCGCAAGGCGGCGCCGCGGTGAGCTGCTGTCACCGGCCGTGCCGGTTCTTCGAGCCGTTCCGGCGGTTCTGCCGTCGTCGGCGCGGTGTCGTCGGTGCGTCAAGGTTGTTTACCCCGATCCCTCCCCGCGGCCCCCTTCGGGCCGCTCCGGCCGGTAAACATCCCATCCGACGGGGCTTCGTGCGAAGCGGCGGCGCCTGGCGGTACGAGCCCTGTGACAGGTTGCGTACATCGCTGTCACAGGGATGCGATCACGTCAGGCCGCGGTTCCCCGCCGTTGGGGGCCGTCGCCCCCGGACGACGCGGCTCTGTGACCGCAGGCGTACGTCCCGCGATGACTCACCGGTCGCCGGTGCCCGGACAGCGGACGCCGGGGGAGGGGCGCGCGCCACGCCACGCCCTGGTCGGTCGGAGTTTCGGCCGACTGGATGTACCAGCGGTCACCGTGCCGGGTGAGGCATACGGTGGACAGCGGCGGCGCCCGGAGTGTCCAGAAGGCACGGACCGGTGCGGACAGGGCATGCACGAGCAGGGCCCGGACGACGGCTGGTTCGGCGATGACCAGGGCAGCGTCCGTCTCCTCGGGCAGGCCGTCGAGCCAGGCCGCGGCCCGGCGGCAGAGCTGGCGTACGGTCTCTCCGCCGTGCGGCGCCGCATCCGGGTCGGTGAGCCAGACACTGTATCCGTGCGGGTCCGCGGCGACGATGTCGGCCACCGCGCCGCCGCGCCACGCGCCGTAGTCGATGTCGCGCAGTACGGGCTCCGAGGTGGCCGCAAGGCCCAGGGCCGCAGCGGTCAGCGCGGAGCCGCTCGAAGGTGAGCGCACGGCCCACGAGTGCGGGCGAAGCGATGCCGACGCGGCGCCCGCCCCCCGCGGGTCGTACTCGCTGTCCAGCGCATGGCCGAAGACGGCGTCCGCGAATGTGTCTGCGGGTCGCGCGCACACGAGTGTCAGGCGGATCGTCATGGTGCTCCGCTCCTTTCCGGCCCGCCGGGTCGCGATGACGTCCCTCCGGCGGCAGCGTGCGGCTTGACGTGCCCACCGGCTCGACGTCGCAGGCCATGGGCGGTCGCCACGTTCGGCGCCATGTAGTTCAGGGTTGGCGAACCCTTCTCCCGTAGCCATCCGGCAGGAGTCCGAAACGCCCCCGCCGACCGGCTGGTGTAGGCCCCGCCACCTGGAGAGTCCTCGCGTGCGGAAGCGGAGCGCCGGCCGGCGTGGTACGACGGACAGTGATCCGAAGGCGAACGGGAGCACACGTGGTCCGGGTACTGGTGGTCGACGACGAGGCCCTCATCCGTACGGGCTTCCGGTGCATCCTGGACGCCGCGGACGACATCGAGGTCGTGGCGGCCGTTCCCGGCGCGGAGGCGGTCCGCACGGCGCAGGAGACCCACCCTGACGTCGTACTGCTGGACATCCGCATGCCGGACGTGGACGGACTCTCCGTCCTCACGGATCTGCGCCGGCTGCGGGAGCCTCCTGTGGTGGCGATGCTCACGACGTTCGACATGGACGACTACGTGGCCACGGCCCTGCGCTGCGGAGCGGCGGGCTTCCTGCTCAAGGACACCGACCCGGTGGAGCTGCCGTTCCTCGTGCGCGCCCTGGCCGACGGCGGCACCGTGCTGTCGTCCAAGGTCACCAGGGCTGTCGTGGACGGATACCTGGAGGCGGGAGGCCAGGGACCCGCCCCCCACAGCCTGGACCGACTGACCGATCGCGAACGTGCCGTCCTCGTCCTGATCGCCGAGGGACTGTCCAACGCAGACATCGCCGCGCGGATGCACCTGGGCACCGGTACGGTCAAGGACCACGTGAGCGCCATCCTCACCAAGCTCGAGGTCTCTAGCCGCGTCCAGGCGGCGCTGGTCGCCGAACGCGCGGGCCTTCTCAAACCGCCCCGAAGCCTGGAGCCGGGATGATGTCCCGCCCCCTGGCCACCGCCCTGCGCGATGCCACCCTCGTCGGTGCGGCACTGCTCGACGTCTTCGTCCATGTCACCTGGGACGAGCCACTGCGCATGGCGGTCGCCCTGGCCGCCGCCTGCCTCCTTCTGCTGCGCCGGCGCCTCCCGCTGCTCACCTTCCTGCTCACCCTGCCCTCCGTCCTCCTCTCCGACGCGATCTTCGCCTCCCTGGCGGCGCTGTACACCCTGGCCACGATCACCCGGCGCCGCACGCTCCTGGCCGTGTGCGCCATGGCGTACACGCTCAGCGACATGACCCGGTGGACGCCGTCCCCGCATCTCGATCTGTGGAATCCCTCGGCCCTGATCACACTCGGCTACACCGCGGCGACGGCCGCCGCCCCGGTCTTCCTCGGCCAGCTCGTCCAGGCGCGGCGTGACCTGTCGCTGCGGCTCACCGAGATCTCCCAGGCCCGCGACCACGAACGCCGGCTGAGCGCGCAGGCCGTCCTGGCCGAGGAGCGCGCACAGCTGGCCCGCGAGATGCACGACGTGGTCTCCCACCAGGTGAGCCTCATCGCGGTGCGGGCCGGAGCCCTGCAGGTCGCCACCCAGGACGCCGAGGCCAAGCAAGCCGCGGCCACGATTCGCCGGCTGAGCGTGCAGACACTGAACGAACTACGGCACATGGTCAACGTGCTGCGCGGCTCGCACAACCGGCCCACGGAACTCACCCCCCAGCCGTCCCTGACCGATCTGCGGAGGCTGATCGACACCAGCGGCATCGACACGGAGCTGACGACGGACCTGCCCGGCGACCTTCCGCCGACTCTCCAGCGCGCCGTCTACCGCACCATCCAGGAAGCGCTGACCAACGTACGCAAACACGCCCCGGGGGCCACCGCCGACGTACGCGCCTGCTTCGAGGGCGACACCGTCCGCGTCACGATCAGCAACACCGCCCCGACGCGGCCCGCCCTGCCCCTTCCCAGCGCGCACTACGGCCTCATCGCCCTGCACCAGCGCGCCGCCCTCCTCGGCGGGACCGTCACCTCCGGTCCCACCCCCGAAGGCGGCTACCGACTTCGCCTGGAACTCCCGGTCAAGCAGGAACCGTGACCGACGCCGTCAACGGCAGGGTCGTCCCTCGCCCCTCCCATGAGCTCTCAGGCCGGCTCGGGGACCACGGCGACCGGGCAGTCCGACCGGTGCAGCAGGGCGTGCGCGACCCTCCCGAGCTGCAGGCCGGACTGTCCCTGCCGACGGCGAGCGCCGACGACGACGAGGTCGGCCTCGGCCGATGCCCGCAGGAGCACCCGGTGGGCGGGACCCTCGACCGGCCGGCGATGGATGTCGACGGCCGGGACTTCCCGTGTGGCCTCGCGCAGGGCGTCGTCGAGACCGGCTGAGGCCCGTTCCTCGCACAGGCGGGGATCGTCGTCAGCGATCAGCCCATGGTCCACGCGCTCCTGGGCGGGGGTCCGCCAGGCCCGTACGGCCGTCAGGGCGCAGCCGCGCCTTTCCGCCTCGCGGAGGGCGAACCGTACGGTGCTCACCCGGCCCGTCGAGTCGCTCACCCCCGCCACGACCCGGTCGAACGATCCCTGCCGGTTCGGAACCGCACCACGGACCACGATGACCGGGCACACCGCGCGAGCCGCCACCGCGAGGCTGACCGACCCCAGCAGCAGCCCGGCGACCTCGCCACGCCCACGCGAGCCCGTGACGAGGGCGAACGTCTCGGGCCCCGTCCGCAGCAGGACGGACACGGCGTCATCGTGCAGTACGTCGCCCGACACCTTCACCTCGGGATTGCGCAGCTGGGCACGTTCCATGCCGGAAGCGACGATGTGCTGCGCCATGTCCGTCCCGGCAGGACGGTCGGTGCCGAGCGCCGGTTGGGTTCCCTCGTACCGCTCCCACAGGGAGGCGTGGATCAGACGTAGCGGCAGCCCGTGCCGTGCCGCCTCGTCCACAGCCCAGTCGATCGCCAGCAGGCTGGACTCCGATCCGTCGACGCCCACAACCAGCGGGAGTTCCATCGCCGCCACCGCCTTCTTCATCAGGCTTCCGAGAAACCCCCTCCCCTGTGCATACCGTGGCACCGTCCGGGCACCACCGCGACACACCGGCCGGGTCCCGGATCGTTGGTCCACGGCCGGACCGCGGTCCGCCGGGGCGCATCGGGAAAATTCCTCCGGATGGCTGTCACATCTGGGTGGGTCGGTCCGTCAGTGCTGTGAAGTCGCCGGCCAGGCCGATGCGAAGTCGATGTGAAGGAGTGCCGTCATGACGAACCCCTCGATCTCCCGGATGCCGAATCCTGCTGAGTTCGTGCCCGAGTTGGCTGACGTGAGCGCGGCCTTGTTCCGGGCCACGGGTAACCGCTCGGTGCCGCGTACCACCATGAGTCTTGTGCATCTGCGTGCGGGACAGATCGTGGGCAACACCTACCTGACGATTCTGAACACGGGTTTCCTGCGGAAGGCCGGGGTGTCCGAGGAACGCATCACGGCCGTGTCGTCGTGGCAGGACGCGCCGTACTTCAGCGAGGCCGAACGTGCCGCGCTGGCGTTGGTGGAGGCCACTTTGCAGCCGGCGCCGCGGGGGGAGGAGCGGGTTTCCGACGAGCTGTACGCGGAGGTGGCGAAGCACTACGACGAGAAGGCGATGGCCACCCTGACGATCGCGATCGGTCAGATCAACTTCTTCGTCGCGCTGGCCGTCATCGGCAAGCCGCAGCCGGTGAGCTCGCTCGCGGCCGGGCAGTGGGACTGAGTTGATCGGTCGGCCGAGCGGGGCCCGCCCCTGCCGGGCCCGTGCACGGCACGGGCCCGGCGGGCTGGGCGCTCGGTCGTCATGGGCCTGACGGGGCCTGACGGGGCCTGACGGGGCGCCGGGCGCCGATCCCGGGTTCAAAGGATGCGTTACGGCACCGCGGTGCTGACGGCCGTGTTGTGGCTGATGATGGCGTCGATGAGCCGGCCGCCGGGCCAGTCCATGCTGATGACGCCGGTGTGACCCGGGTGGGTCTGCAGGTGGTCCAGCAGCCGCTGGTTCATGCCCTGTTTCCCACCGTAGCCGTTGGCCACCTGGGTGTACGTTGCGCCGAACGGCGGACAGCTGGCCGACAACCCGGTGCTCCCCATGGTGTTGGTCCTGTCGGCGGCGACCTGCTGGAGACTGGCCGTGACCAGCGACCACCTGGTGTCCAGGTTGCACTCGTTCCACGGGATGAAGGGAGTCGGCAGCAACCGGGTGAGCCCGAATCCGCTGTACACCTGTCCTCGGGGGCCGCTGAAGCCGGTGAGCACGATGTGCCCGCGTACCTGACCGAGTGTGGGTGTGTCGGCCGTGCTGGTGCCGGTCACGGTGGGGGCGTAGAACAGGCCGGGGTAGCGGTCCAGGTAGGTGTCGAAGATGCGGATGCGGTCGGCGCCCGTGGCGTTGGACGGGTCGTCGACGCACTTGCCGATCTGCAGGCCCCCGGTACCACCCTCGGTCGTGTCTCCGTCGCACTCGCCGTGCAGGCTCATGAGGACGGTCTCCTGCGGGTGGGCCGCGAGGAACGCCCGCGTCTTGGTCAGCACGTCGTCGAGGTTGGCGTTCTGGTAGACGTTCGTGTGGTGGATGGCGAACGCGGTGTTGACGATGCGGACGCGGATGTCGATGGCGCGGATACCGGCATCGAGCTGGGTGATCAGAGTGTCGGCACTGTCGCCGTGGTTCTCCTGGGTCTGGTAGTACCAGGGTGCGAGTGCGCCGCCGTGAACGGCCATGGTGTCGTGGGTGCCGGGGATCGACATCTGGCCCAGACCGGTTGAGTCGGGGATCCGGCGCATCCAGTCCGGGTTGCCGACGCTGGTGAGGCTGTTGAACGCGGGCGTCGACGGCCCCGGCCACCAGGGCAGGTCGAAGGCCGACGCCGGTGCGGCGGTGGTGGCCACGCTCAGGGCCGCAAGGACGGCACCGAGCGCGGAGATCGTGCCTGTGCGGCGCCGGGGTGTGTGAGGGGTGGGTCGGCTACGCCGTGGCAGGAAGAACATGTCCGGCTCTCCCTAGGTTGTCAAGAACATGTCAATTCATTGATGGTGCGGGCGGCCGACACAGCATTCCCTGCACCTCATCCAAAGGCAAGACATGCGCGGCGAAAGGCGGGCCGCCCCTAGGCAGGTCTCCACCGCCCGCACCCCTTCGGGCCGCGGGAGCGGCGCCCGAAGGCGGCACCACCGAAAACACGCGGGCGGCCGTTCCGCACGGAGCAGCGGATTTTCGGGGGTGCCAAGCGGCTGGGCCCACCCCGGCGGCAGATCGAGGCGTTCCGCTGCCCCAAGTGCGGGCACTTGGAGCTGTTCGCCATCGGTGAGGTGTAGTCGGTCCCCGGCGGCCCTGGACCGAGCGACCTCGGGCGCCGCCCCAGGAACGCCACACGGACCGGCCACCGCCGGCACCCCTCCGCCGCCGGGCACGGGCGGGGTCAGCCCGGCGGCGTCGTCCTTACAGCACCACTGACGCGCCGTATCTCATGCTTCGGCCAAAGGCCGTGCGCCGGGAGCTACTTGACGTCGACGTAGTCGTCGGCCGACGTGGAAGCGGCGGTGGTGGTGTTGGTCGCGAAGGAGAAGCGGTAGGAGCCGTCGGCGGTGGCCTTGACGGTGGTCTTGAGCGAGCCTCCGGTGCCGCTGGTGACCGTCTTGAGTGTGGTGTAGGTGTGGCTGCCCTTCTTGCGGTACTGCAGCAGCGCCTTCTGCCCCGTGTAGCCGGAGTACGTGCCGGCGTTCCAGTCGGCGCGCTTCAGCCGGCCGGTGACGGTGATGGTCCTGCCCTTCTGCACCGGCTCCGGAGCGGCGTCGAGGGTCAGCTGGGCTGCCTTCTTGATCTTGGTGGTGGCGACGTCGTCGTTGTAACTGGCGTTCGCGTAGAGGTCGTACCCGCCCAGGAACAGCTTCCAGGTTCCGGCGGCACCGTTCTTCTTCAGATCGGAGGCCGCGTTGATGTGGAAGACGGCCTTGCAACTGTAGACGCCGGTCCGGGTGGTCGACTCGGTGCAGCTGGGGTCGTCGTCGGTGCCCAGGGAGCCCGTGATGGTGTCCGTGCTGGAGGGGTCGGTGCCCTGCCAGAGGAAGGCTTCCGTGAGGGCGACGCCGCTCGAACTGGTCGCGGTATAGGTGACGGTGACGGTCTTGCGGGTGGCGACCCCGAGGACGATGTCCTGGCCGCCGTTGATGACGGCCTTCGAGAAGGTGATGTTGCCCAGTGAAGTGTCCGGGTGGACTCTCTCCGCGGCGAACGCCCCGAGCTTCGCCGACGCTCCCGGACGCTCCGCCGCGTGGGCGGCTGCCGGAAGAGCGAGCGCCGACATCACGACGGCAGCGGAAACAGCGGCGGCCCTGACCTGTATACGCATATGAATCTCCCCCTGTTGTAGAAAGTGGCCCGATGTGGATCTCACCGGTGCACCGTACGCTGGACGGGGCGCGTCCCCGCATCAGTGCAATCACGCAGTTGACTACGTAGGTCCACCCCGATGCGACTCAGAGCGGTGGGACAGGAGACAGGGTGAACGCCATGAGCATCGGGACTGTCGAGACCGGCAGGCTGAGCCTCGTGCCGCTCGCCGTCGAGCACGCGGACGAGATGGCCGAGGTGCTCTCCGACCCGGCTCTGCATGTCTTCATCGGCGGTGCCCCGCACTCCCCGCAGGCGTTGCGAGCACGGTATGAACGCCTGGTGGCCGGCTCACCCGATCCCTCCCAGAGGTGGTGGAACTGGGTGATCAGGCTCCGCGCGGAGAAATGCCTGACCGGGACGGTGCAGGCGACGGTCACTGCTGCTGAGCACGGGTACGCGGCCGAGGTCGCCTGGGTGGTCGGAACACCGTGGCAGAAGCGGGGCATCGCCACCGAGGCGGCACGAGGACTGGTCGGCTGGCTGCAGGAGCAAGGCGTGCAAGCGATCCGCGCCCACATCCATCCGGATCACCAGGCATCCGCCGCTGTTGCCGCCGCCGTCGGTCTGGCCCCCACCGGTCACCGGCATGAGGGCGAGGTCAGGTGGGAGCTTTGCTCGCCCCGGTCACCGGCCGACGCTGCGCCCCGGTCACCGGCCGACGCCGCATCCACCGGTCGAGGGCCCGTTCGATGACCCGTCGCTTCGGCCGCGGCCGGAACCACGCCCGTTTCGCGTCGCCGAGTTCGGGGCCGTCGTAGCGGGCGAGGCTGACTCCCTCACCGGACGGGGCCGTCAGGTGGGCGGCGTCACGCCGGGCACGCGGTCCCAGCGGTGTTCGACCGGCAGCGCGTGTGCACAGGCTTCGCCGTCCCTCGGCCCGGGCGCGCTGCGTCGCCCTATGCCTGGTCGGAGCGCAGGGTGACCGCCCGGCGCAGGGCGTCGCGGCACGCGAGGACGGCTGGGTGCCGGCTGCGGCCTTGGCGCACGACGGTGAAGATGCGGCGCGTGCGCCGGCCCCGGGGGAGGCGCCGCAGGGTGACGGTCGGGGGCTGTCCGCTCCAGACGAGGTCGGGGAGGAAGGCCGCGGCGTGTTTCTGCTCGACGAGGCGCTGGTGGAGCAGCACGTCGGTGCTCTCGAACCGCACGTCAGGTTCGAAGCCGGCGTTGCGGCACAGGGTCATGGCCCAGTGCCGGGCTGCTGTGCCTTCGGGTTCCATCACCCAAGGGTGGTCGGCGAGTGAGCGCAGCGCCGCCGTCGGGCCGTCGGCCTCCGATGCGGCGGCCGGTGTCGGCAGGGCGAGGTGCAGGGGGTCGTCGAGCAGGTCTTCCTGTTCGAGTTCGGTGGGCCGCGGGTTGGGGTTGCCGGGGTATTCCTCGGCGAGGACGAGGTCGAAGTCCCGGGCTTGGAGGGCGGGCAGGGCCTTTTCCGGTTCCATGTGCGTGACGTGGACGCGCAGGTGCGGGTGCTGGTCACGGAGCAGCCCGAGGGCGGTCGGGACGAGGGCCAGGGCGGCTGTCTGGAACGAGGCGATGCGCAGGGTGCCGGTCAGGTCGGACAAGGAGGCGGCGATGTCCGCCTCCGCACGCTCCAGGCGCTCGAGGACCGCTTCGGTGTGGGCGACGAGGATCTCGGCCTGTGCGGTGAGCCTCACCCGCCGTCCGACCGGCTCAAGGAGCGGGACGCCGACTTCGGCCTCCAGCTGGGAGAGTTGCTGGGAGACGGAGGAGGGGGCGTAGGAGAGGGCGGCGGCGACGGCCGCCAGGGTGCCGCGGTGCTTGAGTTCGCGGAGCAGGCGCAGTCGGTGCAGATCGAACACGGGCGGCCCGCTCTCCTCGGCTCCGCGGACCGATGACTGAAAGGTCGGTTTCTTCGATGAGTATAGGTCGAAAACATTCGCTGGACCGATCGTAAGCGGGCATCGGACCCTGGTCGCGTGTCAGACAACGCCTGCTCCCTTCCCGCGCTGCCGTGGTTCGCGCGACCCGATGCCCGTGCCTGGCGGTGTGAACCCGCGCCCTGCGAGGTGCGGGGCTTCCACTCCTCGCTGCCCGACTACGAGCCCACTCCGCTGACCGAACTCCCGTCGCTGGCCGCGGAGTGGGGAGTCGGCCGGGTCTTCGTCAAGGACGAGTCGTGCCGTCTGGGGCTGCCCGCGTTCAAGGCGCTGGGTGCGTCCTGGGCGGTCCACCGCACCCTTGCCGAACGGGCGGCGAACGGCCGGGAACACGGCCCGGTCACCCTGGTGACCGCCACCGACGGCAACCACGGCCGCGCGGTTGCCCGCATGGCACACCGCCTCGGCCAGCACGCTCACGTTTTCGTCCCCCAGGGCGTGCATCCGCAGGCCGTGGCGGCCATCGTCGCCGAACAGGCGAAGGTCACCGAGGTCCCAGGGCCGTACGACGAGGCCGTGCGTCTGGCGGCCGAGGCGGCCGCCGCGCCGGACGCGGTCCTGGTCCAGGACACCGCCTGGGCGGGCTACGAGCAGATCCCGGGGTGGATCGTCGAGGGGTACTCCACCCTCTGCGCCGAGATCGACGAGCAACTGGCGGCCCAGGGGGTCGTCGACGGCCCTGACTTGGTCTCCATACCGGTGGGCGTGGGGTCGTTGGCCCAGGCCGTGGTCACGCACTACCGGAGCCGACCCTTGGGGAACGCTCCGGCACTGTTGTCGGTGGAGCCGCAGGCCGCACCCTGCGTCCTGGAAAGCCTCACCCTCGGCGAACCCGTCAGCGTCGCCACGAGGGAGACCACCATGGCCGGGCTGAACTGCGGCACCCCGTCCAGCCTCGCCTGGCCCCACCTGCGCGACGGACTGGACGCCGGCGTCGCCGTCGCGGACGCCGACAGCGCCCGCGCGGCCGGTGATCTGGCCGCTGCCGGTGTCTCCTCGGGTCCCTGCGGAGCCGCGGCTCTCGCCGGTCTGCGTGCGGCACTCACCGGCGCGGGAGCCGAGGAACGCCGTACGGCATTGGCGCTCGGGCCGGCCTCGGTCGTCGTGCTGCTGAGCACCGAGGGCAAAGCTGCCAACCCGCACACCGGCGCCGGTCACTGAACAGGCGCCGGTCACTGAACGCGCGACACAGAAAGGCCCCTGCGTTGAGACACCGCCCCTCCATGACACCACCGCCGACCGGTTCGGCCAGGTCGATCGGGGGGAGGCCGGCAGCGTGCTGACCCACTTCGTGGCCGCGGTCGGTGTCCTCGGCCTGCTGACCGTCGTACCCGGGCCGGACATGGCGGTGGTGACCCGGCGTACGCTCATGGCCGGTCCCGCCGACGCGCTGCGCACCGTGGGCGGGATCGCGACCGGGCTGCTGCTCTGGGGTGCGCTGACCGCGGCAGGGCTCGCGGCCGTGCTCGCCTCGTCGGCTGCGGCCTACCTGGCCGTCAAGCTCTTCGGCGCCGGCTACCTGGTGCTTCTGGGCGCACAGGCGCTGTGGCAGCACCGCCCCGCCGCACCCACCGTCGCAACGGAGACCGGCCCTGCCGCCGGAAGCCCGTGGCGGACGGGCCTGGTCAACAACGTCCTCAACCCGAAGATCGCCGTCTTCTACACCGGGCTGCTGCCCACGTTGGCCCCGCCCCAGCTGCCCGCCGCCTGGGCCATGGCGCTCCTCGTCCTGCTCCACACGGCCCTCACCCTCGCCTGGTTGGGCAGCTACGTGTTCCTGCTGTCCAAGGCCGGTCCGGTCCTTCAAAGGCCGCGGATCCAGCGTGCGCTCGGGCGGATCACAGGCGTCGCGCTGATCGGGTTCGGCCTCGCGGTCGCCACCGCTGCCGGCTGACCGGCACTCCGCACCGCGGCCGTCACGCGTGCACCGAACGGTGCGCGGTGCCAGGAAGGTGCGCGCGGTGTCGACGTCCTGGTCACCACCCTCCCGGGTGGGTCAGCCGTGCTCGGGAGCGGACCATTCGACGAACTGAATGATCACGCCGTTGGGGTCGGTGATCTGGAACAGGCGCTCGCCCCAGGGCTCCTGACGGAGCGGCATGGTGATCTCGATTCCGGCGTCGCGCAGTCGCTTCTCCTGCTCTTCCAGGCCGCTGGCGAGGGTGAAGGCCAGGATCAGGCCGTCGGCGTGCCGGTCGCGCTGCTCGGGCGGCAGCACCTCGATGCCGCGTGCGAGCAGGACGACATCGACGGCGTCGGGCCGCGACAGGGAGGCGAACCCATCGGCGGCCTGCCGGACGGTGTAGCCCAGGTGGGTGGAGAGAAATGCTTGAGAGGCGGCGACGTCGTCAACGGTCAGCGAGACGGTGGAGGCGGTGAACTGCATGGGCTCTCCCTGGGTATGGCGGGACGGGAGTCAGCAGATCCCTCCGCACCGGGCATTTTATCGACGTAAACTTACGACGGGTGTAAACATAGTCTGAGACTCCTGAGGGGGTCAAGGTAAAGATGCCACGAAGGTAAGATTGCGCCATGGCCACTCAGACATCCGCCCCGGTCACCGGGCTGCGGGAGGCGAAGAAGCAGGAGACGCGGCAGCTCATCTCCGACCACGCCACCCGGCTGTTCATCGCGCAGGGCTTCGAACAGACGACCATCGCCGAGATCGCCGATGCCGCCCGCGTCGCCAAGAAGACCGTCACCAACTACTTCGCCCGCAAGGAAGACCTGGCCCTGGACCACCAGGAGGAGTTCGCCACTTCCCTGTCCCACGCCGTCGCCGCCCGGCACCCGGGTGAGTCAGCGCTGGCCGCACTGCGCCGCGCGTTCGACGACGCCGTGGTCGCCCAGGACCCGGTCGCCGGATTCTCCGGCCTGGAGTTCGCCCGCATGGTCGCCGACAGCCCTACCCTGACCACCTGTCTCCACGGCCTGCACGAGCAGCGCGAACACCACCTCGCTCAGGCGCTCGCCGAGGTCACCGGCGTCGGCCCCGACGACATCACCGTCCAGACCGCCGCCGGCCTGCTGGGCACCGTCCACCGCGTGCTGTTCCACCGCATCCAGACGCTCACCCTGGCCGGGCAGCCCGACGACGAGATCGCTCGCATCGTCGCTGCCGAAGCCGCCCAAGCGTTCGGCCTGCTGGAACCGGCCCTGTCCGACTACGCCACCGCGTGACGCGACCGGCTCACCGCGTTCCGCGCCCCGGGCAGTCCGTGCCGGGCACGACAGGTCACCGGCGCCGTGGCGGGCGCGGCCATCGACTCGGTGACGGTGCCCGCACGGCTGTGCAGCCCTTCGACGGCACCTTCATCGGGGCCGGTGACGACTCCTGCGGCTCGTCAGGACCCAGGCCCGCGCCGGGGCACCCGCCAAAGCCGGGTGCCCCGGCCGCACGCTCCGGCCGACCATCCGTCCGCGGGAGGCCGCCGTCGTCGAGGTCCGGCCGGTCAGGCGCGGCAGCGCAGCATCTCCAGCGGCGGGTGGGCGAGGAGGTCCGTCCAGAAGTCCTCGCCGAACTCACGGATGCCCGCTTCGGACACCTGCAACGGAACCCAGCGCACCTCACTGAACCCGGACGCCCGCAGACACTCCTCGTACACCTCGCGGCGCGGGACCGTGGAGACGATGCTGATCGGCTTCGGGTCGAGGAGAGCAGTGACCCGTGCCCGCGGACCCGTCTCGCTCTCCTCGCCGGTCGGCTCGCAGAGGAACCCGTACTTGTCCAGGGACGCGCAGTTGAACCGGTAGTCGGGCTTCTGGCAGAACACGAAGAACTCTCCACCCGGCACCAGACTCCGGTGGATGTTGCGGCACATCCGCTCCAACGCCGCCGCGCTCTCGGCATAGTTGAGGCACTGCACCGCCACCCCGATGTCGTAGCGCCGGCCGAGAGGCCGCAGTTCGGACACGTCACCGATCTCGTAGCGCACGTCCAGCGGCTCACGCTGCTCGATCTCCCGCGCGACGGCGATCATCTCGACGGAGATGTCGACACCGAGCACATCCGCGGCGCCGCGCCGCTTGAACTCCCTGCTGTAGAAGCCGGTGCCGCACGCGAGGTCGAGAACCGACTTGCCCCTCACGTCCCCGACCATGCCCAGGAAGCTCGGTACCTCCCCGTAACGCACCAACGGCAGGGACTTGAACCCCTCGAACGCCTCGCCGATCTCGTCGTACTGCTGCACGCTCACGTGCTGCCCCCTCCAGTGCTTCGTCCGGTATGCGGCCACGCCGGCCCTGCGCGTTCACAGGCTGGGCCGGGCCGCGGTCGTGGCAGAGAGTCTCCTCCGGCCCCGTCTGGCCGCCGTACTGGCAGATGGCACAAAGAAGGTGGCCGGGAGACCACCTATCACCCAACGAAACGTCGACGGCCACGGGGATCGCTCCCGCGCCCCGGCTGCGTGTGGTCCGCCGCCGGCTGGGTCTGCGCGGCCACGTCACCGCGTTCGCGGCCCAGGTCCTCATAACGCCGTCAGGCCCGGTTGAGCCTGGCGGCGATCCCGTGACCTATCGCCAAATACATGACGGCCGGAAGACCATAATTGAGGATGACGCGTAGACCCTCTGTGTCCATCGTGAAAATGTCCTGCGACCACCAGGCCAGCCAGTCCGCCATTCCGTGCACGAAGGTGACGAAGACATTCGCCTGATTCGCATCGAGCAGGAACAACAGGATCCACAGAGCCAGCAGCCCTGCCGCGATGTCGGCGATCGTGCAGACCGCCAGAGCCGTGCGCCGACCGGCGGCATGACGGCGTACGGAGCGGTCCGGGCCCGTGGGCTGGTCGTACGTGTGATATCCGGACACAGGGTCGGTGTTGCTCACAAGAAATTCCGATCTGACGAGTTGTCGTGACAGCGCGGTTGTCCCAGGCGCTTGATTCCGCCCCGAGGTTTCGCCCCGCTCCTGTCTGGTTCTGCGTCTTGAAAGCGCGGTGGCGTTACACCTCGCGCCGTGACGACCAAAATATGGCTGCCTATTCGGGCACTTACCCAAATGTTCGGGTGCGACGGCACATTTACGGATGACGTGAAAGAGAGATGTCGTGCCTCCGCGTCGGCCCCCGGCCGGGGACCAGCGGCCCCGGCCGCGTAGTACCGCGGTACCACCCACCGGCCACTGTTCAGCCCCCGGTACCACCGGATCCGGCTGGTCCCGGGCCTAGCGTGACGGAGGAGGCGTCAGGCGTTTCGGCGCCGGAGTCCGAGAGAGAGAACGCGAATGATCGAGGCACAGCAGCTCACCAAGAGGTACGGGGAGAAGACGGCCGTCGACGGGCTGGACTTCACCGTGCGGCCGGGCACGGTGACCGGCTTCCTGGGGCCCAACGGTGCGGGCAAGTCCACGACGATGCGCATGATCGTCGGGCTGGACGCGCCGACGAGCGGCTCCGTCACGGTGAACGGGCAGCGCTACGCCCGTCATCAGGCGCCGCTGCAGGAGGTGGGAGCCCTGCTGGAGGCCAAGTCGATCCACCCGGGCCGTTCCGCCTACCACCACCTGCGGGCGCTCGCACTGACCCATGGCATCCCGCGCCGCCGGGTCGACGAGGTCGTCGAGCTCGCCGGTCTCGGCAGCGTCGCGAAGAAGCGGGCCGGTGCCTTCTCCCTCGGCATGGGCCAGCGCCTCGGCATCGCGGCCGCCCTGCTCGGCGATCCGCAGACCGTGATGCTCGACGAGCCGGTCAACGGACTGGACCCCGAAGGCGTCCTCTGGATCCGGAACCTGCTCACCACCCTCGCGGCCGAGGGGCGCACGGTGTTCGTCTCCTCGCACCTGATGAGCGAGGTGGCACTGGTGGCCGATCACCTGATCATCGTCGGGCGAGGCCGGCTGCTGGCCGACACGACCGTGCGGGACCTGGTCCGCGAGGCGGGCGGCGACACCGTGAAGGTCGCCACGGACGACACCGCGCGGCTGCGGGACCTGCTGGCCGGGCCGGGCGTGGAGATCACCGGCCGCATCGGCTCCGAGGAACTGCAGGTGACCGGGGTGTCCGCCCGCGAGATCGGGCTGAAGGCCGCCGAGCACGGCATCCCCCTGTTCGAGCTGACCACGAAGGCGGTGTCGCTGGAGGAGGCATTCATGGAACTGACCAGGGACGCCGTGGAGTACCACGGCTCCACGACCGGCATCGAGACCCCCGGGAGCGCGGCATGAGCACCCTCACGGCAACCCCCGAGACCCCCGAGACCGACCAGGCCGTGCGAGCCCGCCCCGCCTACCGGGTGACCGGAGGGCGCGTGCTGGCCTCGGAATGGGCCAAGCTCTGGTCCCTGCGCTCCACCTGGATCACCCTCGCCCTGGGCCTGCTGTTCCTCGTCGCCTTCGGCGTCATCGCCGCGAGCCACTACAAGTCGAATCTCGACTCCGGCCGGCACATGGACCGCGACTTCGCCACCGCGACGGCCGCGAGCCTGTCCCTGTTCGGCACGAACTTCGCACAGCTGGCCCTCGGTGTGCTCGGCGTACTGGTCACGGCGGGCGAGTACTCCACCGGCATGATCCGCTCGACGCTGGCCGCGGTGCCGCGCCGGCTGCCCGTGCTGTGGGCCAAGGCGGCGGTGTACGGACTGGTCGCGCTGGTCATCGCCACCGTCGGTGCGTTCGTCGCCTTCCTCGTCGGCAGCCGGATCGTCTCCGGTACGCCCGCCGCCATGGGCCTCGGCCACGCCGGTGTCGTCCGCAGCCTCCTGGGCGCCGGGCTCTACCTGGGCCTGGTCGGCGTGATCGGCGCCGCGCTGGGCGCCCTGCTGCGGTCGGTGGCCGGCGGTATCTCGGTGCTCGTCGCCGCCCTCATGCTCGTACCCGGGCTGATCTCCCTGCTGCCCAGCTCGTGGCAGGGCGACATCGACCCCTATCTCCCCAGCCACGCGGGCGAGTCGATCTTCGCCCTGACCCACGACTCGACCACCCTGTCGCCGGGCGCCGGACTCCTGGTCTTCCTGGGCTGGACAGCCCTGGTGCTGGCCGGAGCGGCGTACCGGCTGCTGCGCAGCGACGTCTGAGCCGCGGCCACCCGCATCATGGGTCGGTGACCTACGTGACCACCGTGACCACCGAAGATCTCAGCGGGATGGGGCCGCTGGTCGCCCGGCTCGGCCGGGTCGGCCAGCGGCTTCGGCAGGCCGACCGCGCCCGCCCGTGGGTGCTGGACACCGCGGTGGTGCTCCTGGTCTTCCTGCTGTTCTGCCTGCCTGACCTGCTGCACGCGGTCGGCGTGATCGGCGGGGACGGCGACGGCGACGGCCGGCGCCGCTTCCGCCTGGCGTTCACCCGGTTGCCCGTTGCGGGCATGCTGGTCCTGCAGGCCGGGCTGGTGCTGCCGCTGCTGTGGCGACGCCGGGCGCCCGCCGCCGCCTTCGGCGCCGTCACGGCCGTGTTCGTCCTCCAGTGGTCCCTCGGCGCCGTGCTCCGTGCGGACGTCGCGCTCTTCGTCGCCCTGTACAGCCTGGCCCTGCACGGGCGGCTGCGGCAGCTCCCCTGGGCCTGCGCGGTCAGCGCGGGTGCGCTGGGCCTGGTCGCGGCCCGGGTGTCGGCGGCGATGTCGGTATGGGACGCACTGTTCTTCCTGCTCAGCACGGCGACCGCGGCACTCGCGCTCGGCCTGATGATCCGCATCCGGAGGGCCCAACTGGCCGGACTGCGGGACCGTGCGGCACGCCTGGAGATCGAACGCGACCAGCGCGACAGACTCGCCGTCGCCGCCGAACGGACACGAGTGGCCCGGGAGATGCACGACATCGTCGGCCACAACCTGTCCGTCATCATCACGCTCGCCGACGCGGGGGCCTATGCCGCCGGTGCCGATCCGGAACGGGGCAAGGAGGCGCTGCACCTCATCGGGGACACCGGCCGTCAGGCCCTGGGCGAACTGCGCCGGGTGCTCGGCGTACTGCGCGAGGCGGACGGCCCGCCGGCCGAGCCCGAGCTGAGCCCGCAGCCCGGTCTCATGGACATCGACGCGCTGTGCGAGGGGGTGCGCGCCGCCGGCCTGGAGGTCGTCTACCGTACGGCCGGAGACATCGACGCCCTCGACAGCGGGGTGCAGCTCACGGTCTACCGCATCGTGCAGGAGGCTCTGACGAACACCCTGAAGCACGCCGGCGCCGGCGCGCGTGCCAATCTGGCGATCGTCGTGGAGGACCCACGGCTGACCATCACCGTCCAGGACTCCGGCCCACCAGACCCGGCCGGCCGTCCCCGCACGGCGAACGAGGAAGGACACGGCCTGGTGGGCATGCGAGAACGAGCGGCGCTCTACGGAGGGCACGTCAGCGCCGGCCCCACGGCCACCGGCTGGACGGTACGGGCCGACCTCGACCTCACTCCCCAGGACGGTGCCCGGTGACCACCGTGCTCGTCGTGGACGACCAGCCCCTCCAGCGGTACGGCTTCCGCATGCTTCTCGACTCCGTACCCGAGACGGAAGTGGTCGGCGAGGCCGCGCACGGGGCGGAAGCGGTCCGCAAGGCCGCCGAACTCCGCCCCGACGTCGTCCTCATGGACGTCCGCATGCCCGGCATGGACGGCATCGAGGCCACCCGCCGGATCGTCGCCGCCGGCGACCGCTCCCGCGTCCTCGTCCTGACCACCTTCGACATCGACGAGTACGTGTACGCGGCGCTGCGCGCCGGAGCCAGCGGCTTCCTCCTCAAGGACGCCCGCCCCGAGGAACTTCTGGCGGGCATCCGCGCGGTGGCCGTCGGAGACGCCGTGATCGCCCCCGCGCTCACCCGCCGCCTCCTCCACGAGTTCGCCCGTCTCGTGCCCCCCGGCGGCGACGGCTCCGCCGAGGACCCGAGACTGAGTTCCCTCACCGACCGCGAACGGGAAATCCTCGTCGCCATCGGCAAGGGCTGGAGCAACGGAGAGATCGCCGGCCGTTTCGTCCTGTCCGAGTCCACGGTCAAGACCCATGTCGGCCGTGTCCTGTCCAAGATCGGCGCCCGTGACCGCATCCAGGCGGTGATCTTCGCCTACGACCACGGTCTGGCCAGGCCCCATGGAGGCTGAGCCGGACGCGGCTCACTCGGTACCGGCGGGCCCGTGGGCGTCATGGCCGGGGAAGAGCGTCGCGGCCACGTGCTGGGTGTCGGCGTATTCGACGACGGAGGCGATCCTGCCGTCACGCACCGTGTAGATGCCGAGGCAGCGGTTGTCGTAGGTGCCGCCGTACACGGTCTTGGCCTTGGAGGTCCATTCGGCCACCACACGGTCGCCCTCGGCGATGGTGCTGACCAGCTCGATCTCCAGGGTGCCGGGGACGAGAACCGGTCCCATGCTGCCGAGGAAGTCGTTGATGATCTGCTCGCGGCCGTGCCAGACCTTGGAGATGGGCAGGGCACCCGGGTAGTGCCAGGTCGCGTCCGCGCAGAAGCTGTCATGGATGACATCGGCGGCGCCGTCGCGCACGGCCTCGATGTAGCGGATGACGACGGCCCTGGGGTCGGTGGTGATGGTCATGGTCTTGTTCCTCCGGTCGTTCTTGCGGCGGGTGGTTCCGGCGTGGTTCAGGACAGGGTGAGGACGGCCTTGCCGCGGATACGGCGGTCGCGCAGATCGGTGAGGGTGGTCGCGGTGTCCGTCCAGTCCGTGACGCGGCCGATCTCGGGGTGCAGTCGGCCTTCGGCGGTCAGCCGGACCAGTGCCGCCAGGTCGTCGTCGAGCCGGGTGTCGGCGTCGAGGTAGTGGAAGTGGCGGATGACAGCCGATTCCGGACCGGCGAAGAAGTCGAAGAAGTCCAGCGTCGCCGGTGTGCGGCTGGCCTGCCCGAACCAGATCAGCGTGCCGCGCCTGGCGAGCCGCGCGAGCGCGAGGGGGAGGGCCTGGCCGCCGGTCGACTCCAGCACGATGTCGTACGGGCCTCGGGCATCGGCGACGTCGTGCACGATCTCGGCGGCGCCGAGTTCCGCCAGCCGGGCGCCGCGTTCGGCGTCCCGCGTCACGGCGGTGACCTGCGCGCCGGCGGCGGCCGCGAGTTCGGTGACGAAGTGACCCACGCCTCCCGAGGCACCGGTCAGCAGTACCCGCCGGCCTGGCACCGGTCCGGCGGCGCGCAGCAGCCGCAGCGCGGTGAGCCCGGCCAGCGGCAGTGCCGCGCCCTGGAGCACGGAGACCTCGTTCGGCAGCTCGGCGAGCGCGTCGGTCGGCACCGCCACGTACTCCGCCCAGCCGCCCGCCATGGGGTGGCCGACGACCCGCGTGATCCCGGACGGCCCGCTGCCGTCGGCGGCCGGCTGCACCACCAGGCCTGCGATGTCCTTGCCAGGGCGCTCGCCGAGGGCGGGCCTCTCCAGCTTGAACGTCTCACCCCGGTTGACCGAGAACGCCTCGACCTTCACCAGCGCCTCGTCGGGGCGCGGCGTCGGCTCGTCGACGTCGGCGAGCACGACCGGCTCGGCGGGATCTCCGGTCGGTACGAAGGCTTTCATCGTGGTCGTCTCCTCGGTGGCCCGGGCCATCCCTCTGTGTGGCTTCCGGTGGTGTGGCTTCCGGGATCATCTGACCGCGTGATGCGGCGGCCCGGCCAACAACCAAGCCACCCGGCCGACAACGCGCGGTTGTCGCATAAGGTCAGCGGCATGGACCTCGACCTCACCCTGGTCCGCGCCTTCGTCGCGACCGCCGGGACCCTGCACTTCGGACAGGCCGCCGAACAGCTGGGCACCAGTCAGCAGGCGCTCTCCAAACGCATCGCGCGGCTGGAGGAGCTGCTGGGGGTGCGGTTGTTCGAGCGCCGGGGCGGGATCCGGCTGAACGAGGCAGGGGAACGGTTCCTGCCGGCCGCGCGCGAGGCGCTTGCCGCGGGCGAACGGGCGGTCGCCGCCGTGTCGGGCGCCGGACCGGTCGTACGGATCGAGGCGTGGGGTCATCTGTACGCGCCGATGCGCACGGTCGCCGAGGCGGTGGTCGCGCTGGGGGCGGTGCGGTGGGAACCGAGCCCGGGACGAGACTGGCCGTCAGTCGCGCAGGCGCTGCTGCGCGGTGACACGGACCTGGGATTCGGCCGCGTACACCCGCTGCCCGACGGACGGGATGCGGGACTGACCCAGCGTCTGGTGCGGCTGGAACCCGTCGACGTGCTGGTCGGCCCGTCCCACCCGTTGGCCGATGCCGCCGCACTGCGCCCGGCCGACCTGCGCGACAGCGTCCTGTGGTGCCCGGCCGAGCTGAACCGCCTGGACTTCCTGCGCCGCTTCGCCGACGAGTTCCGGATCACGCGGCGGCACGACGGCCCCAATCTGGGACTGGACCACCTCGTCCAGAACCTCCGCACCGACGCCGAGGGCTTCACCGTCTTCCCCGCCGACGCGCCCCTGCCGGACCACGCGGGCCTGCGCTCCGTCCCGCTCGTCGAGCCGACACCCCTGTACGCGTGGTCGCTGGCATGGCGGGAGTCGGCCCGCCACCCGCTGCTCGACACCTTGCTGCGCGGCTTCACCGAAGCCGGCCGTACCCGGCGCTGGCTGGAGTACACACCGCAGCGCGACTGGCTCCCCGACATCGACCATCCGAAACTCGCGCTCCGCGCCGTGTCCCGGTGAGCCCGCGGTGAGCGCACGGTGAGCCGTCGCCGCGAGTGTGGGGCCATCGCCGGTTCCGCACCGAGGGCCGGCCACCGAGCGAGGAGCGGACGATGGGTGAACTGACGGGCAAGACGGCACTGGTGACCGGTGGGTCGCGGGGCATCGGCCGGGCGGTGGCCCTGCGGCTGGCCGCCGAGGGAGCACTGGTCGCGATCCACTACGGCGGCAACGACGACGCGGCCAAGGAGACCGTGACGCGGATCGAGGAGGCCGGCGGCCGGGCCTTCACCATCCAGGCGCGGTTCGGGGAGGAGGGCGCGGTGGACAAGCTGTTCGAGGGGCTGGTCGCCGGACTCGCGGGCCGCGGGCTGGACATCCTGGTCAACAACGCGGGCATCTCCTCGACGAGTTCGATCTCCCAGGTGAGCGCGGACGAGTGGGACAGGCTGCTGGCGGTCAACGTCACCGCGCCCTTCTTCGTGATCCAGCGGGCGCTGCCCCTGCTGAACGACGGGGGACGGATCGTCAACATGGGGTCCACCGCAAGCCGGTTCGCCGTGTCCACGCAGATCGGCTACACCGTCACCAAGGCCGCGGTCGAATCGCTGGCCCCGTCGCTGGCCAACGAGTTGGGCCGACGCGGGATCACGGTCAACACGGTGGCGCCGGGCGCGGTGCGGACCGATCTGACCGCCGGCTACACCTCCATTCCCGAAGTGGTCGCGGGACTCGAGGCGATCACCGCGCTGGGCCGCCTCGGGGAGCCCGAGGACGTGGCCGAGGTCGTCGGCTTCCTGGTGGGCCCCGGGGGACGGTGGGTCACCGGGCGCACCATCGACGTGTCCGGTGGTACGTACCTCGGCCCGATAGTCTGACCGTCCCCGGCTCACCGGCCCAAGACCTACGGGGAGTTGTCCGAGTGGATAATGACCCGCATGCGCTTCGGAATCCTCGGCGGGACACAGGCGTGGGGCGACGAGGGTGCGGAGGTGCCCCTGGGCGGACCAGCGCGGCGAGCACTGCTGGCACTGCTGCTCGTCACCCCCGGCGAGGTCGTCCCGGCCGACCGGCTGGCGGACGACATCGGGGCCGTCGGGGCGGGTGGACCGGAAGGGGCGGTGCCGTCCGCCCACGCGATCCAGTCCCAGGTGTCCCGGCTGCGTTCGGCCCTGGGCGCCGCGGCGGCGATCGAACGGACGGGAGCCGGCTATCGGATCGCCGTCGCCGCCGAGGACGTGGACGCCGGCCGGTTCGAACGGCTGGCGCGGGAGGGCCGTTCGGCACTGGGGGAGGGTGATCCCGGCACGGCCCTGCCGCTGCTGCGTCAAGCGCTTCAGCTGTGGCGGGGCCCGGCGCTCGCCGACGTCGCCGACAGCGCGTCGGCCCGCGCGGCCGCCGTACGGCTGGAGGAACTGCGGCTGGCGGCACTGGAGGACCGGCTCGAAGCCCAGCTGTGCCTCGGCGAACACCGCGCAGCCGTACCCGAGTTGCGGGAACTCCTCGACCGCCATCCACTGCGCGAGCGCCTCGCCGGGCTGCTGATGCGGGCGCTGCACGCGGACGGCGCCCAGGCCGAGGCCCTGGTCGTCTTCGAGAAGGTCAGGCGGCATCTCGCCGACGAGCTGGGCGCAGATCCGTCTGCGGAGCTCGCCGCACTCCACGGCGAGCTGCTGCGCGCCGACGCGTCCCCCGCTCCCGCCGACCCGCCGGCCCCGCTCACCGCATTCGTCGGCCGTGCCGAGGAGGTGACCGCGGTACGGCAACTCCTGCGTGCGGCCCGGCTGGTGACCCTGACCGGTCCAGGAGGCGTCGGCAAGACGCGGCTGTCCGCACAGGTGGCGGAGAAGGCCGACGACGAGGTGTGTTTCGTGGAACTGGCCGCACTGCGGGACGCCGCCGTCCTGCCGCAGGCCCTCCTCGGCGCCCTGGGCCTGCGGGAGAACGGGCTGCACACGGCGGCCGGGGCCCAGGGCCCGCTGGACCGCCTGGTCACGGCCCTGTCCGGCCGGCAGCTGCTGCTCGTCCTGGACAACTGCGAGCACCTGGTGGAGGAGATCGCCGTACTGGCGGCCCGTCTGCTGGCGATGTGCCCGCGCCTGCGCGTGCTGGCGACGAGCCGCGAACCGCTGGGTGTCATCGGCGAACACCTCCATCCCGTACGGCCGCTCGATGACGCCGCCGCGGCGGAACTCTTCACCGACCGGGCCCGGGCCGCACGCCGGGCGTTCGTCCCCGACCCCGAGACCGTACGGCGCGTCTGCACCGCTCTCGACAACCTGCCGCTGGCCATCGAGCTGGCGGCGGCCCGGCTGCGCACCCTGACGCTGGCGGAGCTCTCGGCCCGGCTGCACGACCGGCTCGGTGTGACCGAGCGCGGCAGCCGCGGTCCAGAGACCCGGCACCGCACGCTGCGCTCGGTGGTCGGCTGGAGCTGGGACCTGCTGCCGGAGCCGGAGCAACGGGCCGCCCGGCGCTTCTCGGTGTTCGCCGGCGGGGCGAGTGTCGCCTGCGCACTGCGGGTCTGCGACACGGACGAGGAGACCCTGCAGGCCCTCGCCGACAAGTCGCTGCTGGAGTGGACGGGCGGCCGCTGCCGCATGCTGGAGACGATCCGTGCCTATGGCGCCGAGCGACTGGACGCCGCGGGTGAGACGGAGACGGTACGGCGCGTCCACGCCGGCACGCTGCTGGACCTGCTGCGCTCCGCGGACCCCGGGCTGCGGCGCGGTGAGCAGCTGGAGCTGTTGCCGGCGCTCGCCGCGGAGCAGCCCGACCTGCAGGCGGCCGTGCACTGGGCGGTCGGGGCGCGCGAGACCGGAACGGCCCTGGAACTGATCGCCGCGGCCTCGACGTATCTGTGGATACGCGGCGCTTCCGGCACGCTGGCCCCACCGGCACGCACGCTTCTCGATGCCGTCGGCGACACGCCCCCGGACGGGCTGGGTGAGGAGTACGCGATCTCGGTGCTGATCGCCGCGGCCGGCGAGGCCGGACGGGAAGTGTGGCATCGGCACCGGGCATCGGCGGGCAAGGCGCTGACCGCGGTGTGGGCGGACGGCCGGCCGGGGCGCCACCCGGCCGCCCTGCTGCTGTGGATGACGCACAACGCGACGAGCGAGGGGGACCCACAGGGTGCGTTCGCCCTCGTCTCGGCCCAGCGTGACAGCCGTGAACCGTGGGCCAGGGCCGTCGCGCGGTACGTGACCGGGTTCGGCGCACTCGGCGACGGCGACCTCGCCGAGGCCGAACGGGCCTTCCACGCGGCGGCCACGGAGTTCCGTGCACAGGGCGACCGTTGGGGCGCCGCGCTGACGCTGGACGCGCTCGCCGGCGTCGCGCGCACACGGGGTGACCGGCACACGGCGGTCGCCCTCACCGACGAGGCACTCACGCTGGCCGAAGAGCTGGACGCCCTGGAGGACTGCGCCGACCTTCTGGCCAACCGGGGGGACCTGCGCGCCGACGTCGACCCGGCGGCGGCAAGGGCCGACTACACGCGGGCGGCCGAGTTCGCCCGCCGCGGCGGCAGCACCGGGGCGCTGGCGGCGGCGTTGCGCGGCCTCGGCGACATCGCCCTGGCGGAGCGGGACCGGGACACGGCGGAGAGCCGCTACACCCAGGCACTGGAGCACCTCGACCCGCACGGGGTGAAAGGGGCCGCCAACCGCGTCCGTACGCTGGCCGGTCTGGGCAGGACGGCTGAGGCGCGCGGAGACCACTCCGGCGCCCGGGCACGGTACGCGCAGGCCGCGCAGGCCGCGGTGTCCACGGTCGTCGTGGCGGCCACGCTGCCCGACGCACTGCGCCTGCTGGGCCTCCCCGAGGCGCTCGTCGAGGCGGTGAGCGGTGAGCGTCCGCCCCTGGCGCCGGACCTGCGCCGAATCCCACGGTAGGGCACCGCTCGCAGGCGCGTGTCGTCGACCGGCCCCACCTCGTGCGCACGAGAGGGTGGCCCAAGCGCCCAACGCGGCCGGCGAGCTGGTCCGGTTGTGCGCACGGCTCCGCCTGTTGGGCCTGCACCCCGGTCCGGACATCTCGCTGCACGCCGCGGCCGGCCTCGCCACCGTGACACCGGCACGGGCACGACGGGCTCTGAGGGAACTGAGCAGAGCGAGCCTGCTCGCCGAGCACGTCCCGGGCCGGTACGCGACTGCGGTCACCTGTGCGGGACTTGCTGGCGTTGTCCGTCCCCCCGTCCCGCTCATGCACAGCTCCTGAGCTCCTGCCAGACCACGCGCGGGCACTGGCGTGGTGCGAGAGCGAGCGACCGGTGCTGCTCTCGGCCATCACGCACGCTGGAGCCGTGGGAAGGGGGAAGCGCGCATCCGCTTCTGCCTCCAGCGCGAGCGCTTGCGGGTCGTCGTGCAGCAGGACGTCGTCGCGATGACGACATCGGCCTGATCAGTACGGTCGGGTCGTTCGCTCCAGGCGGACGACGACGATGGCGATGTCGTCGTTGCCCCCGCTGGCGACGTCGAGGCGGGCGAGGAGGGCGTCGGCGAGGTGTTCCGCGCCGAACTCGGTGCAGGTGGCGAGCGTG